>NZ_JACJTH010000036.1:0-60142 GCF_014698595.1 Synechocystis sp. FACHB-908 | reverse complement strand
CGCGCAACATAATCTGTCTTTCTTCCTTTTTTCCTATCCCCTGTTTCGTCTATGAGCATTGTTATTGCTTCTCCTTCCGCAAAACTCAGAATTTTATTAATTCTTCTTTCCCTCACCTCCTCTAACAACCAAGGGCTTTTACCGAAGAAATAGTCAAATCCTTGTCCATTTTCTAGTCCTACTACCTTAGCTATTTCTGGGAAGGTTTTTCTCTTGATATTCGCAATTAATCCTAGATGCAAGTATTCAAAGCTTCTCACTTCTGGAAATAAAATAAGTCTCTGTATCCTTCGCAGTATTTGTCAATGAATTGTACTGTTTCTTTTGCTTCACGTAGGGCAACCATATACCACCTCTGCATTTCAGACTATCTTCTCCATTTTATCCTACCCACAATGATAGAAGAGCGATAATTAGTGTGAAATAGACACTAATCAGTCAAATCCGTCAGAATTTGCTCTAGTAAACGTTTTTTCAGAGTTTCCAAGCCAATGCCCTGGGCCGCCGCCAGGAAAATTGCCTCGGGATAATCCGCTTGGGCCGCTGCTAAAGCTTCGCTGGGCACCTGGTCAATTTTGTTGAACACCATCACCATGGGGGCCGTAGCAAGAGGCATTTCTGCCAAAATATTAGCCACTGAGGCAATTTGCCGTCGCCAAGCTCGGTCGGATAGGTCCACCACTTGGAGCAGTAGATCCGCCTCCGTTACTTCTTCTAACGTGGCCCGAAACGCATCCACCAAAGCGTCGGGCAATTTATGGATAAAGCCCACCGTATCCGTTAGCAAAATGGGATGGTAGGTTTGATTCTCCGGATCCAACAAGGATAAACGCCTGGTGGTGGGGTCCAACGTGGCAAACAATTGGTCCGCGGCGTAAATATCCGCTTGGGTGAGAGCATTAAGTAAAGTAGATTTGCCCGCATTGGTGTAACCGACGATCGCCACGGTGGGGACAGCCTGTTGTTGGCGTTGATTCCTTAGCCGGGAGCGATGGGACTGTAACTCATTAACCTGCTTTTGTAGCTTGGCAATGCGACTTTGGATGGTGCGCCGTTCCGTTTCCAGCTTGGTTTCCCCTGGCCCCCTAGTGCCGATGCCTCCCCCCAACCTGGACATGCCCTGGCCTCGACCCACCAATTTGGGTAGCAGGTATTCTAATTGGGCCAATTCCACCTGTAATTTACCGGCCCTGGATTGGGCCCGCTGAGCAAAAATATCCAAAATTAATTCCGTGCGGTCAATGACCCTAACTCCACAGCGTTGCTCTAGGTTCCGCACCTGGGCAGCGGACAGATCCCGGTCGAAAACCACTAGATTGGCCCCCGTGGTTTGCACTGCCAAGGCCAACTCTTCCACTTTTCCTTCCCCCACTACGGTTTGGGGATGGGGTTTACTGCGATTTTGCTGCATGACCTGGAGCACCTGGGCCCCGGCGGAATCCACCAGTCGTTCTAACTCGGTCAAACCTTCCGCAAAGCTCTGGTCATCCAACTCACTGGTTTTAAGTCCCATCACCAAGACCCTTTCCTGCCCTGCTTCCACCTGACGGGCGATGAATTCCCGTTCAAATTCCGCCTCTAGGCTTTCCACCAAATCGAGGATGGCTTCTTCGGCCAAATCTTCCAAGGCCACCGCTGGGGAAACCACCCAATCGGCTACCCTATCCCCCATATCGTCACTGCTTTGGGGCAATAAATGGGCCAAATACCCCGTGTCTATATAGCCTGTGACGCCGCCACCCCGTTTAGCAAAACCCTGGCCAGTAACGCTTAGCACCACTAGGGCATCCAATCTTTGCAGGGCCATGGCAATTAAACTAGATTCCCTGGGGGCTTCGCCCTTTAAATCCGTGGTGAGGCAACGAATGCCGGATAGTCGTTTTTCCCCATAGCGGGGCAATTCCAAGGGCGGAATTTGGGTTTGTCGGGGCGTACCTACCCCCACCCGGATAATTTGCCCCCGTCGGTTCACATACACTGAAACCGGCTGTTTAATTTCCTGACTGATGGCCCCCAAACGCTGGGCTAATTCCACCGTTAGCAGGCGATCGCCGGGGAGACGCTGTTGATAGAGGCGCTTTAGTTGCTTAATTTGACTGGTTTTAAGCCGTTGGGTTTGGCCGTAGATGGTATCGATAGGCTTTAGTCCTAATTGGTAGATTATGGAGGCAAAAAACAGAAGTTGAATTTATAGCCTAATGATCAATCCTGCCATAAACGACGACGGCTTTTACCCCGCAACCGTTGGTGAGTATCCCGCAAAAGCTCGGGAATGGCCAGATTATGGGGACACCGGGGCAAACAATCCCCGCAGTCGGTACACCGATCGCCTTTTTTACCGGGAAACCAGTGCCCCGCATTTTCCAACATTTGATAGCGATATTGACCAAAACTTTGCATATCAAAGGCGACAGCTAAATTGCGTAGACGTAGAATTTCGGGAATGTTAATTTCCTCCGGGCAGGGCAAACATTGATAACACTGGTGGCAGGCATCCGTACCCAATGCTTGTTTTTGATGGTCAAGCAAATTTTGCAAAATTCTCTGTTCTTGCTCACTCAATGGCTCCAGGTGATCGCCAAGGGATAGAGGTTCATTCAATTCCTGGGGAATGGCGGGGCCAAGACTCAGGGTTGTAATGCGAGCATCGCTCAAGAGAAAACGGTAGGTTAAACCCAAAGGGGTAAAGGGTTGACAGAGGTTCTGCAAAGTTACGGTTGGTGTGTATAGTTGACCGCCCTTGTCAGCAGGGGAAATGATGAAAATGCCCATATCGTGCCCATAGGCTGAGGCGATCGCCGGGGCAAGATGCTGATTAAACCAGTAATAATGCAGGTTAACAAAGGCAAATTTTCCCGAAGCAACGACCTCTTGTACTAGGGGCAAACTACCGTGGGTAGAAAAGCCAAGATGTTTAAATTTTCCCTGTTGTTGGGCTCTTTCTATCGCCGGCCACAATTGCTGTAACCATTGCCAATGCTCGGAGGTATTAATGCCATGGATAGCAAAGCAGTCTAAATAATCCACCTGGAGTCGTTGCAGAGAACGGTCAAGGCCCTGGATAAATTGTGCTGAGTTCTCCGTGGGACAAACTTTACTGGTGAGGTAAATATCGGAGCGATTATATTCCTTCAGTAACTCCCCCAAATAAACTTCGCTTTCTCCGTAGGCCGCCGCTGTTTCGATGTGGTTAATGCCCCCGGCTAGAGCCTTTTCCACCGTAGCCACAAATTGCTGGCGATTGCCTAAGCCCCGCATGGTGCCCAGGGAAAAAACAGATAAATTCAGATTGGTGCGGCCAAAACGACGGTATTGCAAAGGTCAGTTTTTATTGTTTTTATCAGAGTTGAGATCAAAATCTTTTCATCTACCAAGTAACATCACTGAGGTCGGCCCGTTGCAGGTTAGTGCCCACTAAGTTTGCCCCCCGTAAATTAGCTCCTTTCAGGTTGGCCCCGGTAAAATCCGCCTGGGTTAGATTCGCCCCCCGAAAATTGCCATAGCGTAAATCCGCCCCCCGAAAATTAGTCTTTCTTAAATTAGCCCAGCGCAAATCAACGGCGATCGCCGCCACCGCACTAAAATCTGCCTCCGGAGCATAGGCTTGGTGGAGATGGGCTCCCATTAATTGGGCTTGGCTGACCTTAGCTCGGTAAAGTCTTAAGCCGTGGGCTTCCACTTCGGTAAAAACAGCCTGACAAAAAAGGGCTTCGTTAGCATCACTTTCAGTTAGATCCGCCTCACTCAAATTGCAGCGATTGAGGGTGGCCCGACAGAGGTTAGCCCGACGCAAATTGCTTTTGTGCAGACTGGCAGCAATCAAATTGGCATCCGTCAAATCCGCCCCTTCCAGATTGGCAAAGCGTAAATCACAGCCGATCAAGGCGACCTGGCTGAGGTCCCCATGGGGAAACACTAACCCAGCCAAATTTTGATTGGTCAGTTCTAAGCCTTGGGGAACATGGCCATTGACCAAAAGACTAGCAACCCCACTGTTTAACCAGCCTGGGGCGTTGATGGGGGTAGGGGACAAACCATTGCTCATAATGTAATTCATCTTAACCCACTGGCGGTGGTAGTCCTTAGCCCAGGCCAGCCCAGCCATAGCCCGCAGCCATTAACATGCCGCTGAAGAAATGTAAATTAACAGCAATAAATTTACAGTTACTGACTTGCTCCGGCTGGTCATGATATTGCCCCACATGGCGAATTAATTGCACTGCCCAGGGCAGACTGGCAATTATCAGTAACGTTTGCCATGGAGCCTGATGACACAAAACGCCGATCGCCGTAATTAGATAAAGACTAACAACCGACAGGGTTAAAACCTGGGACCCCAACTTGGTGCCTAAACGAACAATGGGGGATTTTTTGCCGGCGGCCAGGTCATCTTCTACCTGGTGGAAGTGGGAGCAAAAAAGAATAATCGCCGTGCTGATGCCCACAAAAACGCTAGGCGTAAGCAAATTCCAGCTAAAACTTTGGCTCTGGGAATAATAGGCGGCGGCGATCGCCAGGGGGCCAAAGGTAATTAAACAAATCAATTCCCCCAATCCTAGGTAGCCGAGGCGAAAAGGGGGCCCTTGGTAGGTGTAGCCCAAAAATATGGCCACCCCAATTAACTCCAACACTGTCCAATCCTGGGCTCGCCAGCTCATGCTCATTAGCCCCAGCACACCAGCTAGCAAGAAAAAGTTACTAATTAAAAAAACTAGATTGCGATTGCCGGTCAAATTAACCACCGAATGGGCTTTACGCACATCAATGCCCGTGTCACTGTCAAACACATCATTGCTCAGGTTAATCCAAGCGATAATGGCGATCGCCGACAGCAAAAAGATGGTAAAAACATCACCATGCCACTGCCCAGTAAGGCCATAGGCCACCGCCGAACCAACGGTAATGGGCACCACTGCCACCGTGTACATGGGGGGCTTAATGGCCGCTAACCAAAGTTTGCGGGTTGCCGGGGCCGTCGATGGTGCTAGGGGCGAAGATTCGGTCATAACAGAGGGATGAAGCTAGTTCAAACTACCTGGGCTTCCGCTTCCAGTTGGTTTAAGGGTACGAAACATTCCCCTGGCAACAGCACTGGCTGACGATTGAACATCAGTTGACCCCGGTGGGTTTCTTTATGGATAGCAATGCCCAGAGGCTGCTTTTGGGATCGGGGGTGGAGCATGCGGTAACTGCGATAAATGCGTCGGGCCATCCGCAACATTTTGGGGTCTAGGGGCATGGGTACGCTCCTGTACTCCACATCAAAATCGCTCTCATCAGGAATAAAAACCATAACAAACTCCCCACTCAGGACGCATATGTGTTGTAGCCATTGACCGAAAAATGTCAGCCAGGTTAGCCATCATCATAAATAACAATAGGGTTTGACGTAAGGGCCACCCCAGAAGATTCTTAGTTATCCGACCAAGATCTAATTTGACCCGAACCGCCTGGCCGTGGGGAAATTAATAGGGCAGAGTTTGTCTAGTTTTTAGCCAAGGGCAATGGTCGTTACATTTCATCTAGGATGCTCAACAATTGCTCTCCCATTTGCCGACAGCCCACCAATTGTGTGCCAGGAGAAAGAATATCACCGGTGCGGTAACCCTGTTCTAAAACTTTTTTCACTGCATCCTCAAGGCGATCGGCCGCCTGGGGTTGATCCAAACCGTAGCGCAACATCATGGCGGCACTGAGCACCTGGGCTAGGGGGTTAGCTTTATCCTGGCCGGCAATATCCGGGGCGGAACCGTGGACGGGCTCAAATAACCCAGGGCCATCACTGCCCAAACTGGCGGAGGGTAACATGCCAATACTGCCGGTTAACATGGCGGCAATGTCGGAAAGAATATCACCAAATAAATTGCCCGTCACAATGGTGTCAAATTGTCTGGGACTCCGCACCAATTGCATGGCCGCATTATCCACATATAAATGGGACAGTTCCACATCGGGATAATCTACGGCGATCGCCATGACCCGATCCCGCCACAGTTGGGACACATCTAATACGTTAGCCTTATCCACTGAACAGAGTTGCCCGCGTCGTTTACGAGCCGTTTCAAAAGCAACCTTAGCAATGCGGTCAATTTCTCCCACGGTGTAAGCCATGGTATTGACCCCCCGTTTTTCCCCCGTTTCCGTCTCGAAAATACCCTTCGGTTTACCAAAATAAATGCCGCCGGTTAGTTCCCGCACCACCATAATATCCACCCCTTCCACCACTTCCCGTTTCAGGCTGGAAGCGTCAATCAATTGGGGGAAGATCGTCGCAGGACGTAAATTGGCAAATAGCCCCAACCCTTCCCGAATGGCAAGCAAACCAGTTTCCGGCCTTTGAGAACGGGGTAAATTGTCCCAGGCATAACCCCCGATCGCCGCTAAGAGTACCGCATCACTATCCTTTGCTTGGGCTAGGGTTGCCTCCGGTAGGGGTTGCCCTGTGGCATCAATGGCCGCTCCGCCAATTAAAGCCTCTTGAAAATTAAACGCAAAGCCAAACTGGTCGGCCACTTTGCCTAACACCGCCACCGCCACCGCCATAATTTCGGGGCCAATGCCATCACCGGGGAGCAGGGTTACGTTATAGGTCTGGGACATGGTAGTGGAAGAACTGAAAAAACTTTGATCAAATAAGTAAATTTAAACGGGCTTTGGGAATGGATTCCACAAGCTTCCCCAGTGTAGTGGATTGGGGACGCAGATTAGAAACTTCAGCCACTGGCGATCGCCTCCCACCTCCCAGCAAATACCCTTCCCCCAATAATTTAGGGAAAGGGTACATAAAGTGAAGAAAACGTCTAGATTAACTCCGATTTTGCCCAACTCTGGGGAGCAAAGAGAGTTTTTAAAGAGCTTTCTTGGAATTGATGGCAAAAACTAGGCCGCTGCTAAGTTAGCCGCCACAAAGTCCCAGTTGACCAACTTACCGAGGAAATCGGCAATGTAATCGGGACGACGGTTTTGATAGTCTAAATAGTAAGCATGCTCCCATACGTCCATGGTCAGCAAAGGAGTTTGACCGGCGGTCATGGGGTTTTCGGCGTTGCCGGTTTTGGTCACTTTCAAAGTGCCATTGTCTAACACCAACCAAGCCCAGCCGCTACCGAATTGGGTGGCTCCAGCTTGTTTGAAAGCTTCCACGAAAGCGTCAAAGCTACCAAAGTCAGCGTTGATTTTGTCCGCCAAGGCACCAGAGGGCTGGCCACCACCACCGGGCTTCATGCAATTCCAGTAGAAACTATGGTTCCAAGCTTGGGCGGCGTTGTTGAAAATACCGGCTTTGCTAGCATCGCCAGCAACGGCTTTAATTACGTCTTCAATGGATTGATTATCTAAATCAGTACCCGCCACTGCATTGTTGAAATTGTTAACGTAGGCGGCATGGTGTTTGTCGTGATGGAACTCCAGGGTGCTTTTGGAAATGCAGGGTTCCAGAGCGGTGTAGTCGTAAGGTAAGTTAGGTAGTGCGTAAGCCATTTAAATTTAAATTCTCTACTCAATAGGGGATTCCATGGCTCTCACTTTACCCTAAAGTTTCCTCGGTTAAAAGGTCGGTAATCCGGTGGAGAACCGCACAAAAGACAAAATATTGCCGGTGGCCATGGGCAAGAAAAAGAGCGACAAAGCCTTGGTAATCATCGCCGCCAACCAAGCCTGACAGTTTTTTAATCCCTTGTTAATCTCTCGGAGCTACTTAACAATTCAACGGGAAACATTGCTATCGCCCATTTCAAGCCCACCCGCTTAATAGGCTCGTTTTGACCTACTTTGATTTGGGTTAGTCTAGCTAGGACTTTAGGCAAACAGGATTACAACGACCTAATTCCCATTGTTGTCATTTGAAAGATCTACTCGGGAAGATTAAGACTGGTTTTGTCCTTGACGAGAAAGTTTTTGGCAGAGAAGAGAATGATCAACAGGGCAAAGTAGCCACAGAAAGCAACAGCAATCAAATTAGACATTTAGTTAATTTTTGTAACGGGAGATGTTGCTTCAAGCATAGGGGAAAATCTCTGGTTTTGGCTTTGGCATTGCTTATCGCACCAATAGTAGGGATTAATACTTGCTAAAAAGCTTGACCATAGATTAACTTCAATGCCTATGGTGGAGGTCGACATCGGCACACTCGAGGGTTCCACCCGGAAAATCATCTCAGCCTAGTTGGGGCAATGGATTAACGAGAGCTAGCTCCAGTCCTGTTGCTCCTCGGTACTCTGTTTGGCATGGGCCGCACCGCTGGCATAGAGGGCTCTAGTTTGGGCAAAGAGTTCTTCTTCAGTCAGATGCCATTGTTGAAGCACGGTGTCCAAATCTCGCTGTAAACTCCTGGCCCCGGGAAAATTTTTGTAACGGATTCTCAGCCTTGCCAAGGAGAGCAGGTGGGGAGTATCGGCGGGGGACTGCAAGAGGCGATCGACAATGGCCTGGTCTTTACTTGCTTGGGGATGGGTTTGCTCTCCGATCGCCATGGTTATGACTCCTGACAAATTTTCAAAAAGGGCAAAGGTTAAGTCTGGCTGGCCAAGTTATTGCCATTGGCTCTTATGAAGCAAGAAGAGGTTTGTCCTCATTTTCTTCTTTACTGGCCTCCAAACGGGCCTGGGCGCTGGCCCACTGACTAGCAACAATGGCCACTAGCAACCACCACAAAGTGCTCACCGGGGGACGGTACCAGACTGTATCTACCATGCCGTGGACCAACAAACCGATGATCGCCGCTAAAGCCCCCATAATCCAGATGCCTTCCGGGGCGAGGGTTTGGCGACAGCGTTTAACCAGTTCTACGCCTTTGCCTAGGGTAACGGCCAACAGCCAGAGCATACAGGTAAAACCAACTACACCCGTTTCCACCAAAATTTCTAGGTAAATGGAATAGGCACTCAGGGCGGTGAAGCGGGGCCGCATATAGTAAGGATAAATTTGGTTAAAGGCTTCGTTACCTGGGCCAATGCCAATGATAGGGCGGGCTCGGATCATGGCTTTTACCCCTTCCCAAACATTGATGCGGAAATTATTACTGCTGTCTTCCCGCCCAGCAAAAATGCTCATGGCCCTGAGTCGAATCGGTTCCACCGCAATCAACGCTCCCCCACCTAATATAACCGCCACGGCGATCGCCAGGGGCAAAGACCACCGTTGCCAAAATTTGGGTAATTGGGGTAACCACCAGAAGTAACAAAGGGCCAGGAAGGTAGCTCCCAGGGCCAGCACTGCTAGCCAACCGCCCCGGCTCTGGGTAAAAAAGAGACAGAGTAGGTTAACAATCACCATGGTTGCTCCCAGCAGTTTGGGCCACCACCGTCGCCATACCACCAGGGCACTCAAGCTCAAACCCGTCATGGGCACCAGGTAAGCCGCCAAGAGATTGGGATTACCTAAAAAGCTATATACCCTAGTGGCCTGGGCCAAGGTAGAGGTGGGGTCATTCCAAGTGGCTAACTGTTCTACCCCGTCCACCTGTTGTCGCAGACCGTAACTCCCCACCAATAGCCCTACCAGTAAAACAACGGTTACTAACCGGTTCAACCATTGTTTGTTTTGCAATAACCTCGCCGCCAGTAGAAACAGACATAAATTAGCTGTTAATTTCGCTAACCCCGACGCCGCCGCCATTTTTACCGGAGAAAATCCCACGGCGATCGCCGAAATGCACCAGTAGGCAAAAACTAAAACATGGATGGGAGTCAAACCCTTCCCTGGTTGATCAGCAAAGGTCAGCAGAGCCCAAAAGGCTCCACAGAGCAGCATAAAAATGCCCAACATGGTGGTGGAGGTGAAGGGAGCCGCAATAAAAATTATTGCCACTAGAGCCGTACCCAATGCCTCGAAGTGGGGCCAGAGCACACTAGCCTGTATCCAACTCTGTCCCCAGCCCACCAAACGATGGAGCACACTGCCCCGGCCCCATTCCTGGGGGGAAAAACCGCCAAACATCAGCGATCGCCAGATAGAGATGGGAGACACCATTAAATACTTTGCCCGTGAATTCTGAACAACTTTCTCACCAATTAGCCTAAGCCATGGGGCATATTCTCGGTAGGGATACAGCCAAAATTAGATCCCGCGGCTCTGACAAAAGTTTAGTGTCAAACAATTTCACAGCGTATCTCGGTACTCTTCCAATAGGGCGATAATATCCGCTAACTGTCTTCGGTGGAGTTGGCTGGGGTCCAGTTGGAATCTGGCGATCGTAGTACGATATCGAGTTTCGATTCTAGTTCGGCGAGTTTCTCGTTCTGCCGCCTCAGCTCTTTCATCCTTTGCTCGTGCCGCGTCTGCTTTTCGTTCTCTAGCTTCCTCATTTCTTCGTTGTATTTCTTCATTTCTGCGTTGTAGTTCCTCAAGTCGGACAAACCCCCGTAGGATTTAATCCAAGACCACAAACGTGAAAGTAAACCCGGCGAAGCTGAGGCCGGCCCATTGGGGGATGGAGAGTTCGTAGTTTTTGAAGTAGATGGTTTCATATTTGAGGGCTACTCCGATGGCAAACACCAAGATGGTGGTAATGATGGCGATAAATGCCTGGAAGTCTGGCATGGTCTGTTCCCTAAGACTGTCCCATTCTAGCAATGCCCGGGGATCGCACTTCCCCCAGCAAGGGTTCAGGTTGGCAAAGGCCGCTTAACAAGGGAAAATGTAGGGAACTATCCCCCCCTTTGTAATCGGCCCTGTGACTAAAATTCGCACTGTTTCTGACGCCAAACGAAAATTTTTTACCCACTACAGCCGTCCCATTAGTTCCATCTACCGGCGTTTTGTCGAAGAACTCTTGGTGGAAATGCATTTGCTCAGTGTGAACATTGATTTTACCTACGATCCGATTTTTGCCCTAGGCATTGTCACCTCCTTTAATAGTTTCATGCAGGGCTATCAACCCGCCGAACAATTACCGGCCATTTTCAACGCCCTCTGCCATGGGGTGGATCAAAACCCCGACCAAGTGCGCCAAGATGCCAAGAATGTGGCCGCCAGTGCCCATCACATTGGTCTGGATGCCTGGGTAACCGCCGCCGCCAGCGAACAAGCATCTGGGGATAATCTTCTGCTCAACACCCTCACGGGGATCCACCAACGCCACAAATTCAAATACAGTCGTTTATTTGCCATCGGGCTTTACACTCTGTTAGCTGACCAGGACCCAGAGGTGAAGGACAATGACGAAAAACGTCAAGATTATCTCACCAGGCTGTCGGAACTATTAGACTTGTCCCTCGATAAAGTGGTCAAGGATTTAGACCTGTACCGCAGTAATCTGGAAAAAGTTGACCAACTGCTTAAGGTGTTGGAAGATGCCGCCGAAGCAGAACGGAAGAAAAAGGAAAAACAAGCCGCTTCTACCACTCCGGCGATCGAGGAAGCTCCCGTAACCACAGCGGAGAGTTCCGAAAGCTAGTTCAATCCATGCCCCACTATGAGGCCCCATTGTGGAACTGAAACAGGTGATCATTGCCCATAAAGCCGGGCACAATGAAAGCAAAACCTATGCCGAACGGTGTGCCAGGGAACTGGAAGCTAGGGGTTGTAAGGTGCTGATGGGCCCCAGTGGCATTAAAGACAATCCCTATCCAGTGTTTTTGGCTTCCGCCACAGAAAAAATAGATTTGGCTTTGGTTTTAGGGGGAGATGGCACTACCCTAGCGGCGGCCAGGCATTTATCCCCCGAAGGCATTCCCATTTTGTCTGTTAACGTGGGCGGGCATCTAGGATTTTTGACGGAACCATTCGATGTGTTCCAGGATACTCAAAAGGTGTGGGACCGTCTCAACCAAGACCGCTATGCTGTTTCCCAACGCATGATGCTAGCGGCCAGTTTATTTGAAGGCGATCGCCGGGATCCCCAGATGGTGGGGGAAACCTACTACTGTCTGAACGAAATGTGCATCAAACCGGCCAGTATTGACCGGATGCCCACGGCCATCATCGAAGTGGAAGTGGATGGGGAGTTAATTGATCAGTATCAGTGCGACGGTCTTTTGGTCGCCACCCCTACGGGTTCTACTTGCTATACATCCTCTGCCAATGGCCCCATCTTGCACCCTGGCATGGACGCCATTGTCATTACTCCCATTTGTCCCCTGAGCTTATCCAGCCGCCCCATTGTCATTCCCCCTGGCTCTTCGGTAAACATTTGGCCCCTGGGGGATTTTGAGTTAAATACTAAACTTTGGACCGACGGTTCTCTGGCTACAGGCGTTTGGCCTGGGCAACGAGTGGGGGTGTGGATGGCCCATCGAGCAGCCCAATTTATCCTCCTACGGGAAAGCTATTCCTTTTACAAAACTCTACGGGATAAGCTGCAGTGGGCCGGGGCGAGGTTTTTGTACGATGGTAACAACAAGGTCAATTGAGTTATTTTGTCGTCAAACCTAAGATTTCGTGCGGGCAAGGATTAAAGCTAAACAAGGACAGGTTTTTAGACCCATTTTTCTGAAAATTTACTCTGTTTTTAGTCGGGATCAATTCTATCTAGGTTTTCCCGGTAAGTTTGGGCTGTACTGAAAATATGGTGACTTTCTAAGCATTTGAAATAGGGCCATGGCCCCCTGAAGAAACAAAAAGCAACCGCCCAAGAATAGTTTTGCCTGGAATGCGGTTGCCGGAATAGAAACAAGCCTAGTTATTGTTGATTTAACAGCCCTCAGGGCCACAGAAAGTATGCCCATAAAGTACTTCTGCGCTACAAATGTAGATGATGCCAGCGTAATCATTAAAATACTTGACGGCAACTCGATCAGCAATTTCTTCAGCCATTTCCCGGGTTTCAGTCAATATTTCAAACTTAATATTGGCCTCGATGTCGGAAGTGTTAGGTTGACCCGACGAGCGCACGTTACGGCTACCCTTGCCACCGGTATTCATTACCGTGTATCCTTTGGCACCGGATTCGTCGATGATTTTGGCAATTTTTTTGAGCAGAATCTTTTCTGTGACGATGACGAGCTTGTTCGCTGGTTTAGCCATTTTGTTTATCTCCTAGAAGTATGTAAGTTAATCTTTTTGGTCTGTTAGGTCAAGGGATTATTGACAGACCATAAACTATTGGGGATTAACCTGCACCAAGGGTCTGGGCAAGCCCAATGAAAAGCGGTATGCACACGCCGATGGCAATGGGAGTACCGATGGCGGTGGATGAACCGATATAGGCAGAGGGGTTGGCAGATGGGATACCTGCTCGCAAGGTAGGAGGCCCGGAGATATCAGAGCTAGAAGCGGCGATAACTGCTAAAACTACCACACCACCCAGACTGAAACCCGTAGCATAGTGGGCAATCATACCAAGACCAAAGGCAATAAACCCGTGCACTATGGGAGCTATTAGGCTATAGACCACATACCATTGAGCTACTTTACGTAGTTCACCAATTCTGGACCAAGCTTCCATGCCCATAATCAGCATCAAGATGGAAAGTAGTCCTCGAAAAAGAGGATCATAAAAACCTTCATAGACACTTTCCGGCTTGGTAAATATGCCCAGGGCAAGACCTAACAACATGGCTGATAGGGCAGGGCCTTGTAAACTTTCTTCGATAATTGGCCAGATTTTGACCCGATTATCTTCCGGTTCTTGCTGGCTTAAATACTCTTGGCGGGTACGAGGATAATCCGTTTGGTCGCCATAATCCCCGGCGGCAACGGGTTGCTTGCTGAACGATTCCTCAATACTAGCAGCAGCAGACTTACGTTTTCTCTTATTGAGATAAATATTAGCTACGACGATCGCCGTTACCAGGGCAGGAATATCCATAAAGGGATACAGAGCACCAGCCCAGGCTTCGTAGGAAATTTTTGATTCTTCCAACGTAGTGAGGGCGGCAGCCATTGTAGAGCCACTGACTGCCCCAAACAAGCCGCCGGTGGCCAGGGCATCCACGGTTCTGACGTTAGGCAGTTTAGCCAGGGTAAAACGGGCGATGAAGACAATAAGAATTCCCAATATCACAGAGAATGCCACGGGTAGGAGCATTTCCGTCAAGTTGGAGTTCCGAATTGCCATGCCCCCGGTTAGGCCAATCTTAGTGAGCAACATAAAGACGATGATCGTAGAAATCGCCTCTGGAATTACCAATTGGGTGCCAAGGGCGGCAATAACCATCCCCCCAATCAGAAAGGCTAGGGTTGGGGACTGCAATTGTCCCACGAAGTCCGTCAAGAAATTGGACAAAAAATCCATAATGTAAATTGTCTCCTTGGTTGAAATTTATGGGGATTGGGGTAGTAAAGCTTGGCCCTGAATCTTCGGCAGTTTGCTTGATCTTTCCAGGGGCAATGAACCCCATTGGCTTCGCTCTGTATAGACTCTTGTCTATGCAGGTTTGAATGCCTATGTCTTGAAATCTATAAGCTAAAGTCTATATGTAAATCCGACCAATTTTGCAGTTGTCCCCCTGGATCTGCTAAGTAATTTTAAATTTGAATGATAAGTTTTACTATTATTTGGCGATCGCCAGCTTTTTGGGGACTAGATGGTGACCCCGGATTTTGCTCAATGGCCCCCTGTAAGTTGATCAATGGGACAATTTTTCTGATTTTTAAATTGTTGTGACTAGTCGACCTGGAAGGGAGGCGAGACCTTGACTGGGGAGGATTCTAGCGGAGGACTATGGCGAGCAACATTGACCCAAACCACCGACAGTAGTAAGCCGACACCACAACCCAGGAAAAAGAGCCAAGCGTGGGAAGGTTCTAGAACAAATAAAAGACGGCGACTTTTATCATACACATGAATTATCCAACCAGCATTGTTATTTGTCTTTGGTTCCGATTGTCTTGATTCAAACTTGTTCATGGATTTCACTCTATGGTGATTATGAGCATTGCCCCAAAGTCGGTGAAATTTACCAGAGGAAAAATTGCCAAAAACGCCTCTGGAAAAAGCACACGATGGTTTCAGCTGGGAACAACTAATCTATTCTGAGTTTAAATTGCCCCGATTCAATAGATAGAAATAAGACTATTTTTTTAGAAAAAACTATATCTCTAAGTTTATGCAATATTTGGTTCCTAAGCAGTATCTTTGCCACAAAACTATCTCAAATTTGTCGAACCTTTTAATAAGTTAAATTTATAGCCTCAACTTATAGCCTCAACAACGTCCCCTGGGTTAGGCAGGAAATAAATTGGTTGAGGAGGCCATAGCCTTCCTCCCCGCTTCAGAACAGTGCCCATGGCAAATTGTTAAACTTCTTTTTCTGGCGGGAATCATTCTACCTCTAGTTTCTGGTCAACCATTGGAGGTTTAATGGGTAAGGAAAGGTAATTTTGCCTTCTTGCCCAGTTCTTCCCTTTCTCCCATGTTGAAAAAGTCCCTATCCACTGCTGTAGTCCTGGTAACTTTACTGCTGAGCTTTACCCTCACCGCCTGTGGAGGAGTGGGCATTGCCAGTCTGCAACGCTACAGTGACACCAAAGATGGTTATGAGTTTCTTTATCCCAATGGTTGGATTGGGGTGGACGTTAAGGGGGCTTCCCCTGGGGTGGATGTGGTGTTCCGGGACCTGATTGAGCGGGATGAAAATTTGAGCGTGATTATTAGTGAAATCCCCAGCGATAAAACCTTGACGGATTTGGGCACAGCCACCGATGTGGGTTACCGCTTTATGAAAACCGTCAACGATGCTTCCCAAGGCGATCGCCAGGCGGAATTAATTAATGCGGAGGCAAGGGATGAGGACGGTCAGGTTTATTACACTCTGGAGTACCGGGTGTTGGTGGGGGACAATGTGGAGCGCCACGATTTGGCCAGTGTGACCACTAACCGGGGTAAGTTAATTACGTTTGATTTATCCACGGCAGAAGACCGCTGGGACACAGTGAAAAGTCTGTTTGACACAGTGGCCAGCTCCTTCCACGTTTACTAATCCATTGCCTAGTAACTACTAACTACTTTAGACTGTTGATTATTTACCACCGCACTATGCTAGCAGCCCAGGTTAAGCCGGCCCCAAAGCCGGCCAGGGCGATTAGGTCTCCCTCTTTAATTTTCCCTTCCCGCACCGCTTGATCCAAAGCCAGGGGAATGGAAGCTGCCGAAGTGTTGCCGTATTCCCCTACATTACTGATGATTTTCTCGGATGGAATACCCAGGCGATCGCCCACCGCATCCATAATGCGTTGATTGGCTTGGTGAAGAATTACCCAGTCCAAGTCGGAGGTGGTCAACTGGGCTTTAAACAGTACTTTTTCGATGATTTCGGGCACCTTAGCCACGGCAAAACGGTACACTTCCCGGCCGTTCATGGTGATGGCTTGATAGGTGCCCTGGGCAACGGTTTTTTCTGCTGTTAAAGGTTGAGGGTTTGCTTGATAGGACAAATTAAGACAGCCATTGCCAGTGCCATCGGTGTACATTTCAAAGGCGAGCAAATTGTCCTGGGCTTGGCGTTGTAGCACCACGGCTCCGGCTCCATCACCGAATAACACACAGGTGGTGCGGTCCGACCAGTCCACCCAACGGGAAAGTACATCCCCTCCCACTATTAAAACCCTTTGGTAAACCCCGGTGCGTAAAAATTGGGCTGCTACGTTCAACCCCACCACAAAACCAGAACAGGCCGCCGTTATGTCAAAGGCAAAGGCTCTGGTGGCCCCCAATCCCCCTTGAATTTGGGCTGCAGTGCCAAATAAATCATCGGGGGTGGAGGTGGCCAGAATAATTAAATCCAGGTCTTCCGGTTGTAGTCCCGCCATGGCCAGGGCTTTTTGGCCGGCCTTTACCCCCAAACTGGCCAAATTTTCCTGGGCCGAACAAATGTAGCGTTGGCGCATCCCCGTGCGGGACTGGATCCACTCGTCGGAGGTCTCGACAATGTTGCTCAGGTCTTGATTTGTTAAACTCTGGTCGGCGATCGCCGTGCCACTGCCAATAATTTTGAGGCCACTGCCAAGGGTATTCAAAAGTCCTGACTCCCGCTGATGTCATGGTGAGCGATTACAGGCTTAAAGCATAGGACAAAGCTGGCCCCTGAGTCACTATGGCCGGGGGGAGTTTCTAGATATTCTGTAATTCCTCTGTTTTTTGTCGTTCCATTAATAGGGAAGTGGAACTGTTAATGCGCACAGAAACCTGATTATCGATCGCCTCCTTAGCTAGGCGAATGGCGTTAAAAATGGAGCCACTGCGGGAACTACCATGGCTAATTACACAAACCCCATCGACCCCGAATAGTAAGGCTCCTCCATGTTCGGCATGGTCCACCCGTTGCTTAATGCGTTTGAGGTTGGGGGCTAAAATAATGGCCCCCAATTTGCCCCGCCAGCCCCTGGGTAGTTCTTCTTTAACAATGCTCAGTAAAATTTCCCCCACCGCTTCGGCAAATTTAAGCACAATATTGC
The DNA here is from genome assembly GCF_014698595.1 of Synechocystis sp. FACHB-908. Classification (NCBI taxonomy): domain Bacteria; kingdom Bacillati; phylum Cyanobacteriota; class Cyanophyceae; order Synechococcales; family Merismopediaceae; genus Synechocystis; species Synechocystis sp. FACHB-908. The sequence goes on along the minus strand of NZ_JACJTH010000036.1, from coordinate 42,808 downwards.
CGACAAAACCATCACAAACAATCACATCAAAATTACCGGAAAGTACGTCCCTTCCTTCGGCGTTGCCCACAAAGGGAATTTCCGGATTACTCTGCAACAATTCATGGGTTTGCAGGGCGAGGGTGTTACCTTTATTAGACTCTTCACCAATGTTCAGCAGACCAACCTTGGGGCTATCAACCCCCAACACATATTGGCTGTACACCGTTCCCATGAGGGCAAACTGTTCCAGGTATTTAGGCTTGCAATCCACATTGGCCCCCACGTCTAGCACAATTACCGATTTGCCGGGAACCATTGTGGGAAATAAGGTGCCGATCGCCGGCCGGTCAATGCCTTTTAAACGGCCCAGCCGCAGTAGGGCCGCCGCCATGGCCGCTCCCGAATGGCCAGCGGACACCACCGCATCGGCTTGTTTTTCTTTGACCAAATTCATCGCCACATTAATGGACGCCTTGGGCTTACGGCGCACCACCACCGCATCTTCTTCCATTTCCACCACCCCTTCCGCATCGACAATGGTAAGGTTAATGCCCTGATGGGGATGGCGGTTTAAACAATCCTCAATGGCCTGGCGATCGCCGACAAGGAAAATATCTACATCTAATTCCTGACTCGCCCGGATAGCACCGATAACAATCTCTTCGGGGGCATAGTCACCGCCCATTGCGTCTAAAGCAATTTTCGCCCGCGTTACAGCCATTGATCAAAACCCATTGAATCTCAAAAATTGTAGCAGACCGCCCGGTTAAGCAGAACTTTTCCCCATCCATCTAACTAACTTGATCCATAACCTAGGCTTGTTTTTCCCTGAGGGGCCTACTGACAAAATGGGCTACCTTGATATCGTTGTTATTCAACAGAATAGGGAAGCCGGATTAGCCTACCAGCAAATTTTCCTCTGGATATTTAATCAAACTTGGCTTAGGATCCCCCACGATCGCCGCCATCAAAATGGTAATGCCCACCCGACCAATGAACATGGTGACAATTAAGACCAGTTGGGAAAGGGGTTTTAGCTCTGGGGTAGTGCCCAAGGAAAGCCCTACTGTGGCAAAGGCAGACACCGCTTCAAATGCCAAGGACACCGCTTCCTGCTCCGACTCCAGGAAAATCAACAAACTTATGCTGGAAATCACCGTCACCATCGAACCAAACACCACGGCGATCGCCTTGAGAATTAACTGGGGTGGAATACAGCGGTCATCAATAATTACCCTTTCCTGGCCCCGCAGAGCTGACCGGGTGCAGTTGGCCAAAATGGCAAAGGTGGTGGTTTTGATTCCGCCGCCGGTGCCACTGGGACTAGCCCCAATGAACATCAACAACATCACCAGCACCAAACTAGTAGAACTCAGCTCATTCAAATCAATGGTGTTAAAGCCCGCTGTCCGGGTAGTCACCGACTGGAACCAGGCGACCAGTAAACGATCCTGGAAAGAAAACTGAGCAAAAGCTCGATTGCCCTGGGCCTCTAAAATCAGAATGCCGAAAAAGCCTAACAACAGCAGGAAAATAGTCACCCGCACCACCACCCGTAGGTTAAGGGAAAAGGCAAAGGGTCGTTGGGATTTTTTTACCTTTCGCACTAACCAGAAATAGGACTCGATAATTACCTGGTAGCCAATGCCACCAAAAATAATTAGGGCTGAAACGGTCAAATTAAGGGGCACGGAGGTTTGATAGCCGATTAAGTTATCGGCAAAAAGACTAAAACCAGCATTATTAAAAGCACTGACGCTGTGGAAAACGGCATACCAAAGGGCCCGGGGGGGAGGATAGTCCTGAAGGAAAACAAAAAAAAGAACTATAGTACCAGTAACTTCAAAAATTAGCGTGGTGGCAATGACTGATTTGATTAAATTATTGCTGCCCTGGGCAAAACGATGGTCAAAGGATTCTTGGATGGCAAACCGTTGCTGGAGGTCAAATTTGCGCCCAATCAGGATCATCAAAAAAGTGGTCAGGGTCATGTAGCCCAACCCCCCCAACTGGGCCAGCAACATGACAGTCAATTCTCCCCAAAAGGAAAAGTACTTGTTCACATCCACCACACTGAGCCCCGTCACACAAACAGCGGAAGTGGCAGTAAACAAAGCCACCAAGGGATTACCCCACTCCCCAGTACTGGTGGCAAGGGGCATCAGCAACAGTAATGTTCCCCCGGCGATCGCCGCAATGAAACCAAGGCAAATGGTACGGGAAATAGTCATTCCAGCAGATAAAAATAGGAACTTAGGTTCGTAGAATGGGCTTGGTGGGGCACCAAAGTTTTATAGAGGGATTCCAATTGCACCATATTGGCCGCAAAGGTGTAGCGCTCCAACACCCTTTCCCTCGCTTTGCGTCCCAACAAATCCGTAATCTCTGGATGGTCCCGTAGTAGCGGCAAAAGAATTTTGAGTTGGGCAGTCACCCCCTGGGTTTTGAGCACAATGCCCGCCCCATTTTCCAGCACTTCCCCATCCGCTCCAGCGTCGGTGGCCACACAGGCTGTGCCACAGGCCATGGCTTCCAATAAAGATAGGGATAAACCCTCCACCAAGGAAGGCAAAATAAAGGCATCGGCAGCCCGCAACAGTTGAATCCTGGTCAATTCATCGGCCACGAAGCCCAACCAATGGACTCCCATTTCCGGGCCGTAGTGGGTTTGCAGAGTCGATTTTAAAATGCCGTCCCCCACCATCAGCAGTTTGCAATGGGGGCCCATGTCGGAAAATTTCCAACCTTTGAGCAGAGCTTCCACGTTCTTTTCCGGGGCAATGCGTCCCAGATAAATGAATAACCGTTCGGCCTGGTACTCTTTTTTCAGGTCATTTTGCCCTGGACAATAGCGCTCCACCGCAACCCCATTGGGAATGATGGCCAGGCGTTGCCGGGGCACCCCCAACTTGAGTAAAAGGTTCCGCTGTAGTCGGGAAAAGATGATTACCTTATCGTACTGGGCCAAGGAGGGGGCATAGAGTTGGTAGGTCAAAAACTGGGTACTGGAGGAAAAATTGCGTAGCTTACTGTCAAAGGGGGGATGGAAGGTGGCAATTAAAGGTAAGCCCAATTCTTCACAAATTTCCGGCAAACGAAAATCCAGGGGAGAAAGGGTTAAGGAGGCGTGCACCAAATCCGGCTTTAACTTGGCCAGGGCATCGGTTAAAACCCGGCTGGAGCGGGGGGTAGGGATGGTATAAACGGTTGATTTAAATAGAAACGGTAAGGCCACTTCCGCGCAACCATTTTCCGCCAGGGGTTCTCCCTCCTCCTCCTGGGCAAAATGCAAAAAGCTGACCTGATGGCCCCGGTCTAGTAATGCATTGGTTACTTCCCGACCGTAGGTTACATTGCCGCAAAAGGGCGTTTTTTTTCCTAACCAAGCAATATGCATGCAGATAACCAGACCGTGAACGAAACCGTGCCAATCAGGGCATTGTAAACTTTGGCATTCTCAAAATTTCTTCGCCAATCATAGGGGATCTTTGGGCTTCTGGCGATGGCATTACTCCCTAGGCGCTGATTAAACTGCCCATGGCCCGACCCATATTGGCCGGGTGGAGGGCATCGAGGGCCGCGGTGGGTTCATAGCCACAGTGGACCATGCAATCCTGGCATTGGGGATTGTTGCTTTTGGGACCGTAATTTTCCCATCTTGTTTCTTCCAGTAGTTCTTGGAAACTTTGGTAATAACCTTCGTTGAGTAGGTAGCAGGGTTTTTGCCAACCGAGCACGCTGTAGCTAGGGCTACCCCAGGGGGTGCAATCGTAATCCTTTTCCCCCATGAGAAAGTCTAAAAAGAGGGGATTGTGGTTAAAATTCCAGGCTTTTTTACCTTTATTCCAGGGAGCTAGTAGTTCTCGGAACAGGGCTTTGGTCTGATCCCGTTTGAGGAAATGGTCTTGATCCGGTGCCCACTCGTAGCTATAGCCTGGGGAGATCATCATGCCGTCAATGCCCAGGGTTTGCAGATAGTCAAAAAATGCCTGCATTTTTGCCACGTTGGCCCCTTCAAACACGGTGGTGTTGGTGGTAACCCGGAATCCTTTGGCCTTAGCTGCTTTAATGGCTGCAACAGCTTTATCAAATACCCCTTGGCGATCGACACATTTATCGTGGTGTTCCCTGGGGCCATCGAGATGGACGCTGAAAGTCAGATAAGGGGAAGGCTGGAATTTGTCGAGGCTTTTTTCCAACAAAATTGCGTTGGTGCAAAGATAAATGAATTTCCGGCGGGCCACCAAGCCCCGGACAATTTCATCAATTTGAGGATGGAGCAGAGGTTCACCACCGGGAATGGATACCACCGGGGCACCGCATTCCTCCACTGCCCGAAAGCAATCTTCTGGGGAGAGATTTTGCTTGAGAATTTCCGTGGGATGTTGAATTTTTCCACAGCCTTGGCAGGCCAGGTTACAGCGGAATAGGGGTTCTAGCATCAGCACTAGGGGGAACCGCTTTTTGCCCTGGAGCCGCTGACCAACAATGTAGCTGCCTACTACTAGGGCTTGCTTAAGGGATACAGCCATGATTTTTTCACACCACCTAAATTTCTGATTATTACCGAAAAGTATGACACGGGAAAACCCTGCCATTCAGGGCCGGGATGGGCCAACGGAGTTTAATCCTGATTCTAATGACAAAGTACAGGCACAGCCACGGCAACACAGAGCAAAACCCCTTGCCGACAACGGTGGAATTACTCTTTAGAGGGGGAAATTATCCGTAGTCCCTAGGTAGATTAAGCTTTCTAAGGATTTAAGGATTTGCGGCCATAACTCTACTTTACGATTTAACAAACATTGATAATCAGTAGTATTGATTAAAGTTTGACCATTCTGAATGAGAGCCTGAAGTTGGGCTGTAATATCTTGATTTAAATTGGATTGTCGTCCTAGCAGTGCCAACGACCAAATCCTGGTATCTACGATGACTTCCATTGGACAGTTCCCTGTTGTTTATAGTCATAATCAAGACCTTATTCTATTGTCCCAAATATATTGATGATTTTCAGTAATTTTTATTGTTCTAGGTACGCTTGTAAAGCATGCTCAATAGCAGTTTTAAGGTCATATCTGGACTAAGATTCATTGCTGCTTGGAAAAAATCATCGTTAAGATTTAGAGTGATTTTCATGGCTAGTTCACATTAAAAATTATCGGAAATGGTTTGGGGGGGAAACTCATTGGGAGGAGGAGTCAGACCGTTGGTGCGGCGGAACTCCTCAATGTCCTTAATTAAAGCTCCCTCGGATTTTTGGCTAATTAGATAAAACTTGAATTCTTGATCCCGACTCAAATAGGCGGCATGGGCGGCTCCGTTCTCCACTAGGGGGCGGAAACTTTCGTCCCCAGCTACATACAACTGGAAAAAGGGCACCATGACAGCAGAACCATAGGTGTGGAGTAGGTTTGGATCAGGCAATTTCAAACTGACTGCTTCCACTGACTCGACCACGTTTTTGATATTGGCATCAATTTTGGAGAAATCTACGTGGGCTTGCCCTTCCATCAAAGTTAGATACTTATCACGACTGGCCAAGCGAGGGAAAGAACGGGCCTGTTCCAACACAAAAGGAGTGGCTGGATCATAACTGCCCCCAAGCAATAGAACTGGGACCGTAACCTTATGCAGTCCCGATACGCCAAAGATCGCACTGTTAACAGGATTGGCCGCCAGCACTGCCACTACCCGGGGGTCTCGGAAGTCATAATCGGACCGGGGCAGGGTTAGGGCATCGCATTGCAATAACAGGGCCGTGTTGGGGACTCCTTGGCCAATGCGACATTCCGATTTCAAAAAATCCCAGTCAATGGTGGCCCCGGCCACAGCTAACGCGCCATAACCCCCAAAGGAGTGGCCCCCCACCCCTACCTGGGTCAAGTTAAGGCGATCGCCGAACTCACTGGCATTGCGACGTTCCAACTCATCAATGACGTAGCTAATATCCTTGGGCCGGTCAATAAACTCGGTGGGATAGTAACCCTGGCGAGAAGTGCGATTGAGTAAAGCTTGGGCCTGGAGAATGTCACTGCCGGGATGCTGGGGCAAAGCCACCACAAAACCATAGGAGGCCATTTTCTCCGCCGCATTGTCGAAATCTTCCGGACGGGAAGCCAAACCATGGGAAAAAACTAAAACTGGTGTTTTGCCTTCTTTCCAGCGTTGGGGGCGGTAAACATCCACGTAAAAACGACGGTTACGACTTTGGTCGTTTAACCACCAGGTTTCTTTGGGGGCCACACCGTAGGGGCCCATTTCAGTGGGATCTGGTAAAGCACTAAAGTTGATATCCCCTTCTGAAGCCGCCTCAATTTCCGAGAGGGCAATCATCTTATCAATGAAGTGTTCGGAAGCTTTAACTAGCAGTTCCACCGCCCGGGCCCGTTCTTCCACCACTTCCCCTTGGAAATGGATATCGGTGGGATACTTTTTGATGAAATTGATGAGGCTTAGTCCCCCTTCTGGATCCTCGGCTGCCTGCACAATTGCGGCCCGAATACCATATTTGGAGTTAGCTCCCCAGGGGGCATTGAGAATCACCGCTGCCCTAGCCAGGGAATCTTCCCCCAGGCTGGTGTTAAAAAAGTTACTCAGCACAACGGGGTCCACCTCTGCCCGGAGCCCCATAATTTCCCTTAATTTTGCTAATTTTTCTTCGGAAGCTCCCACCAGATTAAATAAAAAGCTGAGATTGGAATCCACAGTGCCATCCTGCACAAATCTTTCTAGGGATTCCACCCGCACCGTCAACTTGATTGGCCCGTAGGTGAAAAAGATATTTTCCGCAGTTTTGCCCGGCAATTGAACGGCGATCGCCGTGAGGGCTCCCAAACAAACGGACTGCAGCCAACGACGGAGGTTTAAGGGAAAAGTGACCATGGAAGCTATATCGAGATTAATTAAAGGGGGGGGATCAACCAAGTTGCTGGACTGGAGCAGTGGGCAAGAAACCTGAGCTAATTCTAGGCAATTTTGTTGCCATTGCCCCCAACGTAAAGTTATTTTTTTCTCCATTACCTTTTGTTACCTAAAATTTAATGGAGCCAACCTAGGCTGGACCTTTTGTCACCGTTGCTCTGTCCACGGGATGGAGGATAATCTAAACGAAATCATTAGGGACCCTGACCATGCAAAAAGCCGACGAATTTGCCATCCATCTGTTTTTGGCCAATGGCCATCGAGAGGAAGTCCGTTTCATGACCATTCAAGATTTCCAAAAATGGTATAGCAACGAAGTTGTGCCCAAGCACGATTCCCAGGAATTTATCAGTGTGCCTATCAGAAATATTCAGGGCGAGTACATGGTGGTGCGACCCTCGGCGATCGTTGCCATTCGGGTGGAACCAATTTTCTTTGGCAGTGTGGAGCGCATGTAATCCGTTGTGTATAATCTTGATACAGAATGGGGTTTTGCACTTCCCTTGATGCCCCCATTACCGTGAACGTGCATGGATCAGTCCCTAACCCAAGATCGTCCCCTAGCGGCAGTGTTTCGACGCTTAGGCAGTGAGTTGATGCCCCCGGTGGTGGAAACGTTTGATCGGAGTAAAACAATTTTTTTTCCTGGGGATCCGGCGGAACGGGTTTATTTTTTGCTCAAGGGGGCTGTTAAGTTATCTAGGGTTTACGAAGCCGGGGAAGAAATTACCGTCGCTCTGTTGAGGGAGAACAGTGTTTTTGGGGTGTTATCATTAGTTACCGGGCAACGTTCTGACCGTTTTTACCACGCAGTGGCTTTTACCCCGGTGGAGTTACTGTCTGCCCCCATTGAACAGGTGGAACAGGCTCTCAAGGAGCATCCCGACCTGTCATTGTTGATGTTACAGGGGCTTTCTTCCCGCATTCTCCAGACGGAAATGATGATTGAAACCCTAGCCCACCGGGATATGGGTTCTCGTTTGGTTAGTTTTTTGCTGATTCTCTGTCGAGATTTTGGTGTACCTGCCCCGGACGGCATTCGCATTGACCTCAAGTTATCCCATCAGGCGATCGCCGAAGCCATTGGTTCCACCAGGGTAACGGTGACTAGGCTCCTAGGAGATCTGCGGGAGGGTAATATGATCTCCATCACGAAAAAGAAAATTACCGTCCATAACCCCGTTGCTCTCAGTCAACAGTTTACCTAACCACCCTCTATGACCAGTGCCTATATTCTGGTTCTTTCTGTCCTAGTTTTGGGCGGAATCATTGCTGCGCTGGGGGATCATTTGGGCAGTAAGGTGGGCAAAGCTCGCCTACGTCTGTTTAAACTGCGACCCCGACAGACGGCGGTATTGTTGACGGTGATTACTGGCACTCTGATTTCCGCTTCCACCCTGGGGATTTTGTTTACTTTTAGTAAATCCTTACGAGAGGGGGTGTTTCAACTAGATGATATTTTGGCGCAGTTGCGGGTGGCCAAAACAGAATTGGAACAGGCTAGCCAAGCGAAAGAAGAAATTGAATCGGAACTTACGGCTGTACGCGAAGAGCAACAATTGGTGCAGGAGCGCAGTCGGGAGCTGAATCGAAACTATACCAAAGCTTTGCAGTTATTGCGCCGGGTATCGGAACAATCCCGTAATTTGCGCCAGGAGGTGGCTAACCTTTCAGCGGAAAGGGCTCAATTGAACGAACAAAAGGACTCACTATTAGCGGAATCTTCAGAACTTCAGAGTCAGGTAAAACTGAGGGATCAAGAATTATCCAAGCGTCAGGAACGCATTGCCCAACAGGAAAAAGTCCTTGCCCGTCAGCGGGAACAGGTGCAATCTTTGGAGAAAAGGTTTGCTTCTTTGGAGGCCCAGCGCCAACAGTTACAAGCTGAAATTAATCAACGGGACACCAAAATTGATCAACTCGACCAGGCGATCGCCGCTAAAGATAATGACATCCAGGCCCGGGAAGAAAAGTTACAGGGGCTAGAAACAGAACTAAGTTTCCTGCAGAGGGAAGTGGAAGAACTCGAACGCTATTATCAAGATTACCAAGAGCTGCGGGGGCAACAAATTGCCATTCTGCGGGGTCAGTTATTGGCCTTTGGTGGTCTAAGGGTGGTAAGTAGCGAAGCTGTCACTGGTGCCGTGGATCAATTGTTGCGCCAGGCTAATCGCACTGCTCTACAACTGGTTAAAACCCCCAATATGCCCGTGCCCGATGAACCCATTGTCCGGGTGACCACCGCCCAGGTGGATAGTATTACAAGCCAACTCCAACCAGGCCAGGAATATGTTATTCGGGTGCTATCAGCGGGGAATTATGTGCAGGAAGAAAGGGAAATTCGGGTCTTTTTTGACGTGGTGCCCAACCGCCAAGTTTTTCGAGAAGCGGAAACCATTGCCACCATTTCCCTCGAATCCTCCGACTTTAGCGAAGTTGATGTCCAAAAACGGATTGATTATCTCCTGGCTGCCGCCCAATTCCGTGCCCGTCGGGAAGGTATTTTGGGCCCGATACAAGTGGAGGATGGGCGCATTAAAACTTTGATTGATTTTATCGAACAACTGCGCCGTCAGGCCGATAATCCCCCCAATGAAGTCCGGGCGATCGCCGCTGAGGATACATCGGTGGTCGGACCGTTAAAGATCAGAATTATTGCTTTGCGGGGCAATCAAATTATGTTTGAGAATTAATTTTGTCGGTCATCTTTGGAAATATACCCAGAGTAAATCCTGGCCAAGGCTCCATAAATCCAATTAACCAATTACCAAAGGGTATTTTTGGGGTCAATCTGGCGGTTATCCATGGCCGGAGTTCTAATGGGGGGCGGGGGCGGCAAAGGCATCGATCGCCGTTCATTAATGGCGGGAGGAGTAGGGGATTGGACAGCGGTCAATTTCAAAAAGGCTTGCCTTAGTAAAGGTAAACAATTGTCCCAGGTAACTTCTTTGTTAACTGGTTCCAACAAGTTGTAGCGTTTGAGCAATTCCTGAATTTGTCCCAGGGTATTTTCTGCTCCCCGATAATTCACCTCAATTTCCGAAACGATGGGTTCAGAGCTTCGTAAAGGGTCCCTCTCCACTGCGGCGATCGCCCGACGAACGGCGGAAGTCAACTCACTGCGATACTGGCGGGCCGCCACCCGACGTTGTTCTTCCACTCCCTTCACACTGGAGGCATAGAGGGGCGGTAAACGATTGAGGGCGTAGGTTGCCACCTCGGTTAAATTGAGATAATTTCTCAAGTTTTTGGGGTAAAAACGCAGTTGTTTATCAATCTCTTCATAGACCAACGTTTCCATCACATTGACATGAACGCCGGCATTGACGGGGGCTGAGGACTCGGAGGCGAGAAAATCCATGGCAGAGAGCTGGGGAAAGTGATAACTAGACGAGAAAAATTATCATAGGGGAGCGGGAGCAAAATACTGGGGAAAATACAGAGCAAATACATCCCCGGATTCAAGTGGCACTCCGATTTTAGCTGAATTAAGGGATTCTCGGCGCAGTCATTCAACACAATTTAACTGGTGTGGGATAATGGGTCAGTGCGTCATTTACCTAGGCTCATTATGCGACTGTCCCAGATGCTCTTTGTCACCCTCAGAGACGATCCAGCGGATGCGGAAATCCCCAGTCATAAACTTCTGGTGCGGGCCGGTTTTATCCGTCGTTTGGGCAGTGGTCTATACGCCTACTTACCTCTGATATGGCGGGTGCTAGAAAAAGTGAAGCGCATTGTCCAGGAAGAAATGAATCGCACCGGGGCCCAGGAGTGCCTATTGCCCCAGCTACAGCCGTCGGAATTGTGGAAAATGTCAGGACGGTGGGATACCTACACAGAGTCCGAAGGAATTATGTTTGCCCTCCGGGATCGACTAGAACGGGAACTTGGTTTGGGCCCCACCCATGAAGAAGTAATCACGGCGATCGCCAAGGAAATGATCCGTTCCTATCGTCAATTGCCGGTGAATTTATACCAAATTCAGACCAAATTCCGGGATGAAATTCGTCCCCGTTTTGGGCTTATGCGGGGGCGGGAGTTCATTATGAAAGATGCCTATTCTTTCCACAGTGACGAAGCTAGTTTAAAGGCAACCTACGGGGCCATGGACCAGGCCTACAGAAATATTTTTAGCCGCTGTGGTCTAGATTTCCGGCCGGTGGATGCGGATTCCGGGGCGATCGGTGGTTCCGGTTCCCAGGAGTTTATGGTGCTGGCCGATGCCGGGGAAGATGAAATTCTCTACACCGAAGATGGTTTATATTCCGCCAATGTGGAAAAAGCAGTGTCCCTTGCCCCCGATGCTAAACCTTCCCCTTTTAGTGGTTATAAAAAACAGTCAGCCCCCAATACCGCCACGATCGCCAAGATGTGCCAATGCTTAGACTGTGATGCCAGCAATGTGGTGAAAAACGTTTTATATCAAGCGGTGTACAATTCCGGCAAAGCGGTTTTAGTGTTGGTAAGTATCCGGGGTGATCAAGAAGTTAATGAAGTTAAATTAACCAACGAGTTGACCAAACTAGCTCCCCATTATGAAAGCACTAATATTTTAAGTTTGACTGTTCCCGATGAAAAAGAACAGCAAAAATGGGCGGCAAAACCGTTACCTTTGGGTTATATTTCCCCCGGCATTAGTGATGATTACATTGCCACAAATAAACAAGTAGCAGACAAATTTCTCCGGCTGGTAGATCAAACCGCGGTGGATTTGACCAACTTTGCCACCGGCGCTGATGCAGTTGATTACCATGTTACTGGAGCCAACTGGAGCACCGACTTTACCCTGCCTAAATTGGTGGTGGATGTGCGTAAAGCTCTGGCTGGTGATCGCCCGGTCCATGACCCCACAGGGGAACTGAAAACTGCCCGGGGTATCGAAGTGGGGCATATTTTCCAATTGGGCACCAAATATTCCCAAGCCATGGGAGCTACCTTCACCAACGAACAGGGGGAAGAAAAACCTTTGGTGATGGGCTGTTACGGCATTGGCGTGTCCCGCTTAGCCCAGGCCGCCGTTGAGCAGAGTTACGATAAAGACGGCATTATTTGGCCCACGGCGATCGCCCCCTACGAAGTAGTCATTGTGGTACCCAATGTGGGGGACGAAGAACAAATGCAGGTGGCCGAGCAAATTTACACAGAATTCCAGGCCGCCGAGGTAGATGTGCTGCTGGATGACCGCAACGAACGGGCCGGGGTCAAATTTAAAGACTCTGAACTTATTGGCATTCCTTATCGGGTTGTCACCGGCAAATCCCTCAAACAAGGACAGCTAGAAGTGGTCAAGCGGGCCGATAAAAGTGTGCAAAATCTGGCGATCGCCGCCGTTGTCCCCACCTTAACTGCCTGGATCAAAGCAGAGAAAAAGACTAGTTAAAACTACTTAGTCCTAGGGCCAGTCCAGTTGCAGAAATAGCACCCTTTTGCCCCAGCTTTTTAGGGAAAAATGCTATGGTCAATGTGTCTTGAATATCTTGAATCACTTTTTCCAGAGGGTAAGTTGTGATGAAATCTTTACTGCGGGGAATTGCCCTATCCGTGTCGGTGTTGATGGCCACAGGGGGCTATGGATTAACCACTTCAGCCCAGGTAGCTCCAGGGGATGACATACCCACCGTGCAAGAGGCTTTGGATACCCCCGATGTAGATGACATCACCGACCAACCCGACCAGTTGATCACTTGGATATGTAAAAACGGTAGTAAAAGTGTTGCTGTAGAAGTTAAGGAGCTGAAAGGTTGGCAGGAAACCGTTAACCCAGACCAGACTTGGGCATGCGAACAAAATATTCCCTCCGTTGATCCAGGGGATGCCACTTTTTCTTGTGAAACTAACGCCACCATGGGCTTAATCACTGTCTTTTGGCTAGAAGGGGAAGGCGGTAAAGCAGAGATGACAAGCTGGATGAATAACTTAGCTAATAATCAAAATATGGTCTGCACCCACGGCCAGAGTAATCCCTTTTGGGAATAGAGTTTTGCGCTGCCATTTAGCTGGGTTGAAGGGGAAAGAGTTTTCGTCCTTTGGCGACAATTTCCCCAGCTCCAGTTTGTTAAAGTTAAAACACTGACTATTAACAATTCTCCATGGCAATCCATCTGAAGGCATCACATTTAGGCGTGGCCGTGCTTTTACTCCTTTTCGGTGGGGCGATCGGTGCCGCTGGGGGGGGTTATCTTTTGTCTTCAGGCCAAAACCATTCCTCCCCCGACTCCCCTGTCAACACCAGTCCCCAAAGTCTGACTCCTGCCCCGGTGGAGAGCAATTACCGCAGTGCCCTCCCCCTAACTCTGCCTCGCTCTGCCCAGGATGATCAGGAGCTAAATTTCATCGCCCGGGCTGTGCAAAAAATTGGCCCCGCAGTGGTCAGAATTGATTCGGAAAGGACTGCTGTTTCCCAGGGCGGCCCCATGGGAGACCAACCCTTTTTCCGTCGCTTTTTTGGTGAGGAAATGCCCCCTAACCCCGACCCAAGGGAACAGGGCACTGGCTCGGGTTTTATTTTGAGTTCTGACGGCGAAGTTTTAACCAATGCCCATGTGGTGGAAGGGGCCAGCACAGTTAAGGTCACCCTTAAAGATGGCTCCGTCCTCGAAGGTAAGGTGATGGGAATTGATACGATGACCGATGTGGCCGTAGTGAAAGTTGAAGCGGAAAATTTGCCTGTGGTGGAAATTGGCCAATCCGATCGCCTGCAGCCTGGAGAATGGGCCATCGCTATTGGTAATCCTTTGGGTTTAGATAACACCGTTACCGTTGGCATTATCAGTGCCCTGGGCCGCTCTAGTTCCGAGGTGGGGGTGCCAGATAAACGGGTGCGCTTTATCCAAACCGATGCCGCCATCAATCCAGGCAATTCCGGTGGCCCCCTGCTCAATGCCAAAGGGGAAGTGATTGGAGTCAACACAGCCATCCGAGCCGATGCCCAGGGATTGGGATTTGCCATTCCTATTCAAACGGCCCAAAATGTAGCGGAAAATCTGTTTACCAAGGGCAAAATGGAGCATCCCTACCTTGGCATCCACATGGTTACCCTGACCCCGGAAATGACTAAACAATTGCGGACTAGTGGGGAGTTACCGGCAGGGGTGACAGCGGACACAGGGGTTTTAATTATTCAAGTCAGTCCAGGTTCCCCGGCGGCCCAGGCAGGGTTGGCCCCAGGGGACATCATTCTCGAAGTGGGGGGCATGGGGGTTAAAACCGCCACTGACGTTCAAGAACGGGTGGAAGTGAGTCAAATTGGGGAACCTTTGGCGATCGCCGTTAAGCGTGGACAAAAACCACAAATGATGGCAGTGCGACCAGGGCCCTTTCCCGAAGATTTGGGTCAATAAAGTCTAGCGCTTTGATTAGTATTTATAAACCCAGTTAATCCTTTGGCAAACTAACGACTTTGGAAAATGTTTTGCACCATGGTTTGGGGTAAGGCCGCTGCCTGATTGTTCAACTCGTCCATCTCCCCCCGATCCAGTTGCCAACCCAGCGCTCCCAGATTGTCCTGTACCTGTTGGCAGTTTTTTGCCCCTGGAATGGGCATAGTCCCCTGGCATATACACCAGTTCAAGGCTACCTGGGCCATGGTTTTTTCCCGCTCCCTGGCGATCGCCTGGAGAGTATCCAAAAGAGGCTGAATTTTGGGTAATAGTCGCCGGAACAATAGGCCACGGATACCTGGAGGAAAAGGTCCTTGGGGACCATATTTACCGGTCAACAGCCCCAGGGTCAGGGGACTATAGGCAATTAATTTGATGCCCAATTGCTCACAGAGTTCCTTCAAGCCTAATTTGCTGACGGGATCGGTGGAAAGCAAGGAATATTGCACCTGCAGACTGACAATGCTAACTCCCTCATTCTGACAAAAGTCATAGGCCTTTTGCAGACGCTTGGGACCGAAGTTGGATAAACCTAAAGCCTTAGCGTGGCCCCGTTGGCAAAGTTGGACTAAACCCTTGAGCAAAGGTTGTTCTTGCCAGGGAGCATAGTTGGCCGTGGACCAATGGAGTTGGACGAGATCAATTGGTCGCTGTAGTCGTTGCTGGGAAGCCATGCCGGCCCCAACCATAGCTTGGGGAGTGAGTCGCCACGGGTAGGGAGCTAATTTGGTGGCCAGGCAAATTTTGTCTTGATTTAGTCCTTCATAGGCTTGGGAAAATTGCCCCAACAGTTTTTCACTTTGTCCTTGGAGTCGGCCGGTGCCATAGGAATCTCCAGTGTCAAAAAAAGTTATTCCCGCCGCCACACATTCCCTAAACACCCGTTCCAGTTCTCCATTCATAGCAGGCTGGTAACCCCAGAGCAATTTGTTACCCCAAGCCCAGGTGCCACAACCCATGGCCGGCCAAATAATTAGGGAAGTATCTGTGGTGCTAATTGTCATAGGCCATAGCTAGTTGGTTACAAAGTTTGACGGGGCTGAATTTTACCAAATTGCTGGGAAATTTACTCCATAAAACACCTGTTGGGACGTTACTCCCTGCAAGTTAAGTCTTTTCAATACATTTGCCGTTTTCATCTGACTCTAGTCTAGGACCAATCCTAACCAGATGTGCATAAACTTAGATACGTCTTAAAATATGTCTAATTTTGGGTGGCCATTTTCAGGTAGACAAAACAAATGCTCTTTCGCAATTTAGCAAAATTATGATACACTCACTTTGTTTATTTGCAAAGAATTTACCCCGCATTTTACAATTTTAAAGAGTTTTTGATTTTATTTCAAATATCATTCAACACTTCCATTTCAAATCAAATTAATTTTTATCATTTGCTCCCATGGAGTCCAATTTTTTAACAACTATTTTCTTGCCCTTGGCTCTTTTTTTGATTATGTTTGGCATGGGGCTTGGGCTTACCATTAAAGACTTTAATCGCATTTGGCTAGAACCCAAAGCCGTTGCAATTGGTTTAATCGCCCAATTAGTTATGTTGCCCATGGTGGGATTCGGGCTATCATCTTTGTTTTCTTTGTCCCCAGAGTTAGCAGTGGGGTTAATGATTTTGGCCGCCTGTCCCGGTGGCTCCACTTCCAATGTAATTACCTATTTGCTCAAAGGCAACGTGGCCCTTTCCATTACCCTAACTGCCATCAGTAGTTTGGTCACGATCATCACCATTCCCCTGGTGGTTAATCTGGCGGCAAATTATTTTATGGGGGAACAATTTGCTCTCCAACTTCCTTTTCTCAAAACCGTTTTACAAATTGCCGTAATTACCATTATTCCGGTTAGCTTAGGTATGATTTTTTACCATTTCTTGCCTAAAATTGCCATGGTAATGGAGAAAAATGTTAAATGGCTTTCCCTATTTTTTCTTGGTATTATTATCGTTGCTATTCTAGTCAAAGAGCGGGAAAACTTGGCAGACTTTTTCCTCCAAGTGGGGGGAGTAACTGTAACGCTCAATCTTCTCACTATGGGGCTGGGTTATGGCATTGCTATCTTGGCGGGGCTAGGGCTTGCTGAAAGAAAATCTATCACCATTGAAGTGGGTATCCAAAACGGCACTTTGGCGATCGCCATTGCCACAACTCTTTTAAATGCTCCTATTATGGCCATTCCTGCTGCAATTTATTCCGTTGTTATGTTCTTGACCAGTGGCATTTTTGCTGGTTTACTGAAAGCCAAAATATTTAGGGGGCTCAAATCTACATAAAAACTTTTCCGTAACAAACCCATGGTCAAAGCTTTTATGCAAAAAATATTCTGGCCGTTAAGTTTGGCACTGTAACTTACTAGCAAACTACCAGAAGTTGGGAAGATTGACGATTACCTTGCTTGGTGGTGTGGGGCAGTTTGAAAGAGAGATGATGCTAGAGCGTCAGCGTGAAGGGGTAGCTAAGGCTGAAGAGAAGTATGAGGCTAGAAAACCTATCAGTGACGGTGTACCGGAACAGGTTGTAACTCTTGTACGTCATGGTAGGTCTAAAGCTTATGTAGCAAGGGAGTTGGGGATTAGTCAGGCTAGTGTGTATAGAATAATTAACTTATGTAGCGCTTAGCTCTCCTTAATTTCATAATAAATTTATACGTTTAGAGGAAATGGTAAATGATATTAGTTCTTCCTTGGTTAATAGGTGCTGGTGCTACTGCTACATTTGTTTGGGGATTTAATAAAATTAAAAATGCTTGGGATGAAGAAGATAAAAAAAAGGAAGAAGAAAAAAGGAAAAAAAGGGAAGCTAGAAATACTGAAGCTAAAGCAATATGGGATGCTGTTGAAAGATACGGAGAAATGTTAGTTTTTGAAAAAGAGAGAATAAGCCAGGAATGGAATCAAGTCAGCAAAAATATTTTGAGTGAAGACAGAAAAAATACAAAAAATTTAGAAGAAGATATAGAACATATAGAAAAATATATTGAGCAATCAAAAACTATTTATTCTGTTTGGGAAACAGTAGATAGCCAATCAAGATTAATAGAAGATCATTATTATGACACAAGAATTTGTAAAGAAATGAAAGAGGAAAATAATGAAAAAAGAAATAAAATGAAAAAATGGGAAGAATCGTCCAATTATATTAATTCTCATATCATATTTTTATATGATACTTTAGACTTAAAAAAAGAATGCAAAGAACAGCAAAAACTTATTGAGTCCGGTATGGATAGTATTGATAAAATGGATGGAGTTGATTTTGAAAAAGTATTACTAACGCATTTTACTAGGATGGGCTACAGGGGATCTTTGACTCAACAAACTCAAGATTTTGGTGCTGATCTAATTTTGATGAAAGATCGTAAAAAATATGTTATTCAGGCAAAGAGAAGTGCCAGTGCTGTTAGTGTAAAAGCTATTCAAGAAATTCTTGGTGCTAAGGGATATTATGATGCTGATATTGCTATTGTTGTAACTAATAATAGTTATACCGAAAATGCTAAAGAGTTAGCATACAGAAATAAAGTGGAGCTTTGGGATAGAGATAAACTAATTGAATTTATATTAGAATCACGAAAAATATGAATTTAATTTAGTTATTGTAACTACGGCGTTTTTGGTTAGACTATGGCAAAACCTAAACCGTTTAATACTTCACCCCATAGTGTTTTTACTTATGGTGCTAGAGAATTTACTTAAGATAGCACTATTTCCGTAGAACAAACCCTTACAGCCTATTGCAAGTGTAAGGGCATCAGTAAATGGAGGGGAAATAACTTCATTAAGGGTGGTTGAGATAAACACGTTTACTGATATCTAGCAACGTCACAGCATAATGCTTGTAGAGAATTCCCCTGTACCCCACCGCTCACCTATCCGTAGAGTTGGGAATTTATCGCTAATCATCAGTTAAAGGTACACTGTAGCCTGAACCTGTTGCCGTAACGACCTTAAACCATCGCATTATGGATTTAAAAGCTTTAATTCGGGATATACCGGACTTCCCCAAGCCAGGCATTATGTTTAGGGATATAACCACCCTGCTCAATAGTCCGGAGGGACTGCGCTACACCATCGACTCCCTGGTGGAACAATGTGAAAGCCAGGAACTTGTGCCGGACCATGTGGTGGGCATGGAATCCCGGGGGTTTTTATTTGGCATGCCCCTTGCCTATCAAATGAATGCCGGTTTTATCCCTGTACGAAAACCAGGCAAATTACCAGCCCCAGTCCACCGAGTTGAGTATGATTTAGAGTACGGTAAAGACTCTTTAGAAATCCATCAGGATGCGGTAGCTCCCCACCATCGGGTGTTAATTGTGGACGACTTAATCGCTACGGGGGGAACCGCCAAGGCCACTGCTGAATTGTTAACTAAGCTTGGCTGTGAGGTGTTAGGTTTTGCTTTTATCATTGAGCTTGCGGCCCTCAATGGCCGTCAATGTTTACCGGATTTACCAATTATTTCCCTGGTGGAATATTAAGGGCTCCCATGGTGTTCAAAACCTTGTATTCAAGAGGTTTTAAGGACCTATTGGCATCATTTGTTCACCAGAATTGACCCATTAAAGATTGGGCAATATCGGGAGAATTTAATCCGATTCTTCTCCAAACTTGGGGTTCCGGGGGTACTTTTTAAAAAAATTCTAATTACCCTTACCTTTGTCGCCACCAGGTAAACACCGCTAGCCCTAGGCCGATTAGGGGGACAATCACCCAGGTTAACCACCCTAAAACCGTAGCTCGTCGCACTCCTAGATTAATACGGCGATCGGTGGGGTCTTTGGCCCGCACATTAAGGGGTTGGTCAACGTTTTCTGCTAACCATTGCACACTGTTGAGAAAAATATCACCGTTGACAGCTTCGTTAAACCACGCATTGGTGGCAAAGGCAGCACTACCCACCACCACCATCTTGGCAGGGGGAAGCTCTGGGTCGCCATTTTGTTGAGCTGTTTGGGCCTGATCATTGCCACTGTCTTCGTTTTCACCGGCCGGTGATTCTTCCCGATCGCCAGCTTGATTGCTGTCATTTTCTGGCATTGCCTCTGGTTGATTGGTGCCATTGCCGGTGGGACTAGGACTGGGGGAAACTGGGGGACTAGGGGAGGGGTTAATTTCTTCGGGTTCAGTATTATTGCCTGTCTCCATTTCCTTGGCTGAACTGACTTCTTTCCCTTCCCTGGTCAAAGCCACAGCCACATCAAAGGGGCCCAACAAGTCCGTTTCCGGGTTTGGTTGCAGGTCTTCACTGATTAGTTGGGTGGCATACATCAAATCCGAAGCTTCCACTAGGGTGGTGGCTTGAATATGGGGTTGTTCCTTGGTGGCCACGGGGCGTACTAGGGGAAAAATGGCGATCGCCCCTTGGAGTTTCTGGGTGATGGGATGGTTGCCGTAACGATTGAAAATGGGCACGGTGGGGTCAAGGCCAAACACACCACCAGCTCCGGAAAGATCGATTACCAGTCTGGGATCAAAACTTACGCCCCAAGGCTCCAGAAGGTCTTCCAAGCCGGCATCAGCTTCCGGGGATACCATCACTAATAGGTTACCCCCTTGGTCGGTGTACTGTTTTAAAGTAGCAATTTCCGGCGCTAAAAACTTGCGGGTCGGCCCGGCAATGACCACTGCATCGGCATCTTCTGGAATACCTCCATCGGTAACCACGTTGAGGGGTTGGACTGTCACACCAAGATTTTCGAGGGCGGTCACTGCGGTGGAGATCCCCCTTGGTTCGTTATTGAGGGGCAATTCCCCATGGCCCTGGACGAGGTAAACCTGTGGTATTTCCTGGCGTTGGGCTTTGGCAATGGCATTGGTGAGTTGAATTTCAGAAAGGTCTTCCCGTTGCTGGAAGCTGAGTAGATTTTGAACTAATTGTTTCTTGTCGCCATACTCGATGAATACATCTCCCTTATTTTGCACATTAAAGTCCTGTACCAATTTAGGGCGGCGATCGGGGTGCACAAATTCAAAACTAAATTGATCACTGAAACGTTGGTAATTTTGCAGTAGCCTCCGATCTTTTTCACTAGGGGCATCGTCGAAAATCCAGACTTTGAGGGGTTGTTCCAGCTCTGCCACTAAGCTCTGACTTTGGGGGGCGAGGGTAAACCGTTGATTTTCGGTCAAATCCCAGGCGACAGGATAACGAAAAGCAATGTAGTTAATGAGGGTTAAAATCGCCAACACCGCTAGGGTGGAGGCAATCACGTTAGCGCTAGATTGGGTCGATCGCCGGCCGAGAAAACCTTGGGATCTTTGCCAAAGCCAGGTCCACCAGAGGAAGAAAAAAATCACTGCTATGGCCATCAAACCTAGATATAACTTACTCATTACCCCGGTTACCCCTAGGGCAATGCCCCCCGCCAAGCCAAAGGCGATCGCCGGTAAGAAGGCATATTTCCCGTAAGTCCGAAATAGAGCAGTAAGCCGAGCCATAGGTGATGTGATGCGAAATCCTCTGTATCGTATCTTACCGAAACGGGCTGGCCATACATGGAGCGATAGTTCTAGCTGGCTTAACCAAAATTTTTAAACTGGGTGACATTGGGCACGGATCAGCAAATAATTGGTGTTAGCCCTGCCATGCTGATTATTGTCCCCTGCCGCCATGACCACCGCTCTTTTACTCTGCCTGTGTCTGCTCTTGATTACCTATTTGATGGGGTCTATCCCCACTGGTTACCTAGCAGGCAAACTGTTATTGGGCATTGATATTCGGGAGCATGGTTCCAAATCCACCGGCGCCACCAATGTGTTTCGCACCCTGGGGAAACCGGCGGCGATCGCCGTTTTAGCCATTGATATCAGTAAGGGGGTAATGGCTGTGGCCTTGGTGCGGGCCATTTACAGCGGAGATTGGTTGCCGGCCTTACCAGCGGCCTGGCAAAACTGGTTAACTTTGGGGGTGGCCATTGCGGTGGTGCTGGGTCACAGCAAATCCATTTTTCTCAAGTTTTCCGGTGGGAAATCCGTTGCCACCAGCCTGGGGGTGTTATTTATGCTCAACATCTGGTTGGCCCTGGGCACTTTAGCCACCTTTTTGACCGTAATTTTCTTCACCCGCATTGTTTCCCTGAGTTCCATTGTGGCGGCGATCGCCGTTAATGGCATTGCCCTAGCTCTCCAATTGCCCCCGCCCTATCTTGCCTTTACCTTTCTTGCAGGGATGTATGTGATTGTTCGTCACCGGACCAATATTGAACGCATATTACAGGGTACAGAGCCCAAGTTAGGGGAAAAAGTCTCTTCAGTACCGGACAGAAAAGGGGTTGCCTAGCCATGGCCGGATTCCCTCGCTTTAGCGAAATCGGATTAGTTTAACCTGAGTTCAAAAAGAAAGAAATGGTGAAAAAGGCTGAGGATGACCCAAGCAAGCCCTCCTTAGGCATTCCACAGTATGAACTCAGTACCCTCCCACTGCCCACTTTTTAGGTCTCGAACGCCCATTTCAGAGCATTTTTAATGCAGACAGCACAGGTTCTAGCGCGGCTTGAACGGCCTAGAGATGGCGGTCAATCATCTCCGGTGACTCATGTTCACGGCAACTATCTTCCAACTGCTGAGCTGTATGGTGCACATTTTCTATTCCCAGCAGTGCCGCTGCACCCTTGATGCTGTGGGCATAGCGAGTTGCCGCTGTGGGGTCGTCGCTGGCTTGCTCTGTTCTAAATTGATCTGCAAAGTTGGAGTAGCGATCGCCGAATTTAACCAAAAGCCGGTGGTAAAGCTCCACATTTTCGATATATTGCATGCCAATCTGTTGATTAATGCCCGTCATGGAGGAAAATGACAAATCTGCTTTTAGATTGCTGCTTGGATTTTTTTTCTCCCTGGCAGAATTGGGCGGAATCCAATGGGCTAGGGTTTGGAAAAGTAGATCAGGCTTAATTGGCTTGGTTAAATGGTCATTCATGCCTGCATCTAGGGCTTTTTCCTGATCGCCGGCCATAGCATTGGCGGTCATGGCAATAATGGGCAGATTGCGGTGATATTCCTGTTGCCGGATGGCCCGGGTGGCATCATAACCATTGAGCATCGGCATTTGAATGTCCATTAAAATGGCATCGTAGGTATTACTGGTCAACAAAGTTAAAGCTTCTTGGCCGTTATTGGCCACTTGTACCCGCAACCCTTTAGAAGTCAGTAGATCATGGGCAAATTCCCGGTTAATCTCATTGTCTTCCACCAGTAAAATGCTGGCCCCCTCCAGTTGGGTGATCGCCTGGGTTACCGATGGTTTCGCCTCCAGAATGGAGACCCGACTAACCAGATAATCTTGGGCCACCGCTGGGGAAGCTGTTCCCAAACAAACCGTGAAATGAAAGGTGCTTCCTTGGCCCACCACGCTCTCCAGCCAAATATCTCCTCCCATCAACTCCGTTAGGGATTTACTGATGGCTAAACCCAAACCCGTGCCCCCGTACTGGCGGGAGGTGGAGGTTTCCCCCTGGTTAAACCATTGAAACAGTTTGCTTTGTTGGTCGGGGGTCAAACCAATGCCCGTATCTGTGACCGAAAATTGTAGTTTGGTTTGCTCGTTTTCGGTTTTTAACAACTGGCCCCGAATGGTAATTTCGCCTTGGTTGGTGAATTTGACTGCATTATTGCCCAGGTTGATCAAAATCTGGCTGAGACGGAGGCGATCGCCAACTAAAATCGGGGGAATTCTAGGATCAAGATGAAAGTTAAGGGTTAAACCTTTGGCTTCCGCTTGGATGCCTAAAATACTGTGGAGATTACCCATCACTTCTTCCACGGAAAAAGGCTTTTGCTCAAGCTCTAATTTGCCCGCTTCCATTTTGGAAAAATCTAAAATATTGTTGATAATTCCCAACAATAACTCCCCCGCATACTGGACTTTTTGGAGATAGTTCCGTTGTTGACTGGTCAAATCCGTTTGCAAAACCAACTCGCTCATGCCAATGATGGCGTTCATGGGGGTGCGGATTTCATGGCTCATATTGGCGAGAAACTCACTTTTGGCTTTGGTGGCCCCCTCCGCCACCAGCTTTGCTTCCAATAAGCTTTCTTGACTGTTTTCTAGCTCTTGAGTTCGCTCCTGAATCCGTTGCTCTAATTTTTCATTGAGGTGTTCTAGGGAAATTTGTGCTTCCTGTAACTCCGTAACATCTTGGATAGTTCCCCTCGATAAAAGGGGCAGATTATTTTTATCAAAAACGGTATTACATTGCTCCTGAACATACTTAATCCGACCATCAGGCATTAGGAGGCGATGGACAATATCGTAGGGTTGATATTTTTGCAGATGGCACTGATAGGCTTCATCAACCAACTCTCGATCGCCGGGATGAATGAGATTGAGAAAGGCTTCATAGGTTCCAGCAAAATCCTGGGGGGCAATCTCAAACAGATTGAACACTTCCGGCGACCAAAAAAGCACGTTGGTGGCATAGTCCAGTTCCCAGTTACCAATTTTGGCGATCGCCTGGGCCAGGCGGTAACGGTTTTCACTTTCCGTTAATTTTTTGACTAGGCGACGGGAACGGGCAATGCGCCAGATTTCATTAGAAATTAATTGCACGGTTTCCACATCCTGGTCAGTGTAAAAAACGTCCTTATTACCAACCCCGGTGAGCATCACCACTTTGCCATCGTCGATAACAGGGACGCTGATCAACCGGGCTAAATAGGCATGGCCCTCCGGCAAACCTTTTTTCCCTTGGTGGGTGGCGTAATCATTGATCAACACCGGGCGACGGAGTCTCAACGCATCGGCCCAAATGCCTGCTTCTTCCACGGGATAATGGCTAGCGGCTACAACACGACAATAGTTGGCCAAGGTGGCCCGGGACCAAGCCACCAATTCAATGGTCTGTTCGTCATCATTGACAAAATGAATAAAGGCGATCTTACTTTTCGTCAGTTCCTCTGCAAACTCCTGACCCCGTTGTAAAAATTCCACTTCACTCAGGCGATCGGCGTACTGGGGTAATTCCAACAAAACATCGGACCGCCGTGCTTGAAAAGCTAATTGCGCCTTGGTTTGCCGATCTTTTTTGAGCAAATAAGTCAGCCATAATACCCCGATAAACGCCAGTCCGAACCCCACCAATCCTAGATGTGGACTTATTCTTTCGATCATTGGCTTTATCTGCTCCACCTTGGCCTCGGTGGGAACCGTTTCAACCTGGGCAAAACTTTCCCCCCGAACAATTCCTGTCCCCCTACCTTCAACGCAATCGGTGCATTTTGACTCCTCTATGGCCACCGCTTGTTCCGTATCCCTCAACTGGCTGGCAGATAACTCCATGGAAGTGAGTAAGGCCACTAACACCCAGAATCTGGCCGTACTACGCAACGGAGAAAATGTGTTGAGGAAAAAAGACTTCATTCTGGGGGAGACAGATGATTGCTAATGTCCCGGCTGATATAGACCAGACTAGTTTGATTTTAATTTATTCCAACAAACATCAGCGGATTTTTGCGCCCATCCGCACAATGATATTTTCCAGCAAAACTATAGATTCACCGCTATAGATGAAGTCGACATTTACCTATTACTCTGCTTCAAATATTTTTATCAAGCCAGTTACGACAAAAGTGTTTTTACGGGCCAAACCCTGTTCAGAGAAAATTTAATTGAGGCAAAATATTGGCAGTTTCAGCCAGTTGATCTAGCTCCCGTTGCATCTCCGTTTTCACCAGTTGATAACACTGCTCGACATAATCCTTATCTTTGGCGGCGTCGTTGCCGTAACGCTCAAAGTAGATCGGTGGACAGATGCGAGTGTGCATAGTCAACGGTAAAGGCACATGGGGCAGGGGGCCTAACGCTAGACCCCAGGGCAAACCCAGATAAATGGGAAAAACCACCGGGTCCACGTCCAATAGCCAAGGCATACCAAGGTCATGGAGATATTTAACTTGGTCGTAGCAATCCCCCATAACCAACAGAGTTTCGTGGGAACCGACGGCGATCGCCGGGACGATGGGTACCCCTTGCCGCAGGGCCAATTTAATAAAACCTTTACGACCGGCAAAATAAATTTCATGTCGTTGGCTAAAGGGACGAAATACATCCTGGGCTCCACCGGGGTAAACCAACACACTGGCCCCGGATTGCAGAGCGGCGATCGCCATTTTGGGATGAGCTTGGACTGCCCCCACCTTAACGGCCAACTCTGCCAGGGGACGGCTCATTTTCCAAACCGTGGGATGCATTAAACCGTACACAGGGCGATGTAAACCCTGGCAACGAAACCAGTCGTAAATCATCATCACCATATCCGGTGAAGAAAGGCCGCCATTATGGGAACCCACCAGCAATACCTGTCCCGGCGGTAAATTTTCCCAGCCACTAGTCTGCACCCGGAAATAGTATTTGTAAAACCATTCCCAAAAAGGCATTAACCGTTTGATGGTTTCCGGATCCCGCCCCCCCAAAGACCAACCGTCCAGGGCAGGATTACACTCAAACAACGGCGATCGATCACTGGTCGCTCTTAGCACAAAAATATTAACCGTTTAGTAGGGCTTCAACAAATTCATAGCTGGAAAAGGGACGCAAATCCTCAATGCCTTCCCCTGCACCGATAAAACGAATGGGCAGATTCAACTGCTGGGCCACCGCCAGGGCCACCCCTCCCTTAGCGCTGCCATCCAATTTGGTCAGCACCACTCCGCTCAATTTGGCGGCCTCGGCAAATACTTCCGCTTGGCGTAAACCGTTTTGCCCCAGGGTGGCATCCAATACTAGTAAAGATTCCACCGTGGCGTTGGGGGCTTTTTTGTCGATAATGCGCCGGATTTTGGCTAGCTCGTCCATCAAATTTTTCTTATTTTGTAACCTTCCCGCCGTATCCACCAACAGCAAATTAACGTTACGGGACTGGGCTGCACTAATGCCGTCATAGACCACCGCCGCCGGGTCAGTATTTTGCCCAGGGTTAGCAATGACGGGAACGCCACTCCTTTCCCCCCAAACTTTCACCTGTTCCACCGCCGCCGCCCGAAAAGTATCCGCCGCCGCAATCACACAGTCATAACCGGATTGTTTGGCCATAAAGGCCAACTTACCGATGGTGGTGGTTTTGCCGGCTCCATTAACCCCCGTCAATAACCAGACATTCAGCCCTTCCGCTTCCGGGGCAAATTCAGCACTGGGCAGGGATAACAAAGGGCGATCGAGGATGGAACGCAAAATTTCTTTGAGGAATTCAATGGCCTGTTCCGGGGGCAATGCTTCCTCTCGCAATTTGTCCTGAAGGGTGGTAATGATGTAATCGGTGGCTTCAACGCCCACATCGGCCTGGAGCAGAATCGCTTCAATCTCCTCTACCGCCGCCTCGTTGAGGGGCCCCTGGCCCACGATGGATTTAAGTTGGTTGACTAGGTTAACCCTGGTTTTACTCAGTCCCTGCCGCAGTTTCCTCAGCCAATCAATTTCTTCCGCCGACACATCCGCTGCCGATCGCCCTTGGGCCGCTAGGACCTTGGCTGACCACATGAAGTCATCGTCCATGGCCATGGATTCAGCAGTTAGGGTGCCCGCCACTGTGGCTTCTTCCACCGCCGTTTCTTTTAAGGCTTCTAGGCGATCGGACTTTTGTAACCAAGCGGGGCCGGTTGTTATTTCGGTTTCAGGAGAAGGGAGATCTGCCTCTGTAGCTGTTGCTTGGTCAGATTCGGGGGCAACAACTATTTCTTCTGCGGTTTCTTCTATTCCTGCTTCAACCGTGATCGCTGCGGCAGACTCTGGCGGGCTAACAGTTTCCGCTTTACGGGCCTGAATATTTTGGTACGCCGCTTTCGCCCATTGGAGATAATCGTCCGGGTTGGCAGTGTCTGAGCTTGGTTCCTCGGGGGGGGGAGCAGCTAATTCCGTTGTTTGAGAATCTTCCTCGCTGGGGGATTCGGTTTCTGCCTGGATTACCTCCGGTGCCAATTCAGGACTAACCTCCGCCCCTTCCGGGGGAGCAGACTCGGGGGCAGTGTTATCTTTACCAAACTGACGACGGAACCAATTAAACATACGTTTGCGAAAAATACGAAGCCGGCCAAAATTCTAGGCGATCGCCCTGGGATGGAAATCCCACTGTTTTCAAATGACCATTGTGCCTAGTTTATCGGTTTTTCCCACACCGGGGAGGCAGGGGCTAAAAACCAGGGCAATTTTTCCTTTTGCCACCTAGGGATGAGCGCTTCAGTTTTCTTAGGCAGTTTAATTGGGCTGATCCTTAACGGTTACGGGCAAATCCTTCGCTCCGGCATAAAACACCAAAATTTTCACAGGGCCCTCCCCCACGTTGCGGCCATTGTGTACTGTATTCACCACTTCAGCGATGGCGTCCCCGGTTTTGATGAGCTTTTTCTGCCCATTTAGGAGGGTGACCTCCAATTCCCCTTCCAGCAAAATGCCAAAGGAGGGCACTGGATGGGAATGCCAACCCGTTTCGGCACCGGGGGCAATTTCGATCATCATGCCAGTGATTTCTGCTTGGCCTTCTGGGTAAGCCAGAGGTTGACCATCCCAACTAGTTTCGGTTTTGAGGATGGTTTCTACCTTAATTGCTTCCGCTGGCTCGAAAGCAAAAACCGTGGGTTGGCAAGCAAGAACTGTGGCTAGGGCAAAGAAGCTGGAGATAAATTTCATGGTGCTCAGGGTCTAATGTTGCTAGTCTTAACCAATTCTGCGCCATAAATCTTAATTTCAGCCCGTTAACCCCAAACTTTTCCCTTGGCTAGGCTTTTTGCCGGAATATTACGGCGATCGCCATACAGTCACAAAACCTGTACTTCTTTAATACGCCATGGCCATTACCCCTTATCGGCGAACTCAGCGGCGATCGTTTTAAAAGTGGGATGAATAGCCATAAACGCATCAACCACATCGGGATCAAAGTGTTGGCCGTAGCCGGCTTCGATAATGGCCACCGCCTCTTCGTGGGGCATCGCTTCTTTATAAACCCGACTACTAATTAAAGCGTCATAAACATCGGCGATCGCCATCAAACGGGCCGCAATGGGAATATCATCCCCCGATAGCCCTTGGGGATAACCGGTTCCATCCCATTTTTCCTGGTGAGAATAGGCAATTTCCTTGGCTAGTTGCAAAAAATCCACCTTCATTCCCAAACTTTTTTCCGCTTGGACAATGGCATCCCGCCCCAAAGTGGTGTGGGTTTTCATAATTTCAAATTCTTCTGCTGTTAAGGGACCGGGCTTAAGCAGAATGTGGTCCGGCACTCCCACTTTGCCAATGTCATGGAGGGGAGCCGATTTATAGAGCAAATTGATGGTGTGATCGGTTAAAAATTTCTGGAAGCGGGGATGGTTTTTTAATTGCTCAGCCAAAGCCCGGACATAATTTTGGGTACGGCGGATATGATTACCCGTTTCATGATCCCTAGTTTCCGCCAGGGAAGCCATCACCTGAATAGTTACATCCTGAATCGCCATCATCTCCTGGGTACGTCTGGCCACTTCCTGCTCTAGGAAAGCATTTTTATCAAGCAAAAAATCCGCCGCCGCTTTGATCGTCAACTGGGTATTAACCCTGGCCATCAGAATTGGTGGACTAACGGGCTTAGTAATATAATCCACTGCCCCTAGTGCCAGCCCTTTGCGTTCATCCTCAATTTCTGACTTGGCCGTGAGAAAAATTACGGGAATCCTCTGGGTGGCCGGATTTGCTTTTAAATGGGCACAAACTTCATAGCCATCTATGCCCGGCATCATAATGTCCAGCAGAATTAAATCCGGTGGGGGTAAAGTTTGGGCAACCTTGAGGGCTTTTTCCCCGTTATTGGCAATTTTGACCCGGTAGTAATCTTTCAATAATCCACTCATCAAAGCTAGATTATCCGGGGTGTCATCCACAACCAAAATGGTGGCTTTTGAGTTGGGATCGGGGGGAGTGTTCATTTTCAATAGTCAAAGATAAATAATGAGTATGTATAGCTAATTCAATCAAAAATAGGGCAACATAAACGGCTAAAGTACTTTTAATACAAGCTTGATAGAAGTCGCTATCGCTACTGTCTGAATTTTATTTCCACCAGCCATAAATTGTGATACGGTCTTTTTTACTTTTTAGATACATGTTCAGCGGAATTTAAATAGGGTAAACCCGCTTGTTGCCCTGCCCAAATCACTGACGAAGTTCAATTCTAAAAATTGAACCCTTGGGATAATTATCCACAACACTTATTGTGCTTCCATGGGCTTCGACAATAACTTTGCAAAAGGCTAAGCCCAGTCCAATTTGGGCAACCCCTTCTAGCATGGGGCCAATTTCGTATTTGCCAAAAATCCGTTCCCGCAGTTTTAGGTCTATGCCTGGCCCTTGGTCGGCAATGGCCACCACTGCGACGGCATCATCTGGATAGGCCACTGAAACTATGACTTCACTCTGGGAGGGGGAAAACTTAATGGCATTGCTAATCAGATTTTCGATGGCTCGACGGAACAGTTGGGCATCTACATTAACTGGACGATGGGGAGCGGGGGGATATTGGGTGATGAGGTTAATCTGTTTCTGGGCAATACTTTCCCTTAGGGTAGCAATGGCAATTTCACACAGGGCACAAAGTTCGGTGGATTGATAGTTCAATGTCAGAGCATGGGATTCCAGTTGGGCTTTAAGCAACAGGTCTTCCACCAGATTTTGTAGTTGTTGGGTGCTTGTTTGAATGGACTTGAGCTTTTTTTGTTGACGATCTAGGGGCAAGTCAGGCTTGTTCAATAACAGCTCGGTGGCCAGGCTAATGCTGGAGAGGGGATTGCGGAGGTCATGGACAATCATGTTCACCATGTCTTCCCGAAATTTGAGCAGGCGGGTGAGGCGATCGTAGGCGGCTTTGAGATTGAGATGGGTGCGTACCCTGGCCAGGAGAATGGGGGGACTGATGGGTTTGGTGATGTAGTCCACTGCGCCGAGGGAAAAACCATGTTGTTCGTCTGCTACGTCGGTTTTGGCGGTGAGGAAAATAACTGGAATATTCTTAGTTTGGGTATCAGCTTTGAGCTTGGTGCAAACTTCGTAGCCGTCTATTTCCGGCATCATAATATCCAACAAGATTAAGTCCGGTGGCGGCATAGATGCGGCGATCGCCAAGGCCTGTTCCCCTTTGCTGGCAATTTTGATGCGGTAATGATCCTTGAGCAAACCACTGAGCATGGTCAAAGTATCGGGGGAGTCATCCACAATCAGCACGGTTGCTTTGTTGCCCTTGGTTGTTGCTGTATCCATGGGTGATGGCGAGAGAAAAAGTTAGTGGCCTAAGCCGCTGGGGCTTAAAAGGGGTGACTGGGTTTAGTGTAATCCGTTTTTCTGATCCCCTAGGGTTGGGAAAATTGGCGGGCGGTGGTGAGGGCGGCGAGGGCGGCTTCAAAGTCGAAATTATTGATGCCAGCGGCGATCGCCGAGTAATGGTCTGGAAATGCTTGGCGTAAAAGATCCCCATGGTTTTGGAGGAGGTCGGCGGCTTCTGCATCATCTTCCCCCAAAAGTTGGGCTAAATGGTCACAAATTTCTTCTAATTGGCCCTGGTCTAAGGTTATGGCCACAGTTGCGGGTTCCGGCGGTAGATTACTGGTCAATTGGGCAATTAGATTATCCAGGCGATCGCCTAGGTTGGTAAGTAAATTTTCAACCTCTGGCTGGGGCCACTGCTCTTTAATCGCTTTTTCCAACTCCGCCGCTTCCTGTTGTAGCTCCTGGGCCCCAATGTTCCCGGCAACTCCTTTCAAGGTATGGGCCAACCGTTCGGCGAAGCCATAGTCTTTTTCCCCTAAAGCCTGAGTAATTTCCGGCAGAAAAGAACTTTGACTGGCCACAAACTTATGGAGCATTTTCAGATACAAACTTTTTTTGCCCAAAACCCGCCGCAAACCATCATCGCTGTTCAGTCCAGGGATATGGGGAATGGATATTTCTGGATCGCTAGTATTGATGGCCGATTCTTCTATCGTTTCTGGGGCTAGGGGGGAGTCCACCGGAATCCAGTGGAGTAGCTTATTCCACAATTCTTCTGGTTCAATGGGTTTGCCTAAATGGTCATTCATGCCTGCTTGCAAACACCGTTCCCGATCGCCCTGCATCACATTGGCCGTCATGGCCACAATGGGTAACTGAGCGTAACGGGGATTCTGACGAATGGCGATCGTTGCCTCGATGCCATCCATTTCCGGCATTTGCATATCCATTAAAACCAAGGCGTAAGCATTATTGTTCAGTC
Organism: Synechocystis sp. FACHB-908; assembly: GCF_014698595.1. Taxonomy (NCBI): domain Bacteria; kingdom Bacillati; phylum Cyanobacteriota; class Cyanophyceae; order Synechococcales; family Merismopediaceae; genus Synechocystis; species Synechocystis sp. FACHB-908. The sequence continues at coordinate 11,312 of NZ_JACJTH010000036.1, read as the reverse complement.
TTTCCAGAGCAATTAAACCATTGGCCGCCACATCGACGTTGAAACCCACATCCCGTAATAATTCCGCCGCCACTTCCTGGTTAATTTCATTGTCCTCCACCAACAAAATGCGGGCCCCGCGAATACGCCGTAATTTTTCCAAGGCCAAGTCTTCCGCCCCAATGCCCGAAGATTGTCGCATTTCCTGGGCCAGGGCCGTGGGATCCCCCAGCACCCTCGCCAAACTGTCGAATAAAACAGAGGGACTAATGGGCTTGACCAAAACATCATCAATGCCGAGGCTTTTGGCTTTAACAAACAATTCTTCCCGACCGTAGGCAGTGACAATAAAAATCGACGGCTGATGGTTTAACCCCATGGCTTTCAAACGACGGGCTACTTCCAAGCCATCCATATTGGGCATTTGCCAATCAATGAAAACAATGCTGTGGGGATGGTTCTCCCGATCAGCTTCTGCTAAAAAATTAAGGGCTTCCGGCCCGCTCTCCACCGTTTCTACCACAAACTTCATCTGCTCCAACAAATCTTTCATCACCAGGCGGGCATGGTCGTTATCGTCCACCACCAGCACCCGTTTACCTTCCAGATCTTTGCTCAAAACCAATCGGTGGGGTATGACATTACTTTTCTGCAAACAGACCTTGGCCCAGAAAGTACTGCCTTGGCCGTATTCGCTTTCAACCCCCACTTCTCCCCCCATCAGTTCCGCAATGCGTTTGCAGATGGCCAAACCCAACCCTGTGCCGCCAAAATTCCGGGTAGTGGAGGAATCCGCCTGTTGAAAACTGTTAAAGAGATTGGCAATGTGCTCTGGTTTAATGCCAATGCCCGTATCTTTCACCGCTAGGTACAGCACCACGTCCTGGTCACGGTATTCCTGGAGCCTGACCACAATGGTAATATCCCCCTGCTCGGTGAATTTGACTGCATTATTGGCATAGTTAATCAGAATTTGCCCCAGACGGAGGGGATCGCCGATGAAGTGGCGGGGTAGGTTACGGTCAATGTCAAACAGCAGTTCTAAACCCTTATTGGTGGCCTTTTCACTGATCAAAGTGGCAACGTTATCCAGCACCTTATCCAGGTCAAAATCAATGCTTTCCATGGGCAATTTGCCCGCTTCAATTTTAGAAAAATCGAGAATATCGTTAATTACCCCCAGCAGATGCTGACCAGAAAACCGAATTTTATGCAAATATTCCCGTTGACGGGGGGTCAGGTCAGTTTTCAAAGCCAGATGGGTCATGCCGATGACCGCATTCATGGGGGTACGGATTTCGTGGCTCATATTGGCCAAAAAATCAGCTTTGATGCGGCTGGCTTCCTCCGCCAGTTCCTTGGCCCGTTTCATTTCTGCTTCGGCGGCCTTAATGGGGGTAATATCTGCTAACCAGCCTAAGATGCCCTTTTGCCCCTCGTAGTCCGTGGCTAAAAAGGTAGCCAAAATGTCCCGGATTTCACCTCTGGGATTATACATTTTGTACACCCGGCTTTGACTGCGGCCAAACTGGGTCAGTTCTTCTAACATTTGCTGGCGATCGCCTAGGTCCACATAGATCTTTTGGGGCGAATCCCCTACTTTTAAATCCACCAGTTCACCGATGTGGGGATTGGCAAATTGGGTAATGCCATTGACGGTAATGGCCACCCCGACGGGGGCGGAATCGAGCACTGACTGCAGATGTTCCCGTTGCCGCAAAATTTGTTGCTGGGCTTCTTGACGGGCGGAAATATCCCGCACAGAGGCAAAAATATTCATTTCCCTTTGGCTCAGGGAAGGCAAGCTGGTCAAACTAACTTCAATGGGAAACTCCGAGCCATCGTAACGGGTGCCGAGGATTTCAAATTCTTCTTGATCTAGGGGGCAGGTGGGGCCCACGTCCTCCCCTTCCTGAAGCAGATGGAGGGATTGTTGCAACAGTTCTGCCAGGCCCAGTAGGGCAATGGATTGGCCAATCAGTTCTGTTTGGGAATAGCCAAACAACTTTTCTATGGAAGTATTGGCCAAAATGATATTTCCCTGGGCATCCAGCACCATAATGCCTTCCGGAGCATACTCGATAATTTGCCGATACCAAGATTCCGTCGCCACTAGGATTTTCTGCTGTTGATTTTGGATGCTGATTTCCCGCAAAACAAACAGCATTACCCCGCCAGTCAAAAGGGTGATGGAAATGGTGACGGCGATCGCCACTTCCTGAATATCAATACCTTGGATAAAAAATTCTCCCCAGGGGCGGCAGATAAAGTGGGTGGCCGTCATGGCGGTGTAGTGCATACCCGACGTGGACAGACCCATCACCAGGGCGGAACTCCCCAAAGCTGGCCCATGGGTCGTGTGGAAAATTTTGGCGGAATGGAAGCGGAATAATAGGGCCACAAAGGCCAACATGACCGCAATGACCAGGGAGAGGACAAATAGGGGCAGTTCGTAGTAAATATTGCCGTGTAACTCCAGAGCCGCCATGCCGCTATAGTGCATAGTGCCAATGCCCAAACCAAACCAGATAGCCCCCACCATGAGGTTTTTCGCCGTCGGGGCCTGGAAACTCAAAAAGTTCAGAGCGTAAATGCTAGCGGCGATCGCCGGTATAACAGAAATAAACGTGATCAAGGGATCGTAGCTGATGGGGCAGGGCAACTCAAACCCCAGCATGCCAATGAAGTGCATGGCCCAAATACCTAACCCCATAACAGTCCCACTGAGGGCTAAGGCAATTTTCCGTGACCAACGCCCCGGCAACGATAGGGCGGAACTGGCCATCAAGAAAGCCATATAGGCCGTAAAAATGGCGATCGCCACAGAGAGCAGAACTAATTTAGGGTCATAGGAACCCTGATAATTAAGCTGGTCAGCGTTGAGGGGACTAACAGGTTGCCAAAACATAGGTTGCCCATAGATATGACTATGCTAATCCACCTAGTCTTATTCCTGCCCCAATAATGACGAACAGCGTCGCCGAAAACGTTAAACTTTTTTAGACAAACTCCAGGACAATGTTAAAGGTAGAGCATGTGGACGCTTTGGCCCATATCCTGCTCAACAGTCAGGAGAGCATCAAATAAAGTCGGGAGTTTTTGGCCTGCCATTGGCAATTTGGGCAAAGGGTGCAAATTTTTAGGATGCAACGATCGCCTCCATAAAATAAATTCTCAACTTCACTGATTAAGCACGTCCCGTTTATGGGCTGGAGCCCCGGCCACGGCGGCCACTTCTGCAATTAAATCTTCGGGAACACCCATTTCCTTCAAGGTTGCCAGCAAATCCTCCGCCACTGCGTCGAAGTGTTCACCGTTCAAACCATGGTTTTCCACCAACTCTTTGTGGGCTTCCCGCATATAGCGACCATCATATTTATCCGTACCGCCAAAGGCATAGGTTAAAAAGGCTTTTTGGTGGGCCCGTTGTTTAGCCATATCCACGTCGGCGAAAAAATGTTTGATGCGGTCATCCTGCAACACCCGCTCGTAAAATTTGTCCACAGCTAGATCGACAGCGGTGGTTCCACCTAATTTTTCATACAAAGTTGACATCAATTTTCTCCTACAAGGATTAAGAATTGGAAATTTTGAGAGTTTCAAGAAAGTAATGAGAGGCGCCAGTTGCGTAGTAGTTCTATGTTACCATTGACCCTAAATTCGGCAAATATTGCCATGGTGATATCAACCATGTAGGGTGACCTGAAGACAACTTTCGTGGGGCGATGAAATCTAGCAAACCAATGACGGTTATCTGAGTTTTTGCTCTCAATTCCTACTGTTTCTCTTTTGCTAATCCCATGAAACGCATCAGGATGTTCATCCAGCAGTTGTTGATAGGGCCTCCAGTCATCGGTGCAGTACACTGTCACTTTCCACTTTGCCAGTCTCTCCAGCAAACGACTCAGGGTTTGACTATCACGATTTCCCAGTTCCCAGTCGATGAGTCTCCCAGTAACACGGTCATATGCCTTCCAGAGCCATAACTTGTTTTTTTTGCCTGAAGAAAATGCCACAGTTCGTCTAATTCCACTACGATTGCTGAGTCTGGAGCCGGTTTCTCGTAGTTTGCTTCGCCAAAATCCCTAATCCAGTTGAGCACTGATTGAGTAGAAACTCCCAATAGTTTCGCCGTGGCATTCATTGACATACCACTCATATACAGTAAGACCGCTTCTAGTTTCATCCAGAGAGGTTTACCCCGTTCTTTGGAGAGATTGGTGAATTGATATTGGCAACTCTTACATTTGAATCGTTGCTTATCCTTGACAAAGCCATTTTTGACGACATTCCCATGACCACATTGAGGACAGTGACAGTGTGTAGACATTTTTCCAAAAGCTCATTACCCAATATTCTCTATCATCCTACATCATTATCTATTTGAAACTCTCCGTAATTTTAATGATAGCCTTGTTACGTGATCAGCGCCTACCCGATACCAATGATATGGATAATCAGTAGCGGGTAATCAAACCCCAGTTACTATGACCCAACCAAAACATAAGTCCCCCAAAGTCTGAACTTCAGGGGACAAGGGAAACGGCGATGTATTTCCCCAGGTTTTAACCTTCTGGGGATAGTTGCCGAGAGGGAAATTAATGCAGTTGGATTACTTTGGGGCTTTCCTTCATATGGACAGTGTCTACAAAGCGGGCGGTGCTGGACTGGCTAGAAATAACCAAGCTTTGGGTCCGTACCCCACCATGGAAGAAGCGGACTCCTTCCATCAAAGTGCCAGGGGTGATACCACAGGCGGCAAATAATACGGTTTCGCCACAGGCCAATTCTTCGCAGTTATAAACCTGGTCAGGATTTTTGATGCCCATGGAAGCGAGACGCTCTAGGTTGCCTTCCCGACTTTCACCGATTAGGCCGGTTTTAACCACTTCGGGATCGTAGATTAACTGACCTTGGAAGTGACCCCCCAGACAGCGCATGGCAGCAGCGGAAATTACCCCTTCAGGAGCAGCCCCGATGCCCATCAGAGCGTGGATGTTGGTGCCGGAAAAAGCACAGGAAATGGCGGCGGAAACGTCTCCATCACTGATTAGACGTACCCGAGCACCGGCATTGCGGATTTCTTGGATCAATTCTTTGTGGCGGGGACGATCCATGACCACTACCACCAATTCTTCAATGCTGCGGTTGAGGCAATCGGAGAGGATTTTCAGGTTTTCGGTGGCCGATTTGTCGATGTCCACATGACCTTTGGCCGCTGGGGGAGCCGCCAGTTTTTTCATGTAGAAGTCGGGAGCGGCAAACAAACCACCTTTTTCAGAAATTGCCAACACGGCCATGGAACCGTTTTGACCATAGGCTACTAGGTTGGTACCTTCACAGGGGTCAACAGCAATGTCAATTTCTACCAATTCGTCGGGATTGCAGAAGGATTTGGCATCTTCTCTGGTGCAAATGCCTACTTCTTCGCCGATGTAGAGCATGGGTGCATCATCCCTTTCCCCCTCGCCAATGACGATGCGGCCCCGCATGTGGATTTTATTCATCCGTTCCCGCATGGCTTCTACGGCTACTTGGTCAGCGGTGTTTTTTTCACCTTTGCCCATCCATTTTGCCGAGGCGATCGCCGCTTGTTCTACGACTTCAATAATTTCTAAACCGAGGGTGCTGTCCACGAATTGAATCCTCCCAACTGCTGATTAGGTTTCCCTAGCTTGTGATTAAGTGTTAATAGTCAAAAGTCTATCAGAGGGGGGGATCAGCGTACAGCATTGTTGAGGGGGGTAATTAGGCTTGGGCGCTGACCACGGCGGGCACCAAAGATCCTCTAAGATTAAGAGTTGGGCGGATTATCTGCCTGCTTTTTGACTGCGTTGAACCATTCCACTGCCAAATTCAGCTAATTTTGACCATGACTGAGTCCGTAATCTCCCCAGAAGATGCCTTCAACCAGGCGATCGCCAGATATAACGGGGGGGAAGGCCCCGAAACCCTGATCCCGGTGTTTAAGGACATTGCCGATAGCTCCCCGAAAAATGCGACGGTGTGGGCTTGCCTAGCTTGGCTGTATCTCCTGGACGACAAGCCAACTTTGGCCTTCAAAGCGGCCCAAAGGTCGGTGAAAATTGACGGTTATCATCCCCAGGCAAGGATTAACTATGCCTTGGCCATGTTGGCTAATAAAAAAACCGGTGTACGGGAACAGGTGGAGTTAGCGGCGCAAATGATGTCCTTTGATCAGGAAATCGCTGCGGGAGTGATGGAAAGTTTGGATGATGGTCTCGAGCGTAAGCCCGATTGGCGAGACATTGAACGGATTAAGAAATGGCTGACAGAATAGTTTGACTAATCGGTTTTAACTTTAGGCAAATTCAGGCAATCAGTTCAGTCCCTAGTGTTCGTTTGTTACCTTGGATAGAATTCCTAACTTCGTACAAATATCCCTAGACCATGACCCCGGCCAAAATTCGTAACGCCTTATTAGCCGTAGTGGCGATCGCCTTGAGTGCGGCCGTTTATCTCGGTTTCCAAACCCAAACCCAGGGTATATCCCTAGAAGCCCAAGCCCAGCGGGCCATTCCCCTGGCCACTGCCTTGGACAATGGTCGTCCCACCTTGGTGGAATTCTATGCTGACTGGTGTACTAGCTGCCAAGCCATGGCTCCGGACTTAGCAGAGTTGAAGAAAAACTATGGCGGTTCGGTGAACTTTGCCATGCTCAATGTGGACAACAATAAATGGTTGCCGGAAGTGTTGCGCTATCGGGTGGATGGCATTCCCCATTTTGTTTACCTAGATGACACCGGCACGGCGATCGCCGAGAGCATTGGAGAGCAACCGTTGAGGGTGTTGGAGCAAAATATCACTGCCCTGGTAGCCCACGAACCCATCCCCTACGCCAATGTAACTGGCCAAACTTCAGTGGTGGAAAACCGAACCATTGAAGCTGACCCCACCTCTCCCCGCAGTCACGGTAATCCCCGCCCCAGCTAGGAGCTTGAGCAACCATAGCCAGAAACTATGCCAATCATTAAACTGCTACAGGTTCGGCTATCCCGCCCTTAGGCGATCGGCTAACATTTATTTGTGTGTGAGGAGTAAGATTAATAAGGAAGCAGCCGGAGGGTCGAAACATGGCAAGACTCCTTGCGGACTTCCTTATTTTTTTGCCTATTTTTTCGGTAATACCCGCCCCAGCAAGTCTCAGGAAAGGCGAAGATGAGGGATTGACCGTAGTCTATCCACTCGTTAACAAAACTTTATGGTATATTTAGATACAGCGGTGAAAGATTGATATTTCTCCATAGAAGTGTCTGCCGCCCCGAGGGTTTATTTGCCTAGCCCCAATCCGATCGCCTAACTTAGCTTTTGACTGGATTCTCCCCTCTCCATCCTCGAACTTACTGCTTTATGTTGGTACTTTCCGTCCTATCTTTGGCCTTAGCCTCGTTTTCTGCCATCCTGTGCTTCACTGTGCAGGAAGATGTGGTCAGGGCTTCGTTAGGTTGTGTGGCCGTATTGTCGATTTTGGTCACTCTCTTTTTTGCTCCCTGGGCGTTAAAACTGACTTTAATGGCGGTTCCCTTCGGTTTAGAGCGGTTTTATCGCCTCAATCAAAATGCCCCCATGGATTGACAGCCCATAATTTGCAACTTTGCCCATAACTAACTTTGCCTTTGCCGGAGTTAGGAACCTGTTTGTTTATCCACCCGAAGTAGATCCCTGAAACTGGCCCAGTTCGACGCTTGGGTGGTCCCAGAGCAGATGATTGCCCCGATCGCCGATTAGCCATTGTCTCCCCGACCTAAATCATATCCCCCCAAACTTCCATGCCAAAATCCTTCCGGATTCGTTAGGCTAGAGGGGGATTTTGAAAATAGTTTTATTTCAAATTTTTCAAATAGCTCACACAGCTAGGGGAACTAGGCACCACCATGGGGCAAATGAACACCGCAGACCTATTGGTTCAATGTCTGGAAAATGAGGACGTTGAATACATTTTTGGCGTACCCGGAGAGGAAAACCTCCACATCCTCGAAGCGCTGAAAAACTCGCCCATCCGCTTTATTACCACCCGCCACGAACAGGGAGCAGCCTTTATGGCCGACGTTTACGGCCGTTTAACGGGCAAAGCGGGGGTTTGTCTTTCCACCCTGGGGCCTGGAGCCACCAACCTGATGACCGGGGTAGCGGATGCTAACTTGGACGGAGCGCCCCTGGTGGCCATCACTGGACAGGTGGGCACAGATCGGATGCACATCGAATCCCACCAATACCTGGACTTGGTGGCCATGTTCGACCCGGTGACTAAATGGACCAGGCAAATTGTCCGCCCCAGCATTACCCCGGAAGTGGTTCGTAAAGCGTTCAAATTGGCTCAGAGCGAAAAACCAGGGGCCACCCACATTGATTTACCAGAAAATATTGCCGCTATGCCGGTGGATGGGAAACCCCTACGGCGGGACAGTCGGGAAAAGGTTTATGCAGCTTTTCGTACTTTGGGCACAGCGGCCAACGCCATTTCCAAGGCCAAAAACCCCATTATTCTGGCCGGCAATGGCACCATCCGAGCCGAAGCCAGCGAAGCCCTGACGGAATTTGCCACCAGTTTGAATATTCCCGTGGCCAACACCTTCATGGGTAAAGGCACCATGCCCTACACCCATCCCCTTTCCCTTTGGACAGTGGGCTTACAACAACGGGATCACATTACCTGTGCCTTTGAAAAAAGCGATTTGGTCATTGCGGTGGGCTATGACTTAATTGAATATTCTCCGAAAAAATGGAATCCCACTGGAGATTTGCCCATCATTCACATTGGCGCTACTCCGGCGGAAATTGATAGCAGTTATATTCCCCAGGTGGAGGTGGTGGGGGACATTACCGATTCCCTGATGGATTTGCTCAAACGGTGCGATCGCCAAGGTAAACCCACTCCCTACGGGGCTTCTCTCCGGGCGGAAATTCGGGCCGAGTATGAATGTTATGCCAATGACACAGGTTTTCCCGTTAAGCCACAAAAAATTATTTATGACCTGCGCCAAGTGATGGGCCCCGATGATGTGGTGATTTCCGATGTGGGGGCCCATAAAATGTGGATGGCCCGCCATTACCACTGTGACAGCCCCAACACCTGTTTAATTTCCAATGGTTTTGCGGCCATGGGCATTGCCATTCCAGGGGCGATCGCCGCTAAGCTGGTTTATCCTGAGCGCAACATTGTTGCAGTGACGGGGGACGGCGGTTTTATGATGAACTGTCAGGAGTTGGAAACGGCCATGCGGGTGGGCACTCCCTTTGTCACGTTGATTTTTAACGACAACGGTTACGGCCTAATTGAGTGGAAACAGATCAACCAATTTGGCGAATCCAGCTTTATTAAATTTGGCAATCCAGACTTTGTTAAGTTTGCTGAAAGTATGGGTCTCAAAGGTTATCGGGTGGAAGCGGCGGCGGATTTAATTCCTATCCTCAAAGAAGCTTTAGCTCAACCTGTGCCCACAGTGATTGATTGTCCTGTGGATTATCGGGAGAATATTCGTTTCTCGCAAAAAGCAGGGGAATTGGCCTGTGAAATTTGGGAATAACTAACCTTTAGCGACACCATAAAGATCTACAAAAATCTACCAAATCGACGCTAACTCCAAAACAAATTCTGGCAATACAGCCTCACCACTGAGGCTTTCAGGATTTTCTAAAACTTCCACAGCCTGACCAGGACGATAGATTTCCACAGTGCGAGTTTGGCGATCGATTAACCAACCCAATTGAGCCCCATTTTCTTGATACTCTTGCATTTTTTTCCGCAGGGGTTTTAGTTCATCACTGGGCGATCTTAATTCGATCACAAAATCCGGGCAGAGGGGCACAAATCTCTGTTTTTGTTCCGGGGTTAAACTTTCCCATCGTTCCCGTTTCAACCAGGCCGCATCTGGCGATCGGTCGGCTCCATTGGGTAATTTGAAGCCCCCAGAAGAATCGAAAAAATTCCGGTGCCATCGCGTTCTGCCCAAAGACCTAGCCATAGTATCAAAATGCCCTTACGGTTACTGGTTTCGCCTCCGGTGGGTGACATGATCACTAAATCTCCCTGGCAATTACGCTCAAAACGCAACTCTCGATTGTTCAAACAGAGTTGATAAAACTGCTCATCGGAAAGGGATAGGCTGTCAAGTTTGACGGTTATGGCGGCGGGCATTGGCTTTACCCCAAAGGCATTGATGTGGCATTGGCTCCCATTCTAAGTGATGTTTACGGTGACAGAATACCTATCGCTCTTCTATCATTGTGGGTAGGATAGAATGGAGGAAAAAGGCTGAAATGCAGAGGTGGTATATGGTTGCCCCACGTGAAGCAAAAGAAACAGTACAATTCATTGACAAATACTGCGAAGGATACAGAGACTTATTTCCAGAAGTGAGAAGCTTTGAATACTTTAAATACTTGTATCTAGGATTAATTGCGAATATCAAGAGAAAAACCTTCCCAGAAATAGCTAAGGTAGTAGGACTAGAAAATGGACAAGGATTTGACTATTTCTTCGGTAACAGCCCTTGGTCGTTAGAGGAGGTAAGGGAAAGAAGAATTAATAAAATTCTGAGTTTTGCGGAAGGAGAAGCAATAACAATGCTCATAGACGAAACAGGGGATAGGAAAAAAGGAAGAAAGACAGATTATGTTGCGCGTCAGTATATTGGCAATCTAGGAAAAATAGAAAATGGAATAGTAGAGGTGATGTGTTATGGAATTATAAAGGGAATGACAGTACCATTAATCAGCAAAGTATATAAACCAGAGGCAAGACTAAAAGAGGGGGATAAATACAAAAGCAAACCAGAGACAGCAGGGGAAATTATCAAAGAAATAAAAGAGCTTGATTTCAATATAAAGGTAGTATTAGCAGATAGTGAATATGGAGAGAGCAGCGAGAACTTTGTAAGAGTATTAGAAAAAGAAAATCTAGAATATGTACTAGCTATAAGGAGTAATCATGGAGTCTAGCTTGGGAAAGAGGAAAGAGTAAGAGCGAACAAATGGAGAAAATTTGAGAGAGAATTTGCAAGTGGAAAGTCGGAAGTAAGATACGAATAAGATACGTGAGAGAAATTATTTATGGAAAGAGAGGGGAAAAAAGATATTAGCAAGTAACGGATAACAAGGAAAAAATGCCATCAAATTCAACGTATTGTATTATGACAAAAGTATCAGGAGTATAGTCATTTCAATTAACGATGAGAGAATTTAATGTAAAATTATGGAGTGTACAAAATGAACAGGTTTAAACAATGGCTTACAGTTTAGATTTAAGGCAAAGGGTAGTAGCTTATATAGAAGCTGGAGGAAAAATAACTGAGGCTTCCAAGATATATAAA
>NZ_JACJTH010000035.1:0-246631 GCF_014698595.1 Synechocystis sp. FACHB-908 | reverse complement strand
TCAAGAGCATGTTAGTAGACCAGGGTTATCGAGGTGATACCTTTGGGTTAGCCATCTGGCTCTTAATTCAAGCCAAAGTCCAGGTGATTAGTCGTTCAGGGAAGTCTTTTGAGGTCTTACCAAAAAGATGGATTGTCGAGAGGACGTTCGGTTGGTTGAACTGGTATCGTCGTTTGAGTAAGGATTATGAGCATCTACCAGAAATGAGCGAAGCGGCTATTTATGCCGTGATGACTCGCATTATGTTGCGTCGTCTTTCTGCTACTTCTACCACTTTATAAATGGGCTCTATGGTTGAGAGTTTCAAGAGAGTAATGAGAGGCGCCAGTCCCGCAGTGGTTCTGTGTTACCATTGACCCTGAATTTGGCAAATATTGCCATGGTGATATCAATCATGTGGGCTGACCTGGAGACAACTTTCATGCGGCGATGAAATCTAGCAAACCAATGGCGGTTATCTGAGTTGTTTCTCTCAATTCCTACTGTTTCTCTTTTGCTAATCCCATGAAACGCATCGGGATGTTCATCCAGCAGTTGTTGATAGGGCCTCCAGTCATCGGTGCAGTACACTGTCACTTTCCACTTTGCCAGTCTCTCTAGCAAACGACTTAGGGTTTGACTATCACGATTTCCCAGTTCCCAGTCGATGAGTCTCCCAGTAACACGGTCATATGCTTTCCAGAGCCATAACTTGTTTTTTTTGCCTGGAGAAAATGCCACAGTTCGTCTAATTCCACTACGATTGCTGAGTCTGGAGCCGGTTTCTCGTAGTTTGCTTCGCCAAAATCCCTAATCCAGTTGAGCACTGACTGAGTGGAAACTCCCAAGAGTTTTGCTGTGGCATTCATTGACATACCACTCATGTACAGTAAGACCGCTTCTAGTTTCATCCAGAGAGGTTTACCTCTTTCCTTGGAGAGATTGGTGAATTGATATTGGCAACTCTTACACTTGAATCGTTGCTTATCCTTGACAAAGCCATTTTTGACAACATTCCCATGACCACATTGAGGACAGTGACAGTGTGTAGACATCTTTGCAAAATCTCATTACCCAATATTTTCTATCATGCCATATCATTATCTATTTGAAGCTCTCTCCGGTCTCTAATTTTCCTCCCCACTTGGAATAGTCCGAGAAATTGTGTAACTCTCTCTAACACCGATCAAAGTTTATTATCCAAATTGCCCTGGGAAAATAGACGGCCAATGATTTCTTCAATGGGGGGGTCAGATACGCTTAAATCCGATACTGGCAACTCCGCTAACAGTTTGGCGATCGCCGTGGTGAGGCTTTCCCGTTTTAGCAAAAAGCGCACCAGTAGACCCTCCACACTCTCCACTTCGCCATAGAGCTGTAATTTTTCCAAAGGTATGGGGGCAGATAATTCCACCGCCACTTGTCGGTAAGGGGAAAATCGTTCCACCAGAGCTTCCAGATCACCGTCATACATCAACTGTCCTTGGTGAATCAATAGCACTCGCTCACAAAGGGTGGTGATATCTGCCATGTAATGACTAGTCAATAACACTGTGGCTTGGTAACGCCGATTGTACTCCTGCAAAAACCGCCGCACCGCCACTTGGGCATTAACATCCAGTCCCAAGGTGGGTTCATCCAAAAATAAAACGGTGGGGTGGTGGAGCAGAGCGGCTAACAATTCCGCCTTCATCCTTTGCCCCAGGGAAAGTTTACGCACCGGTTGTTTTAATTCTGTGGTTAAATCGAGCATTTCGCTCAATTCTCCCAGCCGTTGTTCAAAGACTTGGTCGGGAATTTCGTAAATCGCCCCATTGATGCGCAGGGAATCCAGGGTGGGCAAATCCCAGATTAACTGTTGTTTTTGCCCCATTACTAAACTAGTGCGCCTTAAAAAAGCTGTCTGCCGACGGAAGGGATCAAAGCCCGCCACCCGCACTTTTCCCCCCGAGGGTTTAATTAGCCCCGTGAGCATCTTCAATGTGGTGGTTTTGCCGGCTCCATTGGCACCGAGGAAGCCCACCATCGCCCCAGGGGGAATGGTAAAGGAGATATCTTGCACTGCCAAAATTTGGCGGTAACGTCTCTGCCAAAAATGTTGCAATGTTCCCTTCAGACCAGGGGATTTGAGGGCAATGGGATAAACCTTGCTCAAATTTTCCACCACAATGGTGGGGGCAGAAGTTGATCCCAATGGAGTTACTAAGCTAGACAAAACGTCGTCACCTATGCCAAAAGTTCTAGATTAGTGAAGCTAAAATCGGTGAAGATTTTTTCTCCCCCAGCGGCGATCGCCTCTACGGTTTGTTGAGTGGGTAGGTAATAGCCCCCCAATTCCCCATAGGTTTCGGTGAAGTCCCGTTTGCCTTTGAGGGTATCAGTTTTAGGGTCTTTAAAAATGGCATTATATTTGATGGCAATGTAGCCGGAACCAGTATCCAAACTTTCTTCGGTGTTGATGGTGAAAGCCACCGGCCCCATCACCCGACTGACCTGACAAATTTCCGTGCCCCGGATTTTATAGTTCGACCCCATGGCATCTCCCTTCACATCAATGGCGATCGCCCCGGAAGCATCGGTTTCCCCAAAGCTAAACTCATTTTTGCCGTGGGACTTTTCAAAATTCCCTTGTTTGCGGTGGGTAACAATGTCCCGCATTTGGTTATAAACGCTTTCCTGTACCGTCTCGTCACTAAAACCAGTCACGGTGACAGTGTAGTCCGCCTTCACCTCCACTTCCCCTTCGTAGCGTTCATCCCCTTGGGTGACGGTGAGATGGGCCCGATAACCGGGAAAATTTTCGTCCCAGGTGTAGCGGTTTTCATAGGCGGCTCGGAAGGCTTCTTGGGCTGTAACAGTAGCAGTCATAGGATGAGGTAATAGACTAATTAGGCTATCACCAGCATTACATAGGAGCCGGTACTTTGTGCAAAGGGATATATCTAGGTCTAATTGGCTATAACTCCCCATGTAATCTCACAATGCTTTGCATAGACAATTATTTGTCTACTACTTATCCATAGCTAACTCCGGAATAATCTAGTGTATTGACTTTCATGGCCCATGCTGGCTAGGGCTAACCCCCAACTACAACTGTACAAATCATCATCCCCCAGCAATAAAATTTGCTGCCATTGATGCAAAATGGTGGGTGTTAAATGCAATAACAATTTTTGACCTGCGGTTTGCCCCAACGGAATCAGTCTTAACCCCGCCGAAATTAGGTTATTAGCCCAACTGTGGAGATAGCCCAACCCACTTTGATGGAGATCAATGCCCCAAAAAGCCGCCCCTAATCCAAAGGCGATCGCGTAGTTACAGGGTTCCGTGGGGGGAATTGGCTCAAACCAAGATTGCACAGTAGGCTCTAAATCCAACAACAGTTTTCGCAGGGAACCTCCCATTTGCAAGCTTTGCTCTCTTAATTCCCGACTTTCCCTAGTGGCTGTTAACCATTGATTCCAATAGGATAAATGTTTGAGAGTGGGGCTGGGTAAAATATCAGTCTTGGGCATTTGGCCGGCAAGCCGATGGGCTCGAACCATAATGGCTGTGTCCACCGTAATGGACCCCCGGCATAACTCCTGGGTAATCCACGCTCCTAAGGTATCAGCATTAGTAATATTTCCCCGTTCTATCAACCATTCTAAGCCTTCGGAATAGTTGTAGGCTCCCACCGGCAGGGTCGGGCTGACCAATTGCAAAAGTTTTAACTGGGCAGAACCTGAGAGCAAAGGTAAAAGATTATCGTCCAAAATGATTGCTTAATCCATTGTTCAAGGGGGTGAAAAAATCTTGGCCACCTCAGAGATCATAGCCCGAAGCCACAATCATCGAACCAATGCCCAGATCGGTGAATACCTCCAACAACAGAGCATGGGGCAAACGGCCATCCAGAATATGGGCCGCCCTTACTCCCTGGGCTAGGGAACGCACACAACAGGTAACCTTGGGAATCATGCCCCCCGCCACTATGCCGGAGCCAATCAATTCCCGCGCCTGTTGAATATCTAACTTGTGAATTAGGGTGGAGGGGTCTTTATAATCCCGCAAAATGCCCCTGGTGTCAGTGAGGAGAATTAGTTTTTCTGCCCCTAGGGCTGCGGCCAACTCCCCAGCACAGGTGTCGGCATTGATATTGTGAGCTTGGCCAAATTCATCCGCCGCCACACTGGAAATGACGGGAATATAACCGCTTTTCACCAAGGTTTCCACCACCCGGGCATCAACGGAGCTCACCTCCCCCACAAAACCAACATCTTTATTAGTCATGGTGCGGGCGGTCATCAGTTGGCCGTCTTTGCCACAAAGTCCCACGGCTTTTCCTCCGGCTTGGTTAATTAAATTGACCAATTCTTTGTTGACTCTACCCACCAGTACCATTTCCACAATATCCATGGTGGCCGCATCGGTGACCCGTAACCCATCTTTAAATTGGGGTTCGATGCCCACCTTATCTAGCCAGGTGTTAATTTCTGGCCCTCCGCCATGGACTACCACCGGGCGAATGCCAACGGAGGCCATAAAGACAATGTCCCGGATTACCTTGTCTTTGAGGTTGCTGTCTTTCATGGCAGCCCCTCCATATTTGACCACCACGGTGCGGCCAGCAAAGTGTTGGATGTAGGGCAAAGCTTCACTGAGGATTTTGACTCTGGTGGCGGCTTCCTCGCCGATATAATCTTGGGTACTGCTCATGGCGATCGCTAGGTGAATGGTCGAGATGGGTTTTAGCTCCGGGGAGCAAAACTGCCTGTCAGTTTAAATGCTAAAGGCAACGTCAAAACTGTTCAGGGCTAACAGTTGCCTTGATTGTGGCAAGATTCTCAGTAATGCCCCTGGCAATGGGTCCGCTGCAAGTTGTGCTTATTTCTGCCCATCTCTACGGGCGGAAGGGTTAGATAAAGTAGATAAAGACAACGGCTGGGCTATGTGGAAGACTTGACTGTGACCGCCTTTGTCTAGCCTTTCAAATTGTCATTCCAGACTTGTTCCGCATCCTGTAGGGCCTGGTCTACTGTTTTGTTGCCCACCATCGCCGCTCCAAGATTTTCGTAGATGATACGCTTGAGTTGGTTAAGGTTGGCCATGGGAGGAATTAACACCTCTGCGGTGGGCAATTGTTCCAATGCTACCCGACGAGCATTTTCCAAGGAACTGGCGTTGCTGATTTGTGCCAACTCCTGTCGATATTTGTCAACAGCGCCAATGGTGGAGGGCAAAACGTTGGCTTCTTTGATGAAGGCAAATTGGTTGTCCGTATTGGTCACAAATTCAGCAAATTTAATTGCTCCAGTGGGGTTTTTGGTACTCCGAGGAATGACTAGATTCATTACAGCCACATTTCTTTTGCCGGTTTCCCCCACAATTTGGGGCGCGGCGGCGGAAACTTTAGCAATGCTGGGGGCATTTTTCTCCAAACTAGCCAATAGCTCTGGCCCTGCCGATAAAAAGGCGATCGCCCCGGACTGATAAAGGTCCCCCGCTCGACGATGGCCTTCAGTGAGCACTTCCGGTGGCAGTAATCCTTGTTGATACAAATCAACCCAATACTGAAAAGCCACTTTGCCGGCGGGACTGTTAAAAGTGGCCCGGCCATCACTGTCCACCAACTGTACCCCCATTTGTACCAGGCTTTCTAGGGCTTCGGCGGAATCAGAAGGGGAAAACGTGACAAAAAAGCCATATTTACCGGTTTTCGCCTTAATTTCCCTAGCCGCCACCGCCAATTCGGCAAAGGTTGCTGGCGGGGTAGATAATCCAGCCTGTTGCAATAAATCCTGGTTATAGATGGTAATGCGGGTGGTGAGATACCAGGGAAAACCGAATACTTCACCGTTGCCTAAGCTGTTAGCTTGCCAAATACTGGGCAGATAGCGAGCCTTAACTTCTGCGCTCACCTCCTCTTCCAAATTCAGCCAGGCATTTTTACTAGCCAATAAAGAGGAAAAGGTGGGGTTTAGGTTGACCACATCGGGGGCTGTGTTGGCCGAGACGGCACTGAGGATTTTACTCTCCATGGCATTCCAAGGAATATCTACCCAACTCACCTGCTCCGGCGGATTGTTCCGCTCAAAAGTACTAATCAAGTCGTCAAAATACTTATTAAATTTTGGCTGCAATTGCATAGTCCAAAAGCTGACTTTCCCCTCCATGCTCTGGGGGGAATTGCTCTGGCAACTGATTAATCCACTGAGCAACAGCCCAAGACACGCAAACAAAAACCAACGTCTTGGCGATCGCCATCGGCACCATGAAACCATCGTAAAAGCTGGGGAAAGAATAAAAAACAGTGGTTCAGGAATTGCATTGCCATGGCCACTTCACAAACCTAGCCAATTTTAGCTTGACCGCAACTTTGACAGATTGTCTTTTGACTTTGCCTGGACCGCCTCCCATAATACCTTCGCGTCTTGAAGACTTTATCCTTGAAAGGAGAACTAATGTTTAAATTATTCAACCAAGCTAGCCGAATTTTTTTTGGCATTGCCCTCCCCTGTCTAATTTTCCTGGGGGGGATTTTTTCCCTGGGTAACACCGCCCTAGCCGCTGACCTAGCCCATGGTAAAGCTATCTTTGCCGGTAACTGTGCCGCTTGTCATAATGGGGGCCTTAATGCCATCAACCCCAGCAAAACCTTAAAAATGGCAGACTTGGAAGCCAATGGTAAAAATTCCGTGGCGGCAATTGTGGCCCAGATCACCAATGGTAATGGCGCTATGCCTGGCTTTAAGGGTCGCATCAGTGACAGCGACATGGAAGATGTGGCGGCCTACGTGCTTGATCAAGCGGAAAAGGGCTGGTAGATATCCTGGTTTTCAATGGTTTGATCAGGGAGAATCTGGGGCTGGGGAGTTGAGTGAGTTTCCCTGGCCCATTTCTTTGTCGATGCATTTGTCAGTGCAAGAGCAGATTATGTGTGGCCATGTAACTAAGTAGCCAATTGACCGCTGTGGCGCGGCGGGTGTGGCGGGGAGTAAACTCACCAATTTTGTAGCCCGTAAAGCCCAACTGTTCCTTGAGCAATTGTTTATTTTCCGGCGGAATAGAACGGGTCAACTTCACTGTGGGGGGACGGTTTTCGATGAAATTGGGGGGGACCGGATATTCCTGGGCCCAGCTTGACTCCACTTCTCCCAGTTCCCATTTTTGGCGATCGCCATCAAATCGATAACCAAGATAGTAAGCAAGTAGAGCGTTGACTACCTCATCACTGATTTCCTGGTTAATGATGGCCCAGAAAGTGTCTTTAGTGAGGGGAGGAAGATTGTTGGGGATAACTTCAGCCATGGTCTGACGCAAAATTGGCAAGTCTGAGGACAAACCCCCATGGTAGTTTTAACTAGCCATTGGTCACCATACCTAGGGCTCCATTTCTCACTTTGTATTGCATAGGGCAGAACCTAAATTTTTTATGCAGGCCTGCTGTTCCGCTGGGGTTAAATTCCCTTGCCTCAGGTCGCGACGGATTACCCGACCATTATGGCCCAACAGAAACCGGGGTAAAGATTCCAGTCTCACAGTAGCCAAATTCTTCATGTCGTAGGTGGTGTATTGCACCTGCCCCGGTTGATCGAACGTGAAATCCAAAATGGTTAACGTCTTTGGCGATCGCCGTTCTTGACCAATTAAAGCTCTGGGGCCCGCCCCCAATAGGCCCGTGTGGAGCAATTCCAAATTTCCTCGCCGACCAGGATAGTAAGCGTGTTGGTGCCCGCTGACATAGGTATGAACATTATACTTTTCCAACAAGGCCCTTAACTGCTCAGCGTTGGCCATCACCTCCCCCGGCTTATTGCGACCTTCCGCCACACCATAGAGAGGCAAATGACCGATCGCCAGTCGTAACTTAGCTTGCCGAGCCGGAGCACTGGCCAAAGCTTTTTCTACCCAAGCCAATTTTTCCGCAGGTATAAGATGAGTTGACCCGTCCCAGACCAGAAAAAAAACACCATTCTGAGTGAAGGTGTAATAAAAGGGGAAATCACTTTTATCCAGGAAAGTTATGCCTGGATCATGGGCCGGGTTGCGCCAATAACGGGCCGCCAAATCCCGTTCATTTTGAAACCGAAAACGACGATTTTGATCCAGAGCACCGGAAGCATCGTGGTTCCCCATCGTAAAACCAAAGGGAATTCCAGCCCGTCGTAAAGGATGGGCCACCCCCCGGTCAAAGGCTTCCCACATGGCTTGAATTTGGGCATTGGTTAATTTAGGACTCTGCCCCGCCACCATGTCTCCACTACAGAGGACAAGATCCGGTTTCATACTGGGAATTAGCTCCAACGCCTTGTGTACCTCCGGCTCATAACTGGTGGAACCATAGGCACTGTTAAGGTCACTGATCACTGCTATGCGTAAATCCTTCCGGGGTGGAAGTGTCTGCCCAAGCCCCACCGATCCCCCTGGGGAAGTTAACCATGACCCGCTAATGATCCCAACAAAAACGGCGATCGCCATAGCCCAGAAAGCCCACCGCCGTAGCTTGAGTTTGTTATCATCAGAAAAGTCACGAAAATGTAAAGTTTTGTAACGCACAGGCATTTCCCCTTGAAGCTTTCTCCGGCCGTTTCCCCTTCCCTTGCTTGGCATTCACTGGACCTACTCTGGCAGGGGGATCAACACGACGTTAGGCATGGTCTACCCCACAGCGTCCTGCCCCCTCCATGGCAGATCCTCATCCTCGGGGATGGTTCCCCCACCAGGCACCTGCAACTACTCACCGGGGAAAAGACAGAGGTGGATGTGATTGACATGGCTCCAGTGAGCCCCAGGGACGACGGCGCTCCCCCCCAAATTAACACGGTGCCCGGCCCCCACCTGCGGCGACAGGTATGGCTAAGGACCAAGTCTGGCCAAAGACTGGCCTATGCGGTTTCCTGGTGGGATGCTAGCCATGTGGACGAGTATTTGCAAAATCGTAGTTTACCCATTTGGGACAGCCTTTCCCGGTTGCACACCGAGCTGTATCGGGATATCCAAGCCATATACTGCGGCCATAATCGGACCCTAGCTAAGGCTTTTGGCCAAGAAGGGCCTTTTTGGGGCCGTCATTACCTTTTCTGGCATGACCGTAAACCCCTAACCCTAATTTACGAAATTTTTTCCCCCTACCTATCCCGCTACCTAGGCGAATTGCCTAGGCCAAAATTTGAGTAAAGCTCCAGCCAGGAGTAGGTAGGACTAAAGCTAAAGCCTATTTATTCATGGCCCGCAACATCCAAGCCGTTTTTTCATGGACCCGCATCCGGTCCGAAGCCAAAGCGATGGTGGACTCATCATCGGCAGGCTGAGAGCATTTGAGCACATCCCGACAGGACTGGACAATGGTTTCGTGCCCCTTGGTCAAAATATCGACCATTTCTTTGCTGGTGGGAATGCCGTCCACTTCTTGCACCGAACTCAGTTTAGCGAACTCCTTATAGGTACCGGGGGCAAAAACATCCAAACTGCGGATACGCTCAGCAATGTCATCCACCGCCAGGGCCAACTCATTGTACTGTTCTTCAAACATGAGATGGAGGTCGCGGAATTGGGGGCCGGTAACGTTCCAGTGGAAGTTGTGGGTTTGTAGATAAAGGGTGTAGGTATCGGCTAACAGTTTTTTCAAGGACTCTGCAATTTTGATGCGGTCCGCTTCAGGAATGCCGATATTAATCGTAGCCATACTGGATTATCTCCGTTTAACAAAATTTAACACAGTACCATTTTAACGAAATTTGCGCGTCAACGAAAGAATGCTTGTTCTTGTAAGGTTGGGGCATGGCCTAGGAAGAAAATTAATTTGACGGGGATTCCCTTTAGGGCTATGATGATTAATCGCGGTCAAAACTGGATATTAGATAGAAATAATATCAAAACGTTCCACTGCTATTTTTTACGACCCCCTGCGGATACTGAATGCTTAGGCTTTTAAGTCTGATCAGGAATTGCGGTCATCCCCCTTTTGTGCCTATGTAGGACTAACTCTCCCTACCGCTAGGGCCGAAGGTGGTCTCTCAAGCAAAGCTTGATTGAAACGCTCCATCGACGTAACTGAATTAGTTATTCACTGGCTATGAAGCTGTTGACCAAAGGTTATTGCCGCTGGTCGTCGCTTTATGTCCGGGGAGCCTTTCTGCTTGTTTATTTACACTTTTATTTAGGTAGAGGGTTACCGTGTCTATCGGTATTTTAGGAACAAAGCTGGGCATGACCCAGATATTTGATCAAGAAAGCGGCATTTCCATCCCTGTGACGGTGGTGCAAGCGGGTCCCTGTCCCGTAACCCAGGTGAAAACCCAGGACACCGACGGCTATAACGCTATCCAAGTCGGTTTTTTGCCTGTTAAAGAAAAGGCGCTGTCCAAGCCTGAGTTGGGACATTTGAAGAAGTCGAACACTGATCCTATGCGTCATTTGAAGGAGTACCGTTTGACGGACGCTCCTAACCTGCAACCCGGGGATGCAGTCACAGCGGACATTTTCCAAGCTGGAGACCTAGTCGATGTAGCCGGTCAAAGTATGGGTCGGGGTTTTGCTGGCTACCAAAAACGCCATAATTTCCGTCGGGGTAACATGACCCACGGTTCCAAAAACCACCGTCTGCCCGGTTCTACGGGAGCTGGTACTACCCCCGGTCGGGTCTATCCCGGTAAAAGAATGGCCGGACAGTATGGGGCTTCCCAGGTTACCGTCCGTCGCTTGACAGTGGTGCGGGTGGATGCGGAGCGGAACTTGCTGATCATCAAAGGGGCTTTACCTGGTAAACCCGGCACTTTGTTGAACATCACCCCTGCGAAAACCGTTGGTCGGGGCTAAGTTGCCTTTTTTATCCGTCACTGCTGAAGGAACAAAATTATGGTTGATTGTATTGTAAAAAACTGGCAGGGGGAAGAAGTGGGCAATGCTTCTCTGACCCTAAGGGTTGCTAAGGAAGAAAATGCGGCCCACATTGTCCACCGGGCCCTGGTGCGGCAACAAAATAATGCCCGCCAAGGCAACGCCTCCGCTAAAACCCGGGCTGAAGTCCGGGGGGGGGGTCGCAAACCCTGGAAACAAAAGGGTACGGGGCGGGCCCGGGCTGGTTCGATTCGTTCTCCCCTCTGGCGGGGTGGTGGTGTGATCTTTGGGCCTAAGCCTCGAGATTACAGCCAAAAAATGAACCGCAAGGAACGTCGTTTGGCCCTGAGAACGGCGATCGCCTCCCGAGCCGACAACATGGTGGTGGTGGAAGCCTTTGGTGATCAATTCAGCCAACCTAAAACCAAGGAGTTGGCCACGGCCTTGACTCGCTGGGGTGCCAAACCAGAAAAACGGGTGTTGTTGATCCTTGATGAAATTCCAGAAAATGTCTTTCTTTCTGGGCGCAACATTCCCTATTTGAAAATTTTACGGGCAGATAACCTCAATATCTACGACGTTCTCGTTGCAGACACCATTGTGGCCACCGCCACTGCCCTCGAGAAAATCCAGGAGGTTTACGGTGAGTAAGGTAATTGATCAGCGTCGTTTGGCGGACTTAATTATTAAACCGATTGTGACGGAAAAGGCCACGCTACAACTCGAAGACAACAAATACGTCTTTGATGTGCGCCCTGAAGCCACCAAACCGGAAATCAAAGCGGCGATCGAACTTTTGTTTGACGTCAAAGTAACAGGGGTAAATACTGCCCGTATGCCCCGCAGAAAGAAACGGGTTGGTCGTTTCATGGGTTTCAAAGCTCAAGTGAAGCGGGCCGTTGTCACCCTCAAGGAAGGGGACAGCATCCAACTCTTCCCTGACGTGTAAGTCACGTTTAGACCACCACTGAATACTGAATTAACTGTTATCTAAACCCATGGGTATTCGTAATTATCGGCCAATGACCCCAGGAACTCGGCAGGCAAGTGTCTCCGATTTCACTGAAATTACCAAGAGTAAGCCGGAGAAGTCATTAACCACTAACCGCCATGACCAAAAAGGTCGCAACAACCGTGGGGTGATCACCAGTCGTCACCGGGGGGGCGGCCATAAAAAGCTCTACCGGATTATCGACTTCAAACGTAACAAGCAAAATATTCCGGCCCGGGTAGCGGCGATCGAATACGATCCCAACCGCAATGCCCGCATTGCCCTGCTGTTCTACACCGACGGGGAAAAGCGTTATATTCTTGCTCCCGCTGGATTACAGGTAGGCATGACCGTTATTGCTGGGGAAGAAGCCCCCTTTGAAATTGGCAACACCTTACCCCTGAGCCGCATTCCCCTTGGTAGTGAAATACACAACGTGGAATTGGTAGCAGGGCGGGGCGGCCAAATGGTGCGTTCTGCTGGAGCTTTTGCCCAGGTGGTGGCTAAGGAAGGAGATTACGTGACCATCAAACTGCCGTCCAAGGAAGTGCGTATGGTTCGTAAAGAGTGTGTGGCTACCCTGGGTCGAGTTAGTAATGCCGAATTCCGTAACCTTAAGCTAGGAAAAGCCGGTCGTAAGCGTCACTTAGGTCGTCGTCCCCATGTCCGGGGTAGTGTGATGAACCCCTGTGATCACCCCCATGGTGGTGGTGAAGGCCGGGCCCCCATCGGTCGTTCCGGGCCTGTGTCTCCCTGGGGTAAACCAGCTTTGGGTGCCAAGACCCGCAACAAGAAGAAACGCAGTAGCGCTCTGATTGTCCGCCGTCGCACCAAATAACTATTTTTGTTTTTATTCGTTGGAACTGAACTATGGGTCGTTCACTGAAAAAAGGTCCTTTTGTGGCTGCTTCCCTGCTCCGCAAAATTGACAAGCTCAATGACAAGGGGGATAAGCAGGTGGTTAAAACCTGGTCCCGGGCTTCGACAATTCTTCCCCAAATGGTGGGTCATACCATTGCCGTCCACAACGGTCGTCAGCATGTGCCTGTGTTTGTTTCCGAGCAAATGGTGGGCCATAAGTTGGGGGAATTTGCGCCGACTCGCACCTTCCGCAGTCATTCTAAAAGCGATAAAAAAGCGCGTAAGTAACCAGAGGTAAGCAGTATGACAAAACTTGATACGACGGCCGAGGTCAAGGCGATCGCCCGTTACGTGCGGATGTCTCCCCTTAAGGTGCGCCGGGTACTAGATCAAATTCGGGGTCGTTCCTACCGGGAAGCTCTGATCATTCTGGAATTTATGCCTTACAAAGCCTGTGAGCCGGTGCTGAAAGTACTGCGCTCCGCCGTGGCCAACGCTGAGCATAACGAAGGTTTGGAACCAGCGGACCTAGTTGTTAGCCAAGCCTTTGCCGATGGAGGCCCCAGCTTGCGCCGTTTTCGCCCCCGGGCCCAGGGTCGTGCCTACCAGATTCGCAAGCCCACTTGCCACATTACCGTCGCCGTTGCCCCGGCCTTGGCAGATAACTAACATCGCTGTTCACGTCACGCATACAAAACATGGGACAAAAAATACATCCAGTTGGCTTCCGCCTCGGCATCACTAAGGACCACAAATCCTGTTGGTATGCCGACCCCAAGCGCTATCCGGAGCTTTTACAGGAAGACCACAAAATTCGCCAATATATTGAGAAAACCCTCAACAATGCCGGTATTTCCGATATCCGCATTGAGCGTAAAGCTGAACAGATTGAGTTGGGTATTCACACCGCTCGCCCCGGGGTAGTTGTCGGTCGAGGCGGCTCTGGTATTGAACAACTACGGGAAGGCTTGCAAAAACTGCTGGGTTCAGCCCGTCAGATTCGAGTCAATGTCATCGAAGTCCCCAATGCTGATGCGGATGCGGCTCTAATGGCCGAGTACATCGGTCAACAGTTAGAACGTCGGGTTTCCTTCCGCCGGGTGGTGCGCCAAGCATTGCAAAGGGCAGAAAGGGCCGAAGTTAAGGGTATCAAAATACAAGTTAGCGGTCGCCTAAATGGGGCAGAAATTGCCCGGACGGAATGGGTTCGGGAAGGCCGGGTGCCTCTCCATACCCTGCGGGCAGACATTGATTATGCCTACCGCACCGCCCTGACCACCTACGGCATTTTAGGGATTAAGGTCTGGATTTTTAAAGGGGAAGTCATCCCTGGCCAGGAAGCCGCCATCGTTGCTCCCCCCAGCCAACCCCGTCGCAAATCCCGTCGGCAACAGTTCGATGACCGTTCCCAGGACGGTTAAACGCTATCGCCATTCATTAACGCCTATTCGTTAACACACTATGTTAAGTCCTAGAAGAACAAAATTCCGCAAACAGCAACGGGGCAGGATGCGGGGTCTAGCGGAGCGGGGCAGCACCCTCAACTTCGGTGATTACGCCCTCCAGGCCACCGAACCCTGTTGGATCACCTCCCGCCAAATTGAAGCCGCCCGTCGAGCCATGACCCGTTACATCCGTCGGGGTGGGAAAATTTGGATTCGTATTTTCCCCGATAAGCCAGTCACCATGCGTCCCGCTGAAACCCGGATGGGTTCCGGTAAAGGTTCCCCAGAATATTGGGTAGCGGTAGTTAAGCCCGGCCGCGTCATGTTTGAACTAGCTGGAGTCTCTGAGGAAGTGGCCCGGGAAGCCATGCGCCTCGCCGCCCAGAAATTACCGATTAAAACAAAATTTATTAGCCGTCAGGAGGACTATATTTAACCATGGCTCTTCCCAACATTGCAGACGCAAGGAAACTCGGCGACGAAGAATTGGCCACTGAAATCTTAGCCACCAAGCAAAGATTGTTCCAACTCCGGTTCCAACAGGCTACCCGTCGTCCCGAAAACCCCCATGAATTTAAACATGCCCGCCATCGCTTGGCTCAACTCTTAACGGTGGAACGGGAACGACAACTTGAGAATAGCCCTTCTGAGGAGGCATAAAAACACCATGGCGATTAAAGAACGTGTGGGCATTGTGGTCAGTAACAAAATGGATAAAACCGTGGTTGTTGCTGTGGAAAGCCGTTCTCCCCACCCCAAGTACGGCAAGATTGTCGTCAAAACCAAGAAATTTAAAGCTCACGACGAAGAAAACCAGTGCCAAGAAGGGGACAAGGTTCGCATCCAAGAAACCCGCCCTCTGAGTAAAACCAAACGCTGGCAAGTAATCAACATTATGAGCCATTCATCCTAGTCCGATTTTTTTAGGAAAACGCCGTGATTCAACAACAAACCTATCTCAACGTCGCGGACAACAGTGGTGCTCGTAAGCTCATGTGTCTGCGGGTTCTGGGCACGGGCAACTGCACCTATGGTGGCATTGGCGACCAAATTATTGCCGTGGTGAAAGATGCTCTCCCTAATATGCCCATCAAAAAGTCCGACGTGGTGCGGGCGGTAATTGTCAGAACCAAACAGCCCCTACGCCGGGCCAGTGGCATGAGTATCCGTTTTGATGACAATGCCGCTGTGATTATCAACGCTGAAGGTAATCCCCGGGGTACCAGGGTATTTGGCCCCGTGGCCCGGGAACTGCGGGATAAAAACTTTACCAAGATTGTTTCTTTGGCTCCGGAGGTGCTCTAGATGACTAAAACCAAACCAGCCCCCCACCGGGTGAAAATGCACGTCAAAAAAGGCGACACCATCCAGGTAATTTCCGGCAAGGATAAGGGCAAAGTGGGAGAAGTTTTGCGTACCATTCCCAGCCACAGTCAGGTGGTGGTCAAAGGAGTGAATATCCGCACTAAGCACGTTAAACCTCGTCAGGAAGGGGAATCTGGGCAAATCAGTAGCTATGAAGCTCCCATCCATAGCTCCAAGGTAATGCTCTATTCCACCAAGGAAAAAATTGCCAGTCGCATTTGCTACACCGTCACCGACGATGGCCGTAAAGTGCGGATGCTGAAAAAAACAGGCGAAATCATCGATTAATGGCTATCACCTTTGCCCCGCAAGCAATGCTAGACCCTAACCCGATGTGCTCGAGTTCCCTTCGTCCATCTACTCTCTGACCAAGCCCAGAGACCCTGTAAATACCATGACTCAACGACTTAAGACCCTTTACCAAGAAACCATTCTTCCTAAGCTCCAGGAAGAGTTTGGTTATAAAAATATTCACCAAGTGCCCAAGTTGACTAAGGTGACAGTTAACCGGGGACTGGGGGAAGCTTCCCAAAATGCCAAGGCTTTGGAGTCTTCCCTGACTGAATTAGCCACCATTACGGGGCAAAAACCGGTGGTGACCAGGGCTCGCAAGGCGATCGCCGGTTTTAAAATCCGGGAAGGTATGCCGGTGGGGGTAATGGTTACCCTCCGTTCCGAGCGGATGTATGCCTTTTTGGATCGCTTAATCAACTTGGCTCTGCCTCGCATTCGGGACTTCCGGGGTATTAGCCCCAACAGCTTTGATGGCCGGGGTAACTACAGCTTAGGTATTCGCGAACAATTAATTTTCCCCGAAATTGACTACGACACCATCGATCAAATCCGGGGTATGGACGTTTCCATCATCACCAGCGCCCAAACCGACGAAGAAGGTCGTGCATTGCTCAAAGCTCTGGGCATGCCCTTTAGAAGTTAATTTAGTCGCGGCTCAGGGTGATTGGTCAGCAATAAGTCTCCATCAATCCACCTGAATCATCATCCCTTAGGAGAATCTACCAGCAGGAATAATGGCTTCAACAGACACAATTTCCGACATGCTCACCCGCATCCGCAATGCCTGTGCGGTGAGACATAGCACTACCCAGGTGCCCACCACCAAAATGACCCTGAGCATTGCCAAAGTGCTCAAAAGCGAAGGGTTCATTGAGGACTACTCTGAAACCGGCGAAGGTATTAACAAAATGTTAGTGCTTACCCTCAAGTACAAGGGCAAAACTCGTCAACCTTTGATCAATACCCTCCAACGGGTCAGTAAGCCTGGTTTGCGGGTTTACTCCCCTTCCAAAAAGATTCCTCGGGTGTTGGGCGGCATTGGTATCGCCATTGTTTCCACTTCCCACGGCATCATGACCGACAGGGAAGCCCGTCGCCAAGGTATTGGGGGCGAAATCCTTTGTTACATTTGGTAGTCCCGGTCGAAGACTACTATTGCATTACTAATTAAACTTAACTTTACAGAATTAATCCTATGTCCCGTATCGGAAAACGCCCCATTCCCCTCCCTGCGAAGGTCAGCGTAGATATCCAAGGCAGTCACCTGAGTGTTAAAGGCCCTAAAGGGTCCTTGGAAAGACAGTTACCAGAAAAGGTAATTGTGGCCCAAGAAGGGGAAACCATCACCGTCACCCGTCAGGATGAGTCCCGCACTGCCCGGGAACGCCACGGCCTAGTCCGCACCCTCGTCGCCAACATGGTGGATGGGGTGGCCCAGGGTTTTGAACGCCGTTTGGAAATCCAAGGGGTTGGCTATAGGGCCCAAGCCCAGGGCAATAAGTTAACCCTCAACGTCGGCTACAGTAAGCCGGTGGAAATGACCATGCCCCAGGGCATTGAAGTCAAAGTTGAAAATAACACCCAGGTAATTGTCTCCGGCATTGACAAGGAACTCTTGGGTAATACAGCGGCCAAAATCCGGGCTGTGCGGCCCCCAGAACCCTACAAGGGTAAAGGCATCCGCTACCAAGGTGAATATGTCCGTCGTAAAGCTGGTAAGACAGGGAAGAAATAAACTATGAAAAGCACTCGTAAATCTGCTACCCAACGTCGTCACCGTCGTCTGCGTCGCCATTTATCCGGTACCAGCGAACGGCCCCGTTTGGCGGTTTTTCGCTCCAATGACCACATCTATGCCCAGGTCATCGATGATGTGGCCCAGCATACCCTTGCGGCGGCCTCTACCCTCGATCCAGATCTGAAAAAGTCCCTTAGTTCCACCGCCACCCAGGAAGCTTCGGCGGAAGTGGGTAAGTTGGTGGCCCAACGGGCGATCGCCAAAGGCATTAACCAAGTAGTTTTTGACCGGGGTGGTAAGTTGTATCACGGACGGGTAAAAGCTCTGGCGGAGGCGGCCAGGGAAGCCGGTCTCAATTTCTAACAACGTTAACCAAACCCATTAACATCCAAGGAAATTACTATGGCAAAGCGTCGTAAAACCAGCCGAGAAAAAAAAGAAGACACCAACTGGCAAGAACGGGTTATCCAAATCCGCCGGGTCAGTAAAGTGGTCAAAGGCGGAAAAAAACTCAGCTTCCGGGCGATCGTGGTGGTCGGTAACGAAACCGGCCAGGTTGGCGTGGGAGTGGGTAAAGCTGGGGACGTAATCGGAGCTGTCCGTAAAGGGGTAGCCGATGGCAAAAAACAACTAATTGAAGTGCCCTTGACCAAATCCAATTCCATTACCCATATCACCAATGGAGTTTCTGGAGGAGCCAAAGTGGTGGTTCGCCCCGCTGCCCCTGGTACTGGGGTAATTGCCGGTGGCGCTGTTCGTACTGTGCTAGAGCTAGCCGGAGTTAAGAATATCCTAGCCAAACAACTAGGCTCCAACAATCCCCTCAACAATGCCCGGGCTGCCATCAACGCCTTGGAAACCCTGCGTACTTTTTCGGAAGTAGCAGAAGAACGGGGAGTTTCTGTCGAGCATCTTTACACCTAAGCTGAAGGCCCCAAGCCTTTACTAAGTGAAAATTCCATCTCCTGTGAACTTAATTTTTAATATTAGCCATGAATTTGAGCGAACTCTCTCCCAAGGACGGTGCCAAGAAACGCCGTCGCCGTGTTGGCCGGGGTATTGCGGCAGGGCAAGGCGCTAGCTGTGGTTTTGGTATGCGGGGCCAGAAATCCCGTTCTGGTACCGGTACCAAAGCTGGTTTTGAAGGGGGACAAATGCCCCTCTACCGTCGTCTGCCTAAGTTAAAGCACTTTCCCCTCTACAATCCCAAGCATTTTACGGTGGTTAACGTTGGTAAGTTGGCCGGTCTAGCCCCCAACACCGTGGTCACCCTAGAAAGCCTGATGGAAGCGGGTATTGTCACTAGTAATGACGGTCCCCTAAAAGTTTTGGGCAACGGGGAATTAGCCGTAGCTCTCACCGTCCATGCTCCCTGTAGCAAAGCAGCCCAAGCCAAAATTGAAGCGGCCGGTGGCAGTGTGGTGGCGCAGGGCTAACAATGGTAACCAAAATCCTTCCCCATAGCCTGGGAGAGAGCGATAATAGGTTAATTCATTGTTTTGCTTCATCCCTCGCACTTTTACTCAGGTATAAATAAATGGTCGTAAGTCGAGACAAAGCCCCCTCTGCCCAGGAAACTTTCCTGCAGATGGCCCAAGCGGCTGGCCTCCGGGGTCGGCTGCTTATTACTATTGGGCTACTAATTCTGGTCCGGGTGGGAATTTTTATCCCAGTGCCGGACATTGATCGCCAGGCCTTTAGCCAGGCCATCAACGATAACTCCGTTATTGGTTTTTTAAATATTTTTACCGGGGGTGGATTATCCACTGTGGGCATTTTTGCCCTGGGGATTTTGCCTTACATTAACGCTTCCATCATCATGCAACTGCTGACGGCGGCCATTCCGGCCCTGGAAGATTTGCAGAAAAATGAAGGGGAGGCAGGGCGGCGGAAAATTTCCCAATATAGCCGTTATATTGCCTTTGGCTGGTGCATTATCCAAGGTTTAGGTTTGACCGTCGGCTTACTTCGTCCCTACGCCAACAACTATGGCCCCCTATTTATTTTTCAAACGGTTTTAGCGATCACCGCTGGCTCGATGTTTGTGATGTGGATTTCAGAGTTGATCACAGAAAGGGGCATTGGTAACGGAGCTTCCCTGTTGATTTTTGTCAACATTGTGGCCACCTTGCCTCAGACTTTAGGTCAAACCATCGAATATGCCCAATCGGGGGGCAGACAGTCCATCACAGCGGTGGTGTTGTTGATGCTAGTTTTCCTCGTCATGATCGTGGGCATTGTCTTTGTACAGGAAGGCACCCGTCGGATTCCGATTATTTCTGCCCGTCGCCAGGTAGGTAAGAAGCTTTATCGAGAGCGCACCAGCTATTTACCCCTACGTTTGAACCAAGGGGGGGTAATGCCGATTATTTTTGCTTCGGCAGTGCTAATTTTGCCCTCTTCCCTGGCCGGTTTTGCCACTGGTAATGAAGGCTTAGGGGGGTTTGGGGAAATTTTCGTCCAAATTTCCAACGCTTTACGCCCCGGTACCTGGGTCTATACCGTGGTTTATTCCGTAATGATTTTCTTCTTCAGTTATTTTTACGCCAGTCTGATCGTCAACCCTGAGGACGTGTCGAAAAATCTGAAAAAGATGGGTTCTAGCATTCCCGGTATTCGTCCCGGCAAAAAAACAGAACAATATCTGGAAGGTGTGCTCAATCGTCTGACTTTTCTGGGGGCAATTTTCCTCAGCTTTGTGGCCACCCTGCCTATTTTTGTAGAACAGGCCACTGGAGTAACTACTTTCCAAGGTTTGGGAGCCACATCCCTGCTCATTTTGGTGGGGGTTGCCATTGACACGGCGAAGCAGATCCAGACCTATGTTATTTCCCAACGCTATGAAGGAATGATTAAACAACCCTAATCGCCCCTATTTTTACGGGCAGAGTTGCATCAATCAGTCTTATTAAACACTGCGGTTAGGGAAAGCTTACAAAGCTGCTTCCTTGACCGTCTTTTTTTGATTAATTTTTGGAGTTTTTACGGATTATGGCTATGGCTAAAGGTTTAATTTTTCTGGGGGCCCCCGGCTCTGGTAAAGGTACCCAGGCGGTGGGATTGGCGGAGACCTTGGGCATTCCCCATATTTCCACTGGAGATATGCTACGTCAGGCGATCGCCGATGGCACGGAGTTGGGTAACCAGGCCAAAGGTTACATGGACAAGGGAGAATTGGTGCCCGATCAGTTAATTCTTGGGTTAATTGAAGAGCGCTTGGGCCATAAAGATGCTAAGGCTGGCTGGATTCTAGATGGCTTTCCCCGTAACGTCAACCAAGCAATTTTTCTCGATGAGTTGTTGGTTAATATTGGTCACCGTACCCATTGGGTCATTAACTTAAAAGTTCCCGACGAAGTAATTGTAGAACGCCTGTTGGCCCGGGGGCGGGCGGACGATAACGAAACCACCATTCGCAATCGGCTGTTGGTTTACACAGAGCAAACTGCTCCCCTCATGGCCTATTACCAAGAACAGGGCAAACTTTACTCCCTTGACGGTAACCAGCCGGTAGAAGCCATTGCCACCAACCTGGAAAAATTGGTTAAACCTTAGGGGCAAAATGTCAAGACGAGCATAGGTTGGCCAATGGAGCAACCTATATTTGTTATGATTGACGATGGCGCTTTTTTCGATACTTTATTCCGCTTTATTTTTAGGAGGTCATTAACCGCTTGTCTAAACAAGATTTAATTGAGATGGAAGGCACGGTGATGGAGTCATTGCCCAATGCCATGTTTAGAGTCGATCTTGACAATGGTTTCAACGTTTTGGCCCACATCTCCGGCAAAATTCGTCGTAATTACATCAAAATTCTCCCCGGCGATCGGGTCAAAGTAGAATTAACCCCCTACGACCTCACCAAGGGGCGCATAACCTATCGTCTTAAAAATAAAAAGTAGTTATTAATTTGACGGTGGCAAAGGTAAAAAATTAATGCTTCCCCTCAGTGGGGAGAGTTAATTTAATATTTGCCATGACACGGCCACGATAACTTGTTATAATTAAGAGCTTGCAGTGTTGCCAAAGAAAATCAGGCATGAAAGTTAGAGCTTCCGTTAAGAAAATGTGTGATAAGTGCCGCGTTATTCGTCGGCGCGGTCGTGTGATGGTTATCTGTTCCGCTAACCCCAAGCATAAACAGCGTCAAGGTTAGCAGTTCTCCTAGTGATTACCATTCCGGTCTGTCTTAAACCCTACTCCATAAATTTATTGAACTTATTTAGAGGAAAATCAACGTGGCACGCATAGCTGGTGTTGACCTGCCTCGGGATAAGCGTGTGGAAATCGCCCTCACTTATCTGTACGGTATTGGTCTGTCGCGCTCCCATGAAATTCTGGACGCCACCGGGGTTAGCCCCGATGTCCGAGTCAAAGATCTCAGTGATGAAGATGCGCTGAAATTAAGAACCTACATCGATGAAAACTACGAGATCGAAGGGGATCTCCGTCGTTGGGAGGCCATGAACATTAAACGCCTTGGAGACATCGGCACCTACCGTGGTCGTCGTCATCGCCAAGGTTTACCAGTGCGGGGACAACGCACTAGAACCAATGCCCGTACCCGTCGGGGCCGCCGCTTGACCGTTGCCGGCAAGAAAAAGACCCCTGCGAAGAAATAATCTTCCCCCCATCCCTGTCCTGTTTATTGAAGCTTTCAAGCAATCATTATGGCGCGTCCTACCAGAAAAACTGGGCCCAAAAAGGCAAAAAAGAATGTCCCTAGCGGGGTGGCCCACATTCAATCTACTTTTAACAACACCATTGTCACCATTTCCGACATTCGGGGCGATGTGATTTCCTGGGCTTCCGCTGGTTCTAGCGGTTTCAAAGGAGCTAAAAAGGGCACTCCCTACGCCGCCCAAACCGCTGCTGATTCTGCGGCCCGTCGGGCCATGGAACAGGGTATGCGGCAATTAGAGGTAATGGTAAGTGGCCCCGGTGCCGGTCGGGAAACTGCTATCCGGGCCCTCCAAGGGGCTGGTTTGGAAATCACCCTGATCAGGGATGTTACCCCCATCCCCCACAATGGTTGTCGTCCCCCCAAACGCCGTCGGGTCTAGGACAGTTAAATTTTTTGCTAACAGCTTTTTTGAGCAAATCGTAATTTCCTCTGACTGAGATAGCGTCGGTCAAGCTATTTACACGGAGATATAAGGGAGGTCGCGTCAGTGGCGCAGTTTCAAATTGAGTGTGTGGAATCCAGCACCAGAAAAAATCAACAGCAGTACAGTAAGTTTTCCCTTGAACCCTTGGACCGGGGCCAGGGAACGACGGTGGGAAATGCTTTGCGGCGGGTATTGTTGTCCAACTTACCCGGGGCCGCGGTGACGGCCATCCGTATTGCGGGGGTTAACCATGAGTTCGCCACTATTCTAGGCGTCCGGGAGGATGTCCTGGAGATTATGCTGAACATGAAGGAACTTGTGCTCAAAAGCTACACCGATCAGCCCCAAATTGGCCGTCTGACGGCGATCGGCCCGGGAACGGTAACGGCAGCGCAGTTTGAGGTACCTTCGGAGGTGGAGGTTATTGATCCTAACCAATACATCGCCACCCTAGCAGAAGGGGCCAAACTGGAAATGGAATTCCGAGTGGAGCGCGGCGTAGGTTATCGAGTTATCGAGCGGGGCAAGGATGAGAATTCATCTCTAGATTTTCTCCAAATTGACTCGGTATTTATGCCGGTGACTAAGGTCAACTACACAGTGGAAGACATTCGGGCCGATGGCATGAGTCCAAAGGACCGGTTGATTCTAGACATTTGGACTAATGGCAGTATTCAGCCTCGGGAGGCGTTGTCGGAAGCATCTGACATTATTGCCAATCTTTTTATCCCCCTTAAGGATCTCAATGAGCTGGAGGCGGCCCATAGCGATTACCAGGACGAGGTCAATCCGGAAAGTCAAATTCCCATCGAAGAGTTACAGCTTTCTGTCCGTGCCTATAACTGTCTGAAGCGAGCCCAGATTAATTCCGTGGCAGATCTACTGGAGTATAGCCAGGAAGATCTACTGGAAATCAAGAATTTTGGTCTCAAATCCGCAGAGGAGGTGATTGAGGCACTGCAAAAACGTTTGGGTATTACCCTGCCCCACGAAAAGGCTAAAGCTTAACAAGCTCAATGGGTTTGATTACTGCTGCTTGCCTTAGAGTAACCCCCTGTTGTTAATTTTTTAGGAGTTCAGTTACCATGCGACACAGATGTCGAGTGCCTCAGTTGGGGAAGCCCGCTGACCAAAGAAAGGCCCTGCTGAGGGCTTTAACTACGGAGTTAATCCGCCACGGACAAATCAAGACCACTAAGGCTAGAGCTAAAGCCGTGCGTTCTGAGGTAGACCGCATGATTACCCTAGCTAAGGATGGTTCCCTGGCCGCCCGTCGCCGGGCCCTAGGCTATATGTATGACAAACCCACAGTCCACGCTTTGTTTGCGGATGCTCCCAGCCGCTATAAAGACAGGGATGGGGGCTATACCCGCATTATTAGAACCCTACGTCGCCGGGGTGACAATGCGGAAATGGCTGTGATTGAATTGGTCTAGTTAGACTTCTTGTATTGATGCATTCTTCTCCGTCTGCTGGTAAACAAAGGGTTGCTCTGGTAATGCAATATCTGGGCACCCATTTCCATGGCTGGCAACGTCAACCTAATTTTTCTTCCATCCAGGAGGAAGTGGAGTTGGCGATCGCCAAGGTGGTGGGGCAGCCCGTCACTCTCCATGGTGCCGGGAGAACAGACGCAGGGGTCCATGCAGCGGCCCAGGTGGCCCATTTTGACGACCCAGTGGGACAGATTCCTCCCCACCGCTGGAGTAAAATTCTTAATGGTCATTTGCCCCAAGACATAATAGTTAGGGGGTCAGCGGCGGTGGATAGCCATTGGCACGCCCGCTTTTCTGCTCTGTGGCGACGGTATCGTTACAGCATCTATACAGATCAATGGCCTAATCTGTTCGCCGATCAGTTCAGTTGGCATTACTATCGTTTTCCCCTCCAGGAGAAGACCATACAAGCTGCCATGGAACCATTGCTAGGAAAACATCACCTAGCGGCCTTCCACCGAGCGGGGTCAGCCCGACGCCATTCCTGGGTGGAAGTACAGGGGGTTGAATGTTACCGCCGGGGGCCCATGGTCTATTTGGAAATCCAAGCCAATGGTTTTCTCTATGGCATGGTGCGCTTATTGGTGGGCATGCTGGCGGAAGTGGGCTCTGGACAACGCAGTCTGACTGACTTCAATGATATTTGGGTTAATCAGCGGCGAGATCTGGTCAAATATGCTGCCCCGGCCAAAGGTTTGTGCCTACTACGGGTCGGTTATGAAAATTTTCCCTTGCCTGATTCCCTTTGGTTTGATAGTCAACCCCTGTGGCAATTCACAGGCTAGCCAAGCCAAATTAGCAAGGCAAATAATTATGTCCCGTTATTAAGCGGGGGTATTTTTGAAAACTATGAACAAAACTGTATTACCAACCATCGACAACCTAGACCACAAATGGTACGTCATTGATGCCGAAGGTCAACGCCTCGGCCGTCTGGCTACCGAAGTGGCCACCATTCTGCGGGGCAAAAATAAGCCTACCTTTACTCCCCACATGGACACCGGTGATTTTGTCATTATCATTAATGCGGAAAAAATAGAAGTTACCGGCAGAAAACGGGAGCAAAAACTGTATCGTCGCCATTCTGGCCGTCCCGGTGGGATGAAGGAAGAGACCTTTGAAAAACTCCAAGTTCGTCTACCGGAAAGAATTGTTGAAAGTGCTGTGCGGGGAATGTTGCCCAAAAATAGCCTCGGTCGTAAGTTGTTCACCAAGCTAAAAGTCTACGCTGGCCCGAGCCATCCCCACGCGGCCCAACAGCCAGAAACCCTTGTTATCAATACCATTCCTGCAGGAGCTAACTAATGCAAGCTAACGATTCCAGCAACAAAGTCGTCTATTGGGGCACCGGCCGTCGTAAAGCGGCGATCGCCAGGGTACGTCTAGTGCCCGGTCAGGGGGAAGTGATTGTTAACGGCAAGCCTGGGGAAATTTATTTCAACCGCATTGCCAACTACATCCAAAGTTTGAAAGCTCCCCTCGAAACCCTGGGCTTAGAAGGGGAATACAATATTTTGGTTAATGCCCATGGTGGCGGCCTAACCGGCCAAGCTGATGCTGTGAAGCTTGGTGTGGCCCGGGCCCTGTGCCAACTTTCCCCCGAAAATCGTCAACCCTTGAAAGCGGAAGGCTATCTCACCCGGGATCCCCGAGCGAAAGAACGGAAAAAATACGGTCTCCACAAAGCCCGTAAAGCGCCTCAGTACTCCAAGCGTTAATTGGAGATTTGGATTTACCCGTACCCCTCTATTGGAATTATTAGGACTGACCATGCCCAAAGCTGATATTCACCCCACCTGGTATCCCGATGCCAAAGTCACCTGTAACGGAGAGGTGATTATGACCGTTGGTTCCACCAAGCCAGAAATCAACGTAGAGATCTGGTCTGGCAACCATCCCTTCTACACTGGTACCCAGAAGATTATTGATACCGAAGGCCGTGTTGACCGCTTTATGCGTAAGTATGGCATGAAGGAAAAAACCACCGGAGACAAACAAGATAAGAAAAAGAAATAGGTAAACGGATTTCTTCTTCTTATTTTCTCTAGGATTCCCCCATGGTCTGCCTTCGGGAAAATTAGACCTTAACTTAATGACTTTTTAGATTCTTTTTCAGCCAGGCGTTTTCACGGTCTGGTTTTTTTGCTGGCTAGGAAAGCTCTGCCCAAGGTCGGTAAATACCCCATTGCAGATTATGAGAGAAACTTATAGGATTGTTAACATAAGTTTACAAAGTGAATTGTATGTTAATTGCCGTCTGCGCTTTCCTAGTCCTAGGTTTCGCCCTATTCCAACAACTCCGGCCCAGTGTCGCCCCCCAGGCGATCGCCATCAGAGTTGAGCATAGTGACCGTCGTTACTAGAGTTGCCAGCAAAAATTAATTCTTGCCCCAGGAGCAGTCCATGGTAGTGTCCCAAAATTTTATTCAACTATTAAAAAAAGAATTTTCACTGTCAGCGGAGCAAATTGCCTGGGGACTGAAACAAACCGAGGCCATGCCCTCCTATCTACCAGTCATTTTTTGGCAGTATGGTCTAATCAATACCTCCCAGTTGGATCTCCTTCTCGATCATTGGGGCTAATTGACCACGGAACGCCGAGAATTTATTTTCAGAATCGATATAGCAACAAGAGATCGTGGGTGGCGCTCCAGAAAAAAAGTGCGCTAGGCGTTGACATCAAATCCCAAAAGTGCAATAGTGATAGTTTGTGTGAACTTTCTTATAATAAAAGCTCTTGGCTAACGTTATTGTTATCGGCGCTCAGTGGGGCGACGAGGGAAAAGGTAAAATCACCGACTTATTAAGTCGATCAGCGGATGTGGTGGTGCGGCCCCAGGGGGGAGTAAACGCAGGCCACACAATTGTGGTTAACGATCAGACTTTTAAGCTCCACCTAATTCCTTCGGGTATTCTCTATCCAGATACAGAATGTATCATCGGCTCGGGGACAGTCATTGACCCCAAAGTCCTATTGCAGGAATTTGACCAATTGGAAGCATTAGATGTTTCCCTCGATCGCCTGTATATTTCCCAAACTGCCCATGTGACCATGCCCTTCCACCGTCTCCTAGACCAGGCGTCGGAGGAGAAAAGGGGAGAGCATAAAATTGGCACCACTGGGCGAGGCATTGGTCCCACCTACGCCGATAAATCAGAGCGCATGGGAATTCGGGTGGTGGATTTAATGAACCCCGAAATTCTCCGGAAAAAATTGCTTTGGACCGTCGAATATAAAAATGTCGTTTTAGATAAACTCTACGACCTGCCTCCCCTAGACCCAGAAACGGTGATCGCCGAATATACCACCTATGCCGATCGCCTGCGGCCTCATGTAGTGGATAGTTCCCTAAAAATTTACGACGCCATACATCAACGAAAAAATATCCTCTTTGAAGGGGCCCAGGGCACTCTACTAGATTTAGACCATGGCACCTACCCCTACGTCACCTCCTCCAACCCTATTGCGGGGGGAGCTTGTGTGGGTGCTGGCATTGGCCCCACCATGATTGACCGAGTTATCGGCGTGGCTAAGGCCTATACCACCCGAGTGGGAGAAGGACCCTTTCCCACAGAGCTAGATGGAGAATTAAATCAACATCTCTGTGACCGTGGAGCAGAGTTTGGCACCACGACCGGTCGGCGTCGGCGCTGTGGCTGGTTTGATGGGGTCATTGGCCGCTACGCTGTGCGTATTAATGGGCTGGACTGTTTGGCCATCACCAAATTAGACGTGCTGGACCAACTAGCGGAAATCAAAGTTTGCGTCGCCTATGAACTAGACGGCAAAACCTGTGACCATTTCCCCGGTAATGCGGCGGAATTTGCTCGGTGTCAGCCCATCTATAAAACCCTTCCCGGTTGGCAATGTTCCACGGAAGAATGCCGCACCCTGGAGGATTTACCTCCCCAGGCCCTGGACTACTTGAAGTTCCTGGCAGAATTAATGGAGGTGCCGATCGCGATTGTTTCCCTAGGGGCCAGTCGGGATCAGACAATTATTGTCGAAGACCCCATCCATGGGCCAAAGCGAGCTTTACTTTATGCCAACGGCGATCCGCTAGCTTGATGTGGCCCAAAATTGCCTTTCCTTTGTTAACCCTGATTATTATTTTTACGAGTATTACCATGGCCCTTTCCATTGAATGTCAACAACGTCCCGAAAAAGTTAATCCTAGAGCTTTGCGTCGGGAAGGTTTAATTCCCGCGACCCTCTATGGACACAATGGTGCAGAATCCATTTCCCTAGTGGTGGATCATAAAACCGCCATCACCATGTTGCGGAGTGTGACTGTTAAAGAAACCCCCATTGAAGTTAAAATCCCCCATCTTTCCTGGGAAGGGGAAGCCGTAGTGCAGGAGATTCAGTGCCATCCTTGGCGCCGGAATCTTTACCACTTGGCTTTTTTTGCCGGTAAAAAATAACGGTATCCCCTAGGTTCCTGGGGATGATGAAACACGTTAGAAAGCATTGGAAAAAATAGTTGGGTTGGGGATGTTGACGGACTTTGTCCAAATCTTAACCCTGAATTTGCGATTCCCCTTAGTCGGCCAGATTAGGGGGAGTTTTTTATTGGCAGCTTAATGAGTTTTTACCCCATGGTGAATTGTTGTGGGTTGCGGGGGACAGTGGTACAGTGCCAGACTGGACTAAAAATAATCTCCCACAAGATTTTTCCATGCGCATCCTGATCATTGGCGCCACCGGTACCATCGGCAAGGCTATTGTCACCAGTCTTCAAGGTAAACACGAAGTGTTACAGGCCAGTCGCCAGGGCAGTCATTTTTCGGTAGACCTCACTGATCCAGCGTCTATCCAGGCTTTGATTGAACAGGTAGGGGTATTAAACGCTATCGTTTCGGCAGCAGGGGAAACTCGGTTGAAGCCCCTGGCCGGTCTAACGGACCAAGATTTTGAATTTTGCATAGGCAGTAAACTCATGGGACAGGTCAATCTGATCCGCTATGGTTTACAGGCGCTGACGGACAATGGTTGTATTACTGTTACGTCCGGGGTTTTGTCCCAAAAACCCATTCCCGGGGGCAGTGCTGTCAGTCTCACCAATGCTGGGTTGGAAGGCTTTGTGCGGGCAGCGGCATTGGAAGCCCCGAGAGGAATTCGCATTAACGTTGTTAGTCCTCCCTGGGTCAACGAAACCTTGCTCTCACTAGGAATGCCCCTGGGCAACGGATTACCAGCCGCAACAGTGGCCCAAGCCTATGTTCATAGCTTAGAAGGCACTATGACAGGAGAAGTGCTCTATCCGTAGTAACCATATCTTGGTTTACTCTTCCCCCATCATGGATTGGAGATAATTTTCCAGTCCAGAATTACTGATAAGCCATTGCTGGGACTCTAACCAGTCAATTTGTTCTTCTGTTTCTTCAAGAATTTCCGACAACACATCCCGGCTTACATAGTCCCGTTGGGTTTCAAAGAAGGCAATGCTGTTAACTAAACCATCCCTAATGCCTTGGTTCATGGTCAGATCATTGCCCAGGATTTCCGGTACCGTCTCGCCGATGAGAAGTTTTTCCAAATTTTGGAGATTGGGGAGTCCTTCCAAAAATAAAACCCGCTCGATCAGGCTATCGGCCTGCTTCATTGCCTTGATGGATACTTTATATTCGTACTGATTAAGTGCGTTCAGCCCCCAATTTTTGCACATGCGAGCATGGAGAAAATATTGGTTAATCGCAGTAAGTTGTAGCTTTAACGCTTGGTTGAGATGTTGTCTGACTTCCAGGTTGCCTTCCATGTTGTTATCCTCTGATGTGGAGTTTTGTTTGATGTTGTTGTTTCCATTTTTACCCATTCACGGTCCGACGACGGAGTTATTTACTGGGACAGCAATAAATTGTTTAAATTGTTTTAATGTTTTACCCCTGGGAAAATTGCCTTTTTCTCAAAGGAAGTGTCCCTCTCTGACCTTAAACTGAACCAATATGGCTGATTTGTTTGTCGGTGCCCCAGTTCGTTTAATTGCCCGTCCCCCCTATTTGAAAACCGCTGATCCCATGCCCATGCTCCGTCCTCCGGATTTATTGGCGATCGCCGCGGAGGGAATGGTGGTAGACCGTCGACCGGCTGGCTATTGGGGAGTAAAGTTTGACCGAGGCACTTTTCTGTTGGAAAGCCAGTATTTGGAAGTGATTCGGCCTCAGGAAGAAAAAACGGAAGTCTCGGATTAAGAACGCCGAGTAAATGACCAAGTTTAATCTAAAAATATGGCATCAACTGTAAATCGCCTTTTTTTAGCAATTTTGACCATAGCCAGCTTCAGCCTTAGTGGAGGTTATGGATATGTTCCCGTTCCCATGGCGATCGCCGCTGACGTCCCAGAACTGACAGCAAAGGTGCCCAATTATTTGGATAAAATCCAATTTCCTCTAGGGGTTATCGATGTCTATGGATTGATGGGCCCAGAGGATGGTAAACGTTCCCAAGGCTATGAATTTTGTGTTGTGCCCGAGAAAAAAAGTGAAGTTTTGGCCATCGATCCCTCACTCACATTTTCGTCTAGCCCTGGTCGCATCGGTTGCCCCCAGGAACAATTACTGTGCCTAGGAGATACCCAGCAACCAAATTGGCAGGCCATTCTCTTTGCCCTGGCCCGGTTGAGTTACATAGAAAAAATCTTGCCCCACTGGGGAGAATAGAAGCCCCTATTTGACAAATGTTTCTGGCCAAGGGACAGGGGAAGCATCTAGTGCAAGGGATACCTTTCCGTTAAGATGGTTAACGCTGAACAATTGAGCGCATTGCTAACCAGGCGGCCCTGCGACAGCCCCAAGCTGTCCCCCGTTTTGCTGGCGATCGGCCGTTGACCCAGCACGAAAACTCTTCTTTTATAGTTAAAGGTATTGTAATGAATCAGGAAATTTTTGAAAAAGTAAAAAAAATCGTCGTGGAACAGTTGGAAGTGGATCCTGACAAAGTGACCCCCGATGCCACCTTTGCCGAAGATTTAGGGGCTGATTCCCTCGATACAGTGGAATTGGTCATGGCCCTGGAAGAAGAGTTTGATATTGAAATTCCCGATGAAGTGGCGGAAACCATTGATACCGTGGGCAAAGCCGTTGAGCATATCGAAAGTAAATAAATTCCGGCCATAGCCCCGACTCCCCCCATAGATCTTTGGAGCCGAGTTCTCGGACGGTTTAAGCCACTGTTTAGGACTGCCCCAATGCCGGTTTTGGGTTTATCAGTTTGCCCCTCGGGCTAGGCCCTGGCCCCGTCGCTGTATCTTTGCGGAGAACTCCAGGGGAGTCCCCTCCCCGATTCTATCTATTAAGTACCATGGCAAATTTGGAAAAGAAACGTGTTGTTGTAACGGGATTGGGAGCCATCACCCCCATCGGTAATACTCTCCAAGACTATTGGCAAGGCTTAATGGAGGGTCGTAACGGCATTGGCCCCATTACCCGTTTCGATGCTAGTGACCAAGCCTGCCGTTTTGGAGGGGAAGTAAAGGATTTTGATGCTACCCAGTTTCTTGACCGCAAAGAAGCTAAACGGATGGACCGGTTTTGCCATTTTGCTGTTTGTGCCAGTCAACAGGCAATTAACGATGCTAAGTTGGTGATTAACGAACTCAATGCCGATGAAATCGGGGTATTGATTGGCACGGGCATTGGTGGTTTGAAAGTACTGGAAGATCAACAAACCATTCTGTTGGATAAGGGTCCTAGCCGTTGCAGTCCTTTTATGATCCCGATGATGATCGCCAACATGGCCTCTGGGTTAACCGCCATCAACTTAGGGGCCAAGGGTCCCAATAACTGTACGGTGACGGCCTGTGCGGCGGGTTCCAATGCCATTGGAGATGCGTTTCGTTTGGTGCAAAATGGCTATGCTAAGGCAATGATTTGCGGTGGCACGGAAGCGGCCATTACCCCGCTGAGCTATGCAGGTTTTGCTTCGGCCCGGGCTTTATCTTTCCGCAATGATGATCCCCTCCATGCCAGTCGTCCCTTCGATAAGGACCGGGATGGTTTTGTGATGGGGGAAGGATCGGGCATTTTGATCCTAGAAGAATTGGAATCCGCCTTGGCCCGGGGAGCAAAAATTTATGGGGAAATGGTGGGCTATGCCATGACCTGTGATGCCTATCACATTACCGCCCCAGTGCCGGATGGTCGGGGAGCCACCAGGGCGATCGCCTGGGCCTTAAAAGACAGCGGATTGAAACCGGAAATGGTCAGTTACATCAATGCCCATGGTACCAGCACCCCTGCTAACGATGTGACGGAAACCCGTGCCATTAAACAGGCGTTGGGAAATCATGCCTACAATATTGCGGTTAGTTCTACTAAGTCTATGACCGGTCACTTGTTGGGCGGCTCCGGAGGTATCGAAGCGGTGGCCACCGTAATGGCGATCGCCGAAGATAAGGTACCCCCCACCATTAATTTGGAGAACCCCGACCCTGAGTGTGATTTGGATTATGTGCCGGGGCAGAGTCGGGCTTTAATAGTGGATGTAGCCCTATCCAACTCCTTTGGTTTTGGTGGCCATAACGTCACCTTAGCTTTCAAAAAATATCAATAGCCCACCGAAAAATTTCCCGAACCGTGGGAAGATGGTAGCAATTTGGCCTGCCTTGGCCCCTACCATTACCGCCCCCCGGTGGATA
Source organism: Synechocystis sp. FACHB-908 (assembly GCF_014698595.1). Lineage (NCBI taxonomy): Bacteria > Bacillati > Cyanobacteriota > Cyanophyceae > Synechococcales > Merismopediaceae > Synechocystis > Synechocystis sp. FACHB-908. The sequence goes on along the minus strand of NZ_JACJTH010000035.1, from coordinate 213,897 downwards.
TTGACCCAATTATTGCTAGTTTATTTTTCCAAACATTATGGTCGTTGCTACCCAGTCCTTAGACGAACTTTCTATTAATGCCATTCGCTTTTTAGCCGTTGACGCCATTGAAAAGGCCAAATCTGGCCACCCTGGTTTGCCCATGGGAGCCGCTCCTATGGCCTTTACCCTGTGGAACAAGTTCATGAAGTTCAATCCCAAGAACCCCAAGTGGTTCAATCGGGACCGCTTTGTGTTGTCCGCCGGCCATGGCTCCATGTTGCAGTATGCCCTGCTCTATCTGCTGGGTTATGACAGTGTGACCATCGAAGACATTAAACAGTTCCGTCAATGGGAATCTTCTACCCCCGGTCACCCGGAGAATTTTCTCACTGCTGGAGTAGAAGTCACCACCGGCCCCTTGGGTCAAGGCATTGCCAATGGTGTGGGTTTAGCCCTGGCGGAAGCCCATTTGGCTGCCACCTACAACAAGCCTGATGCCACCATTGTGGACCATTACACCTATGTGATTCTGGGGGATGGTTGCAATATGGAAGGTATTTCCGGGGAAGCCGCTTCCATTGCAGGGCATTGGGGTTTGGGTAAATTAATCGCCCTCTATGATGACAATCATATTTCCATTGATGGTTCCACCGATGTGGCCTTCACCGAAGATGTGAGCAAGCGTTTTGAAGCCTACGGTTGGCACGTGCTCCATGTCGAAGATGGCAATACCGATTTGGCGGCGATCGCCAAGGCTATTGAGGAAGCCAAGGCCGTAACCGATAAACCTTCTATGATCAAAGTCACCACCATCATTGGTTACGGTGCGCCCAATAAATCCGATACCGCGGGCATCCATGGGGCTGCTTTGGGCACTGATGAAGTGGCCGCCACCCGCAAAAACTTGGGTTGGGATTATGCTCCCTTTGAAGTGCCCCAGGAGGTGTTGGACTACACTCGCAAAGCCATTGAACGGGGAGCCAGCTACGAAGCGGAATGGAACCAAGCCTTTGCCCAATACAAAACCAAATATCCCACTGAAGCGGCCGCCTTTGAACGGCAACTGAGCGGTGCTTTACCGGAAGGTTGGGACAAAACCCTAGCTAGCTTTACCCCCGATCAAAAGGGTTTGGCCACCCGGAAATATTCCGAGGAATGTCTCAATGCGTTGGCCCCCGTATTACCAGAGTTAATTGGTGGTTCGGCGGATTTAACCCACTCCAACCTAACGGAACTTCACTGCTCTGGGGATTTCCAAAAAGGAGCTTATCAAAACCGTAACGTCCACTTTGGGGTACGGGAACATGCCATGGGGGCTATCTGTAACGGTATTGCTCTCCACGGTTCTGGGTTACTACCCTTCGGTGCTACCTTCCTAATTTTCACCGATTACATGCGGGCCGCCATTCGCCTTTCGGCCCTTTCCGAGGCAGGGGTAATTTGGGTCATGACCCACGACTCCATTGGTCAAGGGGAAGATGGTCCCACCCACCAACCCATTGAAGTGCTGGCTTCCCTCCGGGCTATTCCCAACTTGACTGTGATTCGTCCCGCCGATGGCAATGAAACCTCCGGTGCCTACAAAGTGGCGATCGCCAAAGCGAAGGAAAATGCCCCCACCCTGTTATCCTTGACCCGGCAGGCGGTACCCAATTTGCCTGGAACTTCCATTGATGCCGTGGCCAAAGGTGCCTATACCATTGTTGATTCTGAAGGTGTTCCTGAGTTAATCTTGATAGGTACGGGTTCCGAAGTACAACTTTGTGTGGCTGCTGCTGAAAAGTTAGCCGCTCAAGGCAAGAAAGTCCGGGTAGTTTCCATGCCTTCCTGGGAACTGTTTGAAACCCAGGATGCCGCCTACAAAGAGTCAGTGTTGCCAAAGGCTGTCACCAAACGCCTTTCCGTAGAAGCCGCCACCAACTTTGGTTGGCACAAATATGTGGGCACGGAAGGAGATACAGTTAGTATTGAAACATTTGGTGCCTCGGCGCCCGGCGGGGTTTGCCTCGAGAAATTTGGTTTCAGCGTTGATAATGTGCTGGCCAAAGCTAAAACTCTCCTGAGCTAGTCCCTCGCCCCCAAGCTTAAAACTCCTCACTGTCCCCTCTCCTGATTGTTAGGGGGCTTTTTTTTGTCCAGAAAAGATCAGCCGGTATGAAAATTTAACGGAGGCAATACCTTAAAATAAGGTAAACAACTGTGAAGAAACTTAAAGAAAAACTCTATGGCTGTCCATTTGCCGTCCTCTGCTACCCGTTTCAGCAAAAATTTTGTCTGGCTTTTGGCCGCTAGTTTATCTTTAATGCTGTGGTGGGGCCCGGCGAGCCCGGCCCAGGCGGTGAATAATCCTGAGTTGTTGCCGAAGGAAAAAACTCCCGTGGTGGATCTCGCCAACTTTTTACCGGAAATCCAAGAAGCTCAGTTAATCGACGATCTAAATAGTTTTGAAGTAGAAACGGGATGGAAATTGCGGGTGTTAACCCAGTACGACCGGAGTCCAGGGCGGGCGGTGATTCCTTTTTGGGGCCTAGACGACAAAAGTATTTTATTGGTGGCTGATGCAAGGGGGGGAAATTTATTAGCCTTTAGTATCGGGGATGAAGTGTATGAGTTGATGCCCCGCACCTTTTGGATTGAGATGCAGGCTCGTTTCGGCAATATGTACTACATTCGAGATAATGGCGAAAATCTAGCTATCACCGAAGCGCTGGAAACAGTTAAAGGTTGTTTGCTCAAAGGTGGTTGTAATGTGGTGCCTGGACTGCCCAGGGAACAGTGGATTTTAACCTTGGTAACTTCCATTGTGGGGGGATTGATTTTTGGCTTTGCGGCCATTCCCCGATCGCCGAATCAGACCTTTGCGTGGCAATGGGTGTTGATTATGTCGCCTCTGTGGGGAATTCTGGTCATTGCCTTTGGTATTGGCCCCGTTGTCACCCGCACCAGTGATTTTTTGCCTCTGTTCCGCAATTTAATGGGCTTTAGCCTGGGTGCCCTGGTAGCGTACCTTTCTCCCATGTTTAGCCAGATCAATAACAATCCCCAAACTTAAGCATTCAACCAGGGTGACTATGATGGAAAAAACGGAAATTATGGCGCATTCCCCCATGGTCACCACCAATTCTCCCACCCGAGTTGCCATTCTTGAAAATGGCGATCACCTCAATCGTCAAGAGTTTGAGCGAATTTATGCTGAATCTCGAATCAAAAAAGCTGAGCTAATTGAAGGAATCGTCCACGTGGCTTCTCCCCTCCGTCACACTTACCATGGTCAACCCCATAGTCAAATCATTGGTTGGCTAATAACTTACCAAGCCCAAAGAACTGGACTAGCGGTTAGTATTGAGGCCACTGTGCGGTTAGACGATGAAAACGAACTTCAACCTGATGCTATTCTTTTTCGCTTAGGGGGGAATGCCCAGATAGATGAAGATGACTACATCAGCGGTGCCCCGGAGTTAGTGGTGGAGATTGCCGCCAGCACTGCTTCCTACGACCTCCATAGCAAAAAACGAGTTTACGAAAACCATGGGGTGAAAGAGTACATTGTTTGGCGCACCATCGACCGGGAAATTGATTGGTTTGTGCTAGTGAATGGAAAATATGAACGCCTGAGTCCCGACGACAATGGATTGATGGCCAGTCAAGAATTTCCAGGCTTAGTGCTCAATACCCCTGCTATGTTGGCCAACAATATGGCCGATGTGATTACTACCCTTAACAGCTTCTCCCGTTAGTCCAAACAGCAAAATTTGGGCAACCAAAAGGAATTTCATAGTAATATTCAGCGGCACTTACCCTCTTTTAAGCAGAAAAAAGCTATGGACAGAGTTGCCCTGGTTCCGCCCAGAAACGCGCCCGACAATGGCTCCTTTCCCCGACCCAATTCACCTGCCATCGATCGCCAATGGGGATAAAATCTACCCTGGTTTGGTGCCCACTAACGGAATCATCACAACTACCCATTTGGGTGAGCAAAACAGCGACGGAATTATCGCCAACCACAGTGGCCGTCGCACTCTTGGAGCGGAAACAACCGAAATTCCCTTCCCCTAACTGCTGGGGCAACAAAGGTTGGCCGTAGAACTGTTGGATGAGTTGATTTGGACTAGTAAGTGTATTGAGATTAGACCATTGCCAAAATGTCCGTTGGGGAAGTTCTGTAAAAGGGACAACGGCAAACATTTGGCGATCGGGCAGATCAATTTGCCCGTCCCACTGATTGCCAGAATTTTGGTCGCCTTGGGCCGTAGCAGGCAGAGCCAGGGAAATCGTACTGACCAGGCCAAATGAAATTAATGGTCGGCAAAGGATGAAAAATTTCATATCCATGACAATGATTAGACAATTGCGCTGAATTTATCAGAAAATCTGTCAGCAAAGTTAGTGATGTACCAATGATGATACCAGGGAGATTCCCGGTAGGATAATTAGCCCCCCAGCATTTGTAACTGGTACAAACTAGCGTAAAGCCCCTTGAGGTCTAATAGTTGGTCATGGTTGCCAGTTTCCACAATTTCCCCGTGTTTGAGCACGAAAATGCGGTCTACATTGCGAATGGTCGATAAGCGATGGGCAATGATGATGGAAGTACGATCCTGGAGCAAATGTAACAAAGCCGCTTGAATATCCGCTTCAGTGCGGACATCTAGGCTAGCAGTGGCTTCATCCATCACCAATACATAGGGTTCCCGAATGGCCACCCGAGCAAAGGCTAGTAACTGTTTTTGTCCCCCTGACAAATTACTACCCCGTTCCCGTAATTGGGTGTGGTAACCCTGGGGTAATTCTTCAATCAGGCGATCGACGCTGGTTAATTGGGCTGCCCGTTGCACTTCTTCCAGGCTGTATTCTTCCCCTAGGGTAATGTTCCGTTTCACGTCCCCGGCAAAGAGGAAACTATCTTGGAGAATGACGCCAATAAAACGGCGCAGTTGCTGTTGGGACAGTTCTCGAATATCAATGCCATCGACTAAAATGCGACCCCGGGAGGGATCGTGCAGGCGACACAGTAGACGAATAATCGAACTTTTTCCTGCCCCCGTTGGCCCCACTAGGGCGACTTTTTCCCCGGGTTTGATGGTGAAGTTTAAATTTTTCAGCACGTACTCGTCTGGTTTATAGCCAAACCAAACATTTTCAAAGCAAATTTCCCCATGGCTACCCCGCAAAGCACCATTGATTTCAATGGGGGTAATCACCGCTTGATCTTTGATTTCTACCGGTTCTTCCATTAATTCCCCAATGCGCTCGATCGCCGTAAAGCCCGATTGAAACATGGTGAATTTATCCGCAAACTGTCGCAGGGGATTAAATAGCCGTTGTCCGTACAGAATAAACGCCGCCAACACCCCAAATTCCAGATTATCCCGCAAAATTAGCCAGCCCCCCAAACCCAGCACCCCGGCGATCGCCACTAAACTGATCCATTCCAAGGTGGCCGACACAGCAGAGTCATGGAAAATAGTTTTATCCACTGCCCGACGATATTTTTCATTCACGCGACGAAAGGAACGACTGTTTAACTCTTCCCGACGGAATAATTGCACCACATTGATACCGGCCACATTTTCCTGAAGCTGGGAATTAAGGCGGGATAACTCTTCCCGAGCTTGGTAGTTAGCTTTGCGATATTGTTGCTGGAAATAAATAATCAACACAGTCACCGGCACCAACATCCCCACCAGTAGCAGGGCCAACTGCCATTGCACCCAAAAAATAGTCACGATGATAGCCAGAATGGAGACAATGTCACTGACCACACCGATCGCCCCACTGGCAAATACTTCCCCTAATGCCTCCACGTCACTGGTGATACGGGTTACCAAACGGCCCACAGGGGTACGGTGAAAGAAGTTTACCGACAAAGAAGTGACATGTTCAAATAAATCCTGACGCACATCGGCGGTAATTTCCTGCCCCATTTTTTGCACAATAAAGCCCTGTAACCCCAAAAATAGCAACCGAATGACAATGGTGACTGCCAAGATAATCACTAGGGTATGTAAGGCCCTATCCAATGGCATGGCATCCAAAAAGCCCCAGGCTGGTTCCTCCCGCAACAGGGAAACTGCTTGCCCAATGATTAGGGGTTGCACTGCTCCAGAAAAAGCCACAGGAATCAGTAAAACTAACGCCGCCGCCAGTTCCTTGGGATAGCGCTTGACGTAAGGAAGCAGACGCAATAACAAGCGCCAATCATTATCAGACGGGGGAGCAGCAGGGGACGGGGTCATGGAGAAAGAAATGATTGACAGGGAAACTGACTAATATGTTCAAATGGAGAGATTTCGTAACGGGAAACCCGATTTACCTTTGGTCTAACAAGGTTACATAAGTCTTAAAAGCAAGCGACCATTTCCCAGCTCGCCAGGACTTAGGCAATGGTTGAGCAAGGCAAAAGGCCATTCTACTTTCACAAATCTAACCCATCTATCCCCCTAGGGTTTAAGGCGATCGCCCAACGGTGAAGTTGTGGAGGCGGCGAGAGACTTGCAAGTAGCAGTTAATGCCAACAATTCACGGTCGTCGGTTTGCTCGAGCCCAAGGATTGCCACGTAAGGCTCACCAGCCAATCCAAGAGCTTTGGCGAACGCAGGTTCGGTTTTCAAGCCAGAACGTTTCAATTCCGTCACGGTTGATTTTAGACTAGGAGACAAAGCCAGCAACCGCTGTTCAACCCGAAAATGCCGTACGCCCCACTGTTTGTTTGTCGGAATTGGCTGGCAGAAAATCTCAACGTCCCATTCAAACGCATTGAACTGAACAATGATGGATTCATGATTTTGAAAAGTTCCGTGTCGAATTTGAAAGCCATCTTGAGATTCAAACTGACGCGTTGCGAATCCTGCGAATCGGTCAAGATCGTCACAATAACAAGCAATGTCGATATCGCTGTTGGACACATCAATTCCAAGCGGCGGCGTTCCGATCACGATTGGATCGAATATACGCAGATTGGCCAGCAGGTCAAGATTCTCAATTGCTTTTTCGTAAGGGATTCGCATCGGGAATGAATAACCCCGCCGCAAGCATCGGGGTATCGAAAGAATTTAGAAGAGACTTAGTTGAAAGTTTTGATGTAGCCGCAAATAGTCCTTTCCTTGTTTTTGCACATATTTGGTGACCGTATTTTCATCCCCATGTTTGCCCACCGTACTTGTGAAATAACCATCACCGCCATATCGTTATCTATCTGAAACTCTCGGAAATCTTTGGGCCAATTTAACTGTTAATCCTGATTACACTTGTTCTCCAGAGCGTAACCAGAGGGTAAAAGTTGAGCCTGGTTGGTCTGGGTCGCGAGATAAACCGTTGGGGCTAGTGACGGTGATTTTGCCCCCCATCTGGGCTACCAAATCCGCCACGATCGCCAAACCCAAACCAGTGCCATTAATGGAGCCTCGGCCCTGAACACCACGATAATTACGCTCAAAAATTTTCTGTTGATCCTCCGGGGGAATGCCATAACCCGTGTCGGCGATCGCCAATGTGGCCCAATCCATTCCGGAAGATGACACTTTTTCTAAGGCAAGACTAACTTCTACGAGGCCACCATTGGGAGTGTATTTAATCCCATTGTCCAAAAGATTATTAACCACTTCCCGCAAAGCTAAACGGTTAGCCATCACCACGGTATCAATCAAAGCAATTTGGGCTGTTAAAGTGATATTTCTCTCGGCGGCGATCGCCTGATGGGCCAGCAAAATGGGAGGCAAAACCTCCCCTAGGGAAAAATTGGCCAGAGGCATAGTTTCCACCCGGTCCGCCGGGGGCAAAACCTGAATTGTGGTCACTGGGGAACTTGACAACAGGGGCACGGCTTCGGGGCCTTGGGATTGACTTGCTTCAAAGCTTTGTAACAATTCCTGGAGGTGTTCCCCTTGGCGGACAATGCCTTCCACCACCTGTTGACTTTTGTTGTCCCCGTGCCAACGTTTGAGCAGTAGCTTACTAAAAGTTTTTAGGGCAGTGAGGGGATTGCGGAGTTGGTGCAAGAGGTCAGCCCAATGTTGTCGCTCCCACTGGTATTGTTGATTTTGTTCCTCCCAAGCCTGGCGATACCAATCCTGTTGTTGGTCCAATAGGCAGGCCACCGCTAAGGATTTGGCGATCGCCTCCAACTGCATCATTTCCTCCCCATGCCACTGGCCCTGACTGCGGTGAATTACCAACAGCCCCACCATTTCCTCCCCATAAACCAAAGGTAAAACCAAGCGCTTATCTGCATCGAAGGGAGGAGGTTCCAAACGACTACGACGACTTAACTGGCCTACCCCCACGGGAACTGCCGGCAAAGAAAAATCGTCCATCGGGGGAGACACCTCTCCTTGTGGTAGACTTATTAACCCATAACTTTCTGACTCAACCAGCGTTGAACCATGGGAAACCACCAGCGGCACCAATCCCTGTTCCGTTTCTTCTTGATTTAGATAAACGCCGCACCAGTCCACCCGCAATCCCTGTTGCAAAAGCCGAACCTGTGACTGACAAAGGGAAATTAACCCAGCACTGGGGGAATACATTGATGAGATGGAACCGGCCATGGGGCTTGTGGTGGGGCTAGACCCCAGAAATGTTAAGAAATATTAAGATTTGAATTGGTCTACTTATGGCCCTAGGGGGCAGTTTTAGGGGGTGAAACCCTACCTAAATGGTGTTTAGAATCAGCGATCCCCTTAGCGCCGCAAGGGCTTGAGGGGCTTGATATTTAGAATTAGACCGGATATAATCGGCACGGCTTTTGTAACTATCATTACAGCATATAGCTGAAATAGGAGGTAACTGGGTTGGCACGTAAACGCAAACGGAAGAGTCGTCGTCGTCAAGAAGGTCGTAAGATTTTGGAGCTTGTTCCTCAGTTTAATATTGAAAGCGGCGAGGATAAGCCTGTCACGGCCGCTCGTCGCTACATCCAAGCTAACGAAATTCAGCCCCCGGCCTTGCTCATTGTAAAACGAAATGAGCACACTACTGATCGATATTTTTGGGCCGAGAAGGGACTGTTTGGGGCCCAGTATGTGGAAGAGAATCATTTTCTATTCCCCAGTCTGCGGGAGTATCAACTACCCACCCCTAGCACCAAAACTCCTGTAGGCGCTGGAACTCGTTAACTGAGCGGTTTCTAGGCAATAGTATTGGTTTTGTCCGGGCTGGTCTCTCTTAGCAAGTTGACTCCAGATTAGGTTCTGGGGAAAAACTCTACCTGAACTGGGGGAAGAAGTGGTCTGTTTTCGCTTCCATTCCTGTCCAAGGAGCTCAGCTCCAACGGAATCATGTCATGTTTTGGCAACTGAGTCCACTCTAGCCTGCGGGTTGGGGTGGCTGTTGCTGTCCGTTAATAATGCGCCTCATCCCTCTTTTTTTCACAATAGATCTAGCCAAGAAAATTGAGAAATTGCTGGATCACAAAGGCATTGGCAATGTCGATGAAGAAGGCCCCCACCAAGGGTACAACGATGAAAGCCTGGGGAGCGGCGCCGAATTTTTCCGTCACTGCGGTCATATTGGCGATCGCCGTGGGGGTGGCCCCCAGGGTTAAACCGGAATAACCGGAGCAAACTACCGCTGCGTTGTAGTCACGCCCCATGAGGGGAAAAACAACAGCAATGCTGTAGAGCACTGTGGCCATGAATTGGACCAGGAGGATCAGGGCGATCACTCCGCCAATGTCGGCTAAGGTCCAGAGTTGCAGGCTCATCAGGGAAATGGCCAGGAATAGTCCCAAACTAACGTCGGAAATCAGGGCGAGGGAAGGGGTTTCCGCCGGCCAAGGGAATTTTTTAAAAGCGAGGGGAATGGTGTTGGTGAGCACGATCCCCGCCAGTAAACAGGAAACAAAGGCCGGCAACATTAACCCCAACTTAGCAACCAGATCGTTAATTTCATAGCCAAGACCGATGGTAACGCCAATGACTAAAATGGTGTGGAGCATGGTGTTGTAATCAATTTGCACATTGTCCTGATCTCGCCGGATGCCAATGGTCAAATCTTTAGTGTCACAATCCGGTTCTAACTTATTGCGGATAATTAAAAATTTGGCGATGGGGCCTCCCACAATGCCCCCGAACACCAGCCCAAAAGTGGCACAGGCTATGGCAATTTCCGAAGCATTACGGATGCCGTGGTTATCATAAAAAACCGGAGACCAGGCGATCGCCGTGCCATGGCCACCACTCAGGGAAATGGACCCGGAGAGTAAACCCACTGGTAACGCCTGCCCCAATAGGGAAGCCATACCCACCCCGACAAAATTTTGAATTACTAAAAAACTCACCGCTGTTGCTAAAAGAATCAATAGGGGTTTGCCGCCCTGGAGTAGGACTTTTAACTTGGAAGATAGACCAATGCAGGTAAAGAAAATAATTAAAAAAGCATCCCTAATCGGAAAATTGAAAGCTACTTCTGTGCGAAAAATACCGTAGATGAGACCAAAAAACAGGGAAGCTAGCACTCCACCGGAAACGGCATCGGGAATATTAAAACTCTGCAAAAACTTAATTTTTTTAGTGAGATATTTACCAATGTAAAGCACTAAAATTGCGACAATAATTGTCTGGCGTATGTTGAATTGAATAGTTTCCATAATCGCAAATTTCAATCTCTACGTGGTCACTGGTCTAGGATGGTTAACAGACAACCTTGGGCCCAAGTCAGAATGGTATACTAACAAGCCTGTAATCAACTGGGCTTAGGAGATCTTGGTCGTCGTGGCATCCCCATACAACGCTGGTGAAATCGAGCAAAAATGGCAACAACGCTGGGCTGAATGGGGGTTGGACAAAACACCGATCGCCTCTGATCTGCCTAAATTTTATGCCCTGTCCATGTTTCCCTATCCTTCCGGGAACCTCCACATGGGCCATGTGCGCAACTACACCATCACCGATGTCATTGCTCGGTTAAAACGGATGCAGGGTTACCAGGTGTTGCATCCTATGGGTTGGGATGCCTTTGGTTTACCGGCGGAAAATGCAGCCATTGAGCGGGGTATTCCCCCCAAGCAGTGGACAGAAAAAAATATTGCCCAGATGCGAGCCCAGTTGCAACAGTTGGGGCTTTCCATCGATTGGGAACGGGAAGTGGCCACCTGTGCCCCCGATTATTACCGTTGGACCCAATGGTTGTTTTTGGAATTTTTCCAAGCTGGTTTGGCCTACCAAAAAGAAGCCACCGTTAATTGGGACCCCATTGATCAAACAGTTCTGGCCAATGAGCAGGTCGATAGTGAAGGCCGCTCCTGGCGATCGGGGGCCATGGTGGAGCGTAAATTATTGCGGCAATGGTTCTTAAAAATCACCGACTACGCCGAAGCTTTACTGAATGATTTAGAGCAATTAACGGGCTGGCCAGAACGGGTCAAACTGATGCAGTCCCATTGGATTGGCAAATCCGTGGGGGCTTATTTGGAATTTCCCATCAAGGATAGTCAGGAAAAAATTGCTGTTTTCACCACCCGCCCGGACACGGTTTACGGCGTTACCTACGTGGTTTTAGCCCCAGAACATCCTTTAACCAAGGTGGTTACCACAGCAGAACAACAGGGCACAGTGGATGAGTTTGTCGCCATGGTGGCCAAAGAGAGTGAAATTGAACGGACAGCGGAGGATAAACCCAAGCGTGGTGTTAAAACCGGTGGCATTGCTATCAATCCCTTCAACGGAGAAGAAATTCCCATTTTGATTGCCGATTATGTTCTATACGAATACGGCACCGGCGCAGTGATGGGGGTTCCCGCCCACGATCAACGGGATTTCAAATTTGCCCAGGATAATAATTTGCCCATGCAAGTGGTGATTATTCCCGACGATGCCGATAACAGTGATGTGAATTTGACGGTGGCCTATACCGAAGCGGGGGTGATGGTTAATTCAGCTCAATTCACCGGTATGGCTTCCCCCAAAGCAAAACAGGCCATTATTAAATTCGCTGAAGATAATGATTATGGTCGGGCCAAAGTGCAATATCGTCTGCGGGATTGGTTGATTTCTCGACAACGATATTGGGGCTGTCCCATTCCCATCATTCATTGCGATGACTGTGGAGCAGTGCCCGTACCGACCAAGGATTTGCCGGTGGAGTTGCCAGATAATGTGGAATTTTCCGGTCGTGGCCCTTCTCCCCTAGCGAAATTAGAGGATTGGATTAACGTGCCCTGTCCCAGTTGTGGAAAACCAGCCCGGCGGGAAACGGACACCATGGATACGTTCATTGATTCTTCCTGGTATTTTCTGCGTTATGCCGATGCCCAAAACACTGAGTTGCCCTTTGATGGGGAAAAAGTTGCCCACTGGTTGCCGGTAGACCAGTATGTGGGGGGCATTGAACACGCCATTTTACATTTGCTTTATTCCCGCTTTTTCACCAAAGTTTTGGCCGATCGCCAGTTAATTCCCGTCAAAGAACCGTTCCAAAAATTGTTAACCCAGGGCATGGTGCAGGGTATTACCTACAAAAATCCCACCACGGGCAAATATGTGCCGGCCAAGGATTTGCAAACGGGACAACAGGTAATTGATCCCAAGGATCCAAAGGACCCCGACAGTGGGGAACCGCTACAGGTTTTCTACGAAAAAATGTCTAAATCCAAATTTAACGGTGTGGATCCCCAAGAAGTGTTGGCTAAATATGGTGCCGACACCGCCCGGATGTTTATCCTTTTCAAAGCCCCTCCAGAGAAGGATTTAGAATGGGACGATGCGGACGTGGAAGGTCAATTCCGCTTTCTCAATCGGGTTTGGCGCTTAGTAACCGATTACATTGGCGATCCCGCAGGGATCCGCTTCGCGGTGCGCCCCGAAACCTTAGTGACCAACGAGCCTTTAACTAAAGCGGAGAAAGATTTACGGCGGGCTATCCATGGGGCAATCAAAGAAGTGGCGGAGGATTTGAACGACGATTACCAGTTCAACACCGCTATTTCCGAAATGATGAAACTCAGTAATGCCCTAATTGCGGCGACGGATTTGATTTCTTTTCCCGTTTACCAAGAAGGCATTGAAACCCTGCTGTTACTCCTTGCTCCCTTTGCGCCCCACTTGACGGAGGAATTGTGGCATCGTTTGGGTCGTACTGACTCCATTCACCAACAGGCTTGGTTGCAGGTGGATCCCACTGCCCTAGTATTAGATGAAATTACGTTGGTCATTCAAGTGCTAGGCAAAACTCGGGGAACTATCACTGTTCCCGCCAGTGCGGATAAAACCCAGTTGGAAGAATTGGCCCGTAATTCTGATTTAGCCCAACGTTATTTGGAAGGGAAAACGATTAAAAAGGTAATTGTCGTACCGGGTAAATTAGTCAATTTTGTTATCACCTAGGGCTGATTTTACGGGGGAATTGCGCCAATGAAAAAAAACGCCGGCCAACAAGTTACCAGATCAAAACAGGAGTTGGTAATCAGATCTTTTTTTGGTCTATTTTTCCTCGCCCTGGCGATCGCCATTCTGGTGTTATCCACCCCGGCCAATAGAATGGGATCATTGTTTGCCGCCCTGATTATCGGTAGCTTGGGCGCAGACGAATTGATCAGTCTTCATTTACAAAGGCGATCGCTCCTATCCCGCATTGGGCCATTGCCATAAATTAGAGACAACTTTTTAGGCGACAACAGTTAAGTTTGAATCTTTGTAAGATTGGGAATCATACCTAATGGGATGGAAAACCATCTTTGTTGCACCGATGAATTCCTCCACCACGGTTTGGTCTATTGCCCCAGAAGCGGTTTACGAAAGGTTGGAGACGAGTCCCCAAGGTTTATCCGGCGAGGAAGCGGCCCGAAGATTGCAACGCTATGGACTGAACGAGCTGGCGGAACCGGTACAACGACCTTTATGGTTGCGTTTTGTTGATCAGATGACCCATTTCATGGCGTTATTGCTCTGGGTGGCGGGCATTCTGGCTTTTGTTTCCGGTACGCCGCAGTTGGGCTGGGCCATTTGGGCGGTGATTTGGATTAATGGTTTATTTAGTTTTAGTCAGGAATTTCGGGCCGAAAAAGCCCTGGCGACCCTCAAGAAAGTTCTCCCAGCCCAGGTAAAAGTTTATCGGGACGGCACTTTACAGTCTGTTCTGGCTAGGGAATTAGTGCGGGGGGATGTGGTGCAATTGGAAGAAGGCGATCGGGTATCGGCGGATTTGCGCTTAGTTTCAGCGGATAGTTTATACGTTGATGTGTCGGTGATGACGGGGGAATCCTTACCCGTAGCTCGTTTTGCCGAATCGGCCCAAATTCGAGAAGTTGTGCCTAAACGGGGCGGTCAAGTTTTAGTCCATGGGGGGGAAAGGGCACTGCAAGACCCGGTTAAAGCCCAGGAAATTCGCAATTTAGTCCTAGCCGGTTCCACCATTGCCACGGGGCGGGGAGTAGGGGTTGTCTATGCCACCGGAGCGGAAACGGAATTTGGCCATATGGCCCATCTCACCACCAATGTTAAGCGGGAACCCAGCACCCTGGAAGTCCAAATTAGCCAGATTGTGCGGGTAATTACCCTGATTGCCGTTGGCATGGGAGTTTTGGTGTTTGTGTTGGCGTCCCTGGTGACCCATCTGGAATTAAAGGAAAGTTTCATTTTTGCCATTGGCATTATTGTTGCCCTAGTGCCAGAAGGTTTGTTGCCCACGGTGACTTTATCCCTGGCCATGGGGGTACAACGGATGGCCAAACGTAATGCTTTGGTGCGGCGATTATCGGCGGTGGAAACCCTCAGTGCCACTACAGTTATTTGTACAGATAAAACGGGAACTTTAACTAAAAATGAAATGACCGTTCGTTCTCTTTGGATTCCGGCAACGAACCATGGCCAAACCTTAACGGTGCCAGGGGAAGGCTATGATCCCAGCACGGGCAAAATTACCTTTCCCCCAGGTAAAGATGAAAAGCAACAGGTTAAATTACTGCTCATTGGTTCCGCTCTTTGTTCCAATGCCCATTTGATTCATCCTTCCGGTTCCAGCCGTTGGCAAGAAATGGGAGACCCCACGGAAGCGGCATTATTGGTGGCCGCTCTGAAGGCAGATTTTGATTTAGAACAACTCCAGCAAGATTATCCCCGGCGCAGGGAAGTGCCCTTTGATTCCCGACGACGGATGATGACGGTGGTTTTGGATTGGCAAAAGGCTGGGGAAAATTTGCCTTTCCTTACTTCCGGCAGAAATGATTTGCCATGGGAAAATTTGGCTTTTACCAAAGGTGCTCCCCTGGAGGTGTTGCGCTGTTGTCAATCCATTTTAAAAGCCGGACAGGTGACCGAACTAACCTCCGGCGATCGCCAAATAATTACGGAGGCCAATGATCACTACGCCAAGGAAGGTTTTCGAGTATTGGGCTTGGCGGTTCGGGCCGACCATGAAAATTTACTAGAAGCATCACCCCAAACCCTAGAGCAACAATTAATTTTCGTGGGTTTAGTGGCCATGTTTGATCCTCCTCGGCCAGAAGTGCCTGAGGCGATCGCCCGTTGTCATGGGGCCGGTATTGCTATCACCATGGTCACTGGGGACTATGGCCTCACCGCAGAGGCGATCGCCAGAAGTATTGGTCTAGTCAAGGAAAAAGTACGGGTAGTGACTGGGGATGGGCTAACCCATTTGTCCGATGCCCAACTGCGACAGATTTTAAAATATCGTTCTGGTCTTATCTTTGCCCGCATGGCCCCGGAACAAAAACTACGCTTAGTGCAAGCTTATCAGGGCTTGGGGCAGATTGTGGCGGTAACGGGGGATGGGGTCAATGATGCTCCGGCATTGCGGGCGGCCAACATTGGCATTGCCATGGGCTTAAACGGGACCGATGTGGCCAGGGAAGCGGCGGATATTGTGCTTACCGACGATAATTTTGCCACCATTGTCAGCGCAGTGGAAGAAGGCCGCACAGTTTATCAAAACATCCGCAAGTTTATAACTTACATTTTGGCTTCCAATGTAGCGGAGTTAGTACCATTTTTAGCAATGATTTTCCTCAACATTCCCCCCGCATTACTAATTATGCAAATTCTAGCCATTGACTTAGGAACGGACATGGTTCCGGCCTTAGCCTTGGGTATAGAAAAAGCTGAAGTCGGAACGATGAAATTGCCTCCCCGCCAAAAAAATCAAGCCCTATTAGATCGTGCTTTATTGTTAAGAGCTTACTGCTTTCTAGGCATAATTGAAGCGGGTTTGGGCATGGCCGGATTTTTCTTAGTTTGGGGAAGTTACGGTTACGGATTAGCTGAGTTACAAGCCGTTACGACAAGTATTCTCCATCACACAGCAGATCCAATTTTAATGGCTATCTATGCCCAGGCCACCACCATGACCCTAGCAGTGATTGTGGCCTGTCAAGATGGAAATGTTTTTGCTTGCCGCTCAGAACGCACTTCTGCCTTCAAGTTAGGCTGGTTTAGTAATCCCTTAATTTGGATTGGCATTGCCACGGAATGGATGTTAATTTTGTCTTTAATGTATTTTCCTTCTCTCCAAGCTATTTTCACTACCACTCCACTGACAAATTGGCAGTTTGCTCTGCTTCTTTCCTGTCCTCCTTTATTGTTAGGAGCGGAGGAGTTACGGAAATTTAAATTCCTATGATCATAATGACTTGAATGACTACCATTGTCTTTACTTCACATCTTCTAGCTCATCCTGGTGAAAAAATTCTAATACATCAAGCTTAAGTAAATCCAATTGATTTGATGGTAGAGATTGTTCATCTTTTCGGTAATCTATGACCCACCATGTTTGCTTGAAGAAGTGGAGTGGAGCCAATCACCAAAAGGGTAAGTCTACCTCACCTTAAAAAGTTTTTACGATCGCCATTATTCTGCCAGTTGAAAATTGCCCTTACCAAGACGTTTGACTTTCATCAACTGATTATCTGCCTGTTCTACCCAATACTGGAGTGCTTCACCCTGGTTGGTAAATACACTGACTCCCCCCATACTCAAGCTGATTGCCATGGGTCCCGCAGATGTGGGTACTGGGTTTTGGGCAATGGTGGCTTGAATTCTTTCTAGGAGCACAGCGGTCTGCTCCCGACCAGAACCAGGCAGAATAAGCATGAACTCATCTCCTCCCCATCTGCCCAAAATATCGTAGGAACGAAGAACTGAAATGATTAAACGGGCACTACCCTGCAGAACCTCGTCTCCGACTAAATGACCGTGTTGATCGTTGATTTGTTTAAAGTTGTCAAAATCAATCATGACAATGGAAATAGGAGAATTTTTGCGGGTAGCGTACTCCCATTCCCGTTTTAGAAGAGTTTCAATGCCCAAACGGTTCCAGAGTCTTGTTAAGCTATCGACCATGGCCACCCTTTCAAGTTCATCCAGTTCTTGAATTAGCTGTATTTGAGCCTCCGATAGGGCGATCGCCGCCAGTTCAGACTCCACCATTTTGGAGAGGTCGTAGAGAATTTCCTGTTCTTCCGCCGACAATTCCCGGGGCACCCGATCAATGGCGCAGAGGGTTCCCACATGGATATCTTGACCCAAATTAAGGGGATAACCGGCATAAAATCGGATGAAAGGCTCGTCGGTTACCAAGGGATTGTCAGCAAAGCGTTCATCCTGGGTAGCATCCTCGACCAACAGTAATTCATCCCTGAGGATGGCGTGGGCGCAAAAGGCAATTTCACGGGGGGTTTCGGAAGCATTTAACCCTTGAATAGATTTAAACCACTGGCGTGATTCATCAACTATTGATATGGCGGCAATGGGCACTTTGAGGGACCGGCAGACCATACGGGTAATACGCTCAAATCTTTCTTCAATGGGAGTATCCAAAATATTGAGTTGCCTCAAAACTGCCAGGCGTTGCTCCTCATTTTGCGGTAATTTAGCTTCCATCCCTACATTTCCTGACTTTGCTGTGGCTGAATTTTTACTTTACTGAAACTTTACCTAAACCGTAAAAAATCTCTTGAACATGTGAGCCTTTAGCTCATTAGCCACGGTGATTGCAAGGTCTTCTAAAAACTGAACATCGTCGTCGGATATTTCCCTGGGCTTAGTGTCATAAACACAGAGAGTGCCCACATGGATATTATCGAGTATTTTCAGGGGGTGACCAGCATAAAATCGGACGTGGGGGGCCTCGAGGACAAGGGGATTGTCGGCAAAACGGAGGTCAGATAGGGTATCGGAAATAACTAGGGTGCGGTCCTCCAGAATTGTATGGGCGCAGAAGGAGACACAGCGGGGAGTTTCGGTTAAGTCTAAGCCCCGAATGGATTTAAACCATTGACGATTTTCATCAACCAAAGAAATGGCAGCTACGGGCATATCCAGCACCCGACATAATAGCCTAGTAATGCGGTTGAACTTTTCATCGCTTGGCGTATCAAGAATTTTAAGATTCTGTAGATGGGCTAAGCGCTGCTGTTCATTGGCTGGGATGGCCGCTTGTTGCATTGGCTGGGCAATTGTTGATTGAGTTGCGTTCCTGAATAGTTAGATCAATTAGTAATCACACCAATGGTGCGAGACCTGTGACCTTTTCCCATGTGCATACTCAGGATATCGCAAAGCTATGCTCAATCCCTGGATAGGGAAAAAAAGCTAATTGATGTCAGGTTTTAAACTTTAGTTTGGCGATCGCCGATAAAAAGTAGCACAGAACACAGTTAACTTAATCATCCCTAGCTAGGGTAGGGGATATTGTTTCTAGGGTTCCGATTCCTGGTGATGTGGGGAATGGCTGGTCCGAGAGAAACAGGCTAGGCTTTGTAAAGATTTTTGCCACTAGCTACACGGCGGGACAAAAGCCCGGGAGACTTTAATGACCAGTGCTTAGGTGTTGTCATTAATAACTCCTGGGCAGATTTTGTTGTTTAGCTAGTAACTACCTATGAGCGATGCCACCCCGTTTCGTCCCCCTTCTGAAGCTGAAGAAGCCTTAATCAAAGAAACTCGGCTACCCCTGACCGGTTGGCAGCAGGAGGTTGACCAAGGGCTAACCTATGGTTTAGAAGCCGCCGCCAGCATTAAAGACCGCTCCATCCCCACCTTTTCCCGGGGAGAATTGCCCCACTATGCGGGCATTAACACCTTCATGAAGGCTCCATATCTGGAAGATGTGCGGGAAGTCGGGAAATATGATGTGGCGATCGTCGGAGTGCCCCATGATTCTGGCACCACCTATCGACCAGGTACCCGTTTTGGCCCCCAGGGGATTCGTCGTATTTCTGCTTTGTACACTCCCTACAACTTTGAAATGGGGGTGGATTTACGGGAGCAAATTAGTCTCTGTGACGTGGGGGATATTTTCACCATTCCCGCCAACAATGAGAAATCCTTTGACCAAATTTCCAAAGGTATTGCCCACATTTTCAGTTCCGGAGCGTTTCCGATAATTCTGGGGGGTGATCATTCCATTGGTTTTCCTACGGTGCGGGGCATCTGTCGTCATTTGGGGGATAAAAAAGTCGGCATTATCCATTTCGATCGCCATGTGGACACCCAGGAAACGGACTTAGACGAACGGATGCACACTTGTCCCTGGTTCCACGCCACCAACATGGCCAACGCTCCAGCTAAAAACCTAGTGCAATTAGGCATTGGTGGTTGGCAAGTACCCCGCCAGGGGGTCAAAGTTTGTCGGGAACGGGCCACCAACATTTTGACCGTCACTGATATTACCGAAATGAGTTTGGATGCGGCGGCGGACTTTGCCATTGCCCGGGCCACCGATGGCACCGATTGCGTTTGGATTAGTTTTGACATTGACTGCATTGATGCAGGTTTTGTCCCCGGCACCGGTTGGCCAGAACCCGGTGGTTTACTACCCCGAGAAGCTCTGTATTTACTTAAACGCATTATTCGGGAAACTAACGTTTGCGGCATGGAAGTGGTGGAAGTTTCCCCTCCCTACGACATCAGCGACATGACTTCGTTGATGGCCACCAGGGTAATTTGCGACACCATGGCCCATTTAGTGGTTTCTGGCCAATTACCCCGCACGGAAAAACCGGCCTATATCCATGCTGAAGCGAACATGGCAGTGGATGAGCCCTGGCAATAGTAACTTTAACTTGACTAATTATTGCCAAATTGATGGCTCTGAAATAATCGGCGATCGCCTTTGGGAGAGGTAAAAATGCATGAAACAGACATGACCAAAGCCCTGATTATGACTATTCAGGATTGGTTTGATCAACAAGTTGAAAAACCCCAAATCACCAAGATTCACCTCCTAGTGGGTCAGTTTACCTGTGTGGAACCAGTGAGTTTGCAATTTGCTTTTGAAGTGCAAACCAAGCAAACCTTTTTAAATGGGGCGGAATTGGTAATCAAAGATGTGCCTTTGGTTGCCTACTGCCATACTTGCCAAACGGAATATAGTCCCGAAATTGGTTTGCAATATTCCTGTCCCACCTGCCGATCTCCGATGGATGACATCCGTTCCGGGCGGGAGCTAAAAATTGACCGCATTGAACATCATCAGTGCACTCCGGCTTAAGCCCTAACCCACCGAGACTAAATTTTTTATTAACTTGTCCACTGTTACTGCCAAGAAACTATGCACCAATCCATTGACACGGCGATCGGTCTAAATTTGCTCCACGCAAACCAGGCAGGTGCCGACCATAATCGAGCACATTTTGATGAATGGGGTATTACCTGTTTAAACCTAATGAGTAGCCCCGGAGCCGGTAAAACTGTTCTGCTCGAAAAAACCTTGGCCGCCCTCCAAAGTGAGTTAAAAATGGCGGTTATCGAAGGGGATATGACCACGGAATTAGACGCCGATCGCCTGCGGCAATATGGTAGCCCTGTAATCGCCATTAACACCGGTCGTTCCTGTCATTTAGATGCCAAAATGGTGGCAGGGGGAATTCATCGTTTACAGGAAGATTACAATCCTAAAGAATTTGATTTGGTGCTGGTGGAAAATGTGGGCAATCTAGTTTGCCCAGCGGAATTTGAAGTGGGGGAACATAGTAAAGTCGCACTACTCAGTGTCACCGAAGGGGAAGACAAACCCCTAAAATATCCAGTTATGTTCCAGGAAGCAGATTGTTTACTAATTACTAAAACTGATCTCATTCCCCATTTAGATATTGATCTAGAAAAATTAGCCGCTAACGTCCGTTCCATGAACCCCCATGTGACCATTATTCCAGTATCGGCTAAAACCGGAGAGGGTTTGGATACTTGGTTTAGTTGGGTTAAGAGTCAAGTTAAAGTACCGATGATAGTTTCTATCTAGAAATTTTTAAAAAGTCAAAATCAACACAGTAAAACTTTTCAATTTAGTTTTATATGTTATTAACAACTAGCGGAGAAAAATCGATGCCCAGACGTAGTTTAATTTCCTTAATTCTGATTTTTTGTAGCACCTTACTGTTAACAGTTAGTTGTGCCCAAACCCCAGAGCAATCCCAAACCTCTGCTCCGGTTCCCGAAGGACCTCCCATTGTCATTGGTTATAGCAACTGGGCGGGTTGGTGGCCCTGGGCGATCGCCGAGGAAGAAGGCCTATTTGCCAAAAACGGTGTCAATGTGGAAATGAAGTGGTTTGACGGTTATCTGGAATCCATGCAAGCCTTAGCCGCCGGGCAGTTGGATGGCAATAGTCAAACTTTAAACGACACCATTTCCTTTGCTGGGGAGGCAGTTAACGGAGAAGTGGCAGTACTAGTGAATGATAACTCCGCTGGCAATGACAAAATTATTGTTACCGCCGACATCAATACTGTTCAGGATCTCAAGGGTAAAACCGTGGCGATCGAAGAAGGGGTAGTGGATGATTTTCTGCTCAGTTTAGCTCTGGAAAGGGAAGGCATGAGCCGGGATGATGTGGTAATCAAGCCTTTGGAAACAGGGGCGGCGGCGGCGGCCTTTGCAGCGGGACAAGTGGACGCAGTAGGGGCGTTTCCTCCATTTTGGTTAACAGCTCTGAAACGGGAAGGCTCTAAAGAGTTAGTTACTTCCGCCGAATTTCCCGGAGCTATTCCTGACCTTTTAGTCGTGACAGAAAAATTAATTCAGGAAAAACCAGAGCAAGTACAAGCATTAGTTAACACCTGGTTTGATATTCGTAAATTCATGGAGGAAAATCCCGAAAAATCCGATGAAATTATGGCTAAACGGGCGGGGGTGAGCCAAGAAGAACTACAACTATTTAAGGATGGCACTCGCTTTTTAACTCTAGAGGAAAATTTAGAAGCTTTTAGCCCTGGAGATAGTATGGTGCACATGCCCTTTGCTGCCCAAAAAATGGCAGATTTTATGACTAAAGTCGGCTTTATTGAAAAAGCCCCTGACCTGACCAAGATTCTCGATGCTCAGTTTGTGAAAACCTTAGCTGGTAAGGCTTAGTTTTTACTTCGAGTTCTCATCTCCAACCAGTAATCGGAGGGATTTTGATTTTTCTTTGTGACAATTTGCTCACTCTGTTAGCCAATCAATTTCCCTAATACTATGACTATTGCCCAGGATAAATTATCAGATTATCCCTCTAAAGAATCCCTCAAGCCCACAGTTTTTTGGCGCATTGGTGGGGAAATACCCGAATCTCTCAAATGGTCGTTAATGTCCTTATCGATCATTATTCCTTTGGTATTGTGGGCACTGCTTTCATCTTTACCCACTGTGAGTGATGTTTTTCTGCCTTCGCCCCAGTCGGTAATTCAAGCCTTGATAAAGCTATTTAAGGATGGATTTCTAATCCAGGATTCCCTGACTAGTTTTGGGCGAGTAGTGGGGGGATTTTTTTTAGGGGGATTGGTGGCTATTCCCTTGGGGATTTTAATGGGGACATTTCCCAGCATACGTAGCCTAACAGAGCCAATTATTGGTGTGGTGCGTTACATGCCAGCCCCAGCCTTTATTCCATTATTAATTATTTACCTCGGCATTGATGAGGCTTCAAAAATTGCCTTAATTTTCATTGGGACAATATTTTTTAATACCCTGATGATTATGGATGCGGTCAAATTTATTCCCAAGGAATTAATTGAAGTTACCTATACCCTAGGGGGATTAAGGAAACAGATTTTGTTTAAGGTCATCACCCCCTACATTATTCCCAATATTCTTGACGCCTTTCGGATCAACATGGCGGCGGCTTGGAACTTGGTAGTGGTGGCGGAATTGGTGGCGGCAGACAATGGCTTAGGGAAGCGTATTTTGCTAGCTCAGAAATTTTTGAAAACCGATGAGATTTTTGCTTGCTTAATTGTTTTGGGATTAATTGGCTTTGCGTTGGATTTATCATTTCGCCTCATCCTCAGATTCACTTGTAAATGGTCTTTGGAACAATAAGTCAGATTTTTTCCATCATTACAAAACTATTAAATTAATTGTAAATAATAAAAACCATGCATCTAGAAATAACTGATTTAAATCGGGTGTTTGTCGGCAAACGGGGGTCAGTGGTAGCTCTAAAAAACATCAATATGCACATTGAAACCGGGGAATTTGTGTGTGCAGTGGGGGCTTCTGGTTCCGGAAAATCGACCCTTTTGAGGTTAATTGCTGGTTTGGATACTCCGACTTCCGGCACCATTAATGTGGATGGACAAAGGGTGACGGGACCAGGGGCTGACCGGGGTATGGTTTTCCAACATTACAGTCTTTTTCCCTGGATGACTGTGCGGCAAAATGTAGAATTTGGTCTCAAACTCCAAGGTTGCTCCCAAAAGGAACGCTTTGACACCGCTAGTTATTATCTGGACGTGGTGGGGCTAATTAATTTTTCTGAAGCTTATCCCAGGGAATTGTCCGGTGGCATGAAACAACGGGTGGCGATCGCCAGGTCTTTGGCTTGCCATCCAAAAGTCTTATTAATGGATGAACCCTTTGGCGCTTTAGATATTCAAACCAAGGAAAGGATGCATGAATATCTGATTGATATTTGGCAAAGACTGCAATGTAGCATTTTGATGATTACCCATGACGTGGAGGAAGCCGTATTTCTGGCCCAACGGGTTTATGTGTTGAGTTCCCGTCCCGGCACTATTCAGCGGGAATTAACCATTAATCTGCCGGGGGATGAAGAAACTCCGAAAAATCGGACCTATAAAATTAAGCGGGAACCAGAGTTTTTTAAATATAGCGATGAAATTTCTAGCCTATTGAGGGGTAGGGAAACGGAAGAAACGGAGGCGATCGCTAGCTAAAATTGGGGCAGAATATTCCTGAATAAGAAATCTAGGACTGCAAATGGCGAACTAACGCTTCCCCGACCCGGGTCGCTTCCTCTGGAGTAGTACCGGAGGTTAAAGGGGGACAAATGTGACGGGGACACCAGGTTTCTGCATTGGGAAAAGATTGCCCAGGACAAACATCTTTAAACACCGGTTGTAAATGGCAGGGAATTTCGTACACTGTCCCTCCCAAATAAATTTCCTCTGCCGCCAGAGCTTCTTTCATTTGGGCCGGGGTTTTGCCTTCCGGTAACAACACCATCAGTTTGTATTGACTGGCCCTGTCCATGTGGTCAGTGGAAACAAACTCAATGCCCGCTTCCCTGAGGGGGGTTGTGATTAGTTCGTAGGCCTTTTGTCTGGTGGCCAACATTCTCTCTAACTTGGCCAGGTGAATTTGTCCCAACAAAGCGTGGATTTCCGTCATGCGGGTGCTGTTGCCAAAGTCCGTATGCAGACCACCAAAATTCATGCCCCGTTTTCCCTGGTTTCGCAATGAACGGGCAATGGTATCTTCTTCGTCATCATTGAGGGTGACCATGCCGCCTTCAAAGGTGGTCATTACTTTGGTGGGGAAAAAGGAAAAGGAAGCGCCATCAGCTAAGTTGCCCGCCTGTTTACCTTGGAGTTGACTGCCGTGGGCGTGGGCCGTATCTTCCCAAACGTAGAGGCCTTTGCCATGGCAATAATCCACCACTGCGGGGAATTCGGGGGAAATTACGCCGCCGATATGCACCCAAAAAACACCGGACAAAGGTTTGGGGTAACTTTTGCCTTCGACCGCTTCCTTAACCATGGCTAGGGAAGGGGCAAAGGTTTTGGGGTCCATGTCCAAATATTGCACATCACTGTTTACCCGCAACACAGAAGCAACGGTGGCAAAATTTGTGTTGGTGGGCACAAGAACAGTGGTATTTTCCGCCTGCTTCAACCGCAAGAGAATTTCCAGCCCAGAGGTGCCGCTATTAACCGAAATAGCGTTTTTGGTACCAACAAATTCCGCAAAGCCCCGTTCAAACTCCTGGGTGTGGTTTCCCAAAATCAAAGTGCCGGATTTGAGGATTTGCCTGGCCTCATCCAGAAAAAATTCAATTTCGTCGTCGCTAATGTCGAAGTAAAAAGGTTTAATTGCGGCGGCCATGGTTAGAGAGAAAGGATTATAAACAAATAGCTCTGGTCAGTTTAGGGAATGCTTTCGGCAATCAGCACCGTCTTAAATAAAATCCAATTCCTCTTTCAGTAACTCCAGTAATTTGGGTTTGGCGATCGCCCCTTCGTGGGTCATCACTAGCTCATTATTTTTGAACAAACGCAGCGCTGGTACCCCTTCCACTTTGCATTGGGCTACGGCGGCAGGGTTGGGATCCACTTCCAACTTGAGCACTTTGAGCTTATCACCATAATCCTTGGCGATCGCCTGGATAGCAGGGGCCATCAACCGACAAGGGCCACACCAGGAAGCCCAAAAATAAACCAACACAGGCTTAGTTTGCCCTTGGGTTTCCTGCTCAAATTCAGCGTCGGTGATTTCCAGTAAACTCATGGTAATGGTCAAGAACTCTTTTGATTACTTAGGGGTTTGGGCTATTCAGTTGGGCAATGGAAGGACTAGGGAATGCCAACCCGACTCTCTATCATCCCACGAAATTAACCCATCACAAGGTAGGTTTGCCCTAACGCCCAAGGTCTTTCCATCACAGTAAGTAAACCAAAATAAACAAAACAATCCAGACCACATCGACGAAATGCCAGTACAATTCCGCCGCTTCTACCCCGAAATGGGATGTGCGGGAGTAATGGCCCGGTTGCCGTGATCGCCAGAGCACAGAAAGGATTAATAGCAATCCAAAAGTAACATGGAGCCCGTGAAAGCCCGTGAGCACATAAAAGCAACTGGCAAATAAATTGGTAGTTAGCCCCATTTCCAGGTGGAAATATTCATACATCTGACCAGCTAAAAAGATAATACCCATGGCGGCAGTAATGCCAAACCATTTTTGCAACCCGGCATTGTCATTATTACGAATGGCGGCTTGACCTTTGTGCATGACAAAGCTACTGGAAATCAGAATAATACTGTTGACCCCTGGCAGGAGTAATTCTAACTCTGGTGTGCCCTCAGGAGGCCAGGCAGGCATCACACTGCGATAAATCAGATAGGCGGTGAACAGACCCAAAAAAATGGCACTTTCCGCCACCAGGAACAGGACAACTCCAAACATTCGTAGATCGGGGTGACCATGGTGGCCGTGGGCTTCCCCTGGGGTATAGGTACTGTTTAAATCGGAGCTAAGGGCAGTGGTTTGCATAGGACTGACAATTAATCGCTGGATCGTTGCTGAATTTCTAGAATTTTGCCAAAAATCTCTGGCGGTCGGGCCCATGGGGGAGGTCATTAGGTCATTAAGCTAGCCATCCCCCTAAGCACAGAAAGTTAAAGAAACTAACTTCCTGCCGCATCGGCAATTAGGGTTTGGACTGTTTCTTCGTCATCCATTAACTCCGTGTCAATACCAAAATCGTAGGGACCACACCAGAGCACTGGTTCTTCTTCAAAGTTTTCAATAATAGGAGGAGAGGCCGTTTGCCATTCTAGGGTCAGAGCTCGCCAAGGATTCCGGGCCGCCTTTTCCCCCTTAAACAAACTCCAAAAAACGTTGATGACAAAAGGAATGGTGGAAGCGGCTAAAACGTAGGCTCCAATGGTGCTCAAAACGTTTAGGGGTTGAAATTCAACGTCGTAGAGGGCAATGCGGCGGTTCATTCCCATTAACCCCAACTCATGCATGGGCATAAAGGTTAAATTCATGCCGATAAAAGTGAGGATGAAGTGAAGACGACCCAGGGGCTCATTGACCATGCGGCCAGTCATTTTCGGGAACCAGTGGTAAACCCCAGAAAATAAAGCAAAGGCGCTGCCACCAAAGAGCACGTAATGGAAGTGTCCCACCACAAAATAGGTGTCGTGGACATGGATATCGAACGGAACAGACGCCACCATTACCCCGGTTAGCCCACCAATCATGAAGCTAGATAGGAAACCAAAGGCAAACAACATGGCGGAGTTGAGTTGAATTTTGCCGCCCCAGAGGGTACCGCACCAACTGAAAATTTTGATCCCCGTGGGCACAGCAATCAACATGGTGGTAGCCATGAAGAACATCCGTAACCAACCGGGGGTACCGCTGGTGAACATATGGTGGGCCCAGACAATCAAGCCCAGAAAGCTAATGGCCAAACTCGAATAGGCGATCGCCCGGTAGCCAAAGATGGGTTTGCGGGCGTGGACAGGAATGACCTCAGAGATTACGCCAAAAAAGGGCAAAATCATGATGTACACCGCCGGATGGGAGTAAAACCAGAATAAATGCTGGTAAACCACCGGGTCTCCCCCCCCCACTGGGTTAAAGAAGCTAGTGCCGGCAATCAGGTCAAAGGAAAGCAGAATCAGAGCGGATGCTAACACTGGGGTGGAAAGCAAAATCAAAGAAGAGGTGGCCAGCATAGCCCAGCAAAACAGGGGCATACTGTGCAAATCCATGTCCTTGATACGCATCTTCAAAATGGTGGTAACAAAATTAATCGCCCCCAGAATGGAGGAGGTCCCCACCAACAGCAAACTCAAAATCCACAGTTCTTCTCCCCATTTACCACTCAGCAAACTCAAAGGTGGATAGGAAGTCCAGCCTGCCTGGGGTGCCCCCACAAAAAAGCTGGAAATAAGCAAAATGCCCCCCGGTGGAGTTAGCCAAAAAGCAACGGCATTGAGGCGAGGAAAAGCCATATCCTCTGTGCCCACCATGAGGGGAATGAGATAGTTGGCAAAGGCCGCCCCTGCCGGCACAATCCACAGAAAGATCATAATCGTGCCGTGGAGGGTCATCAGTTGGTTATACATTTCCGGCTGGACAAAATCCGGGGATGGAGTGGCTAATTCCGTCCGCATGGCTTCCGCAAAGGAACCGCCAATGAAAAAGAAGAGGAAAGACGTAACTAGATATTGGATGCCAATCACCTTATGGTCAACGCAAAAGGTAAAGTAATCCGTCCATTTGCGGCGGGGATGATTAGCCGTTAGATTCTCAGCGGCAATAGTCATAAAAAGTTTTCTACCAAATTTGTCAAAATTTACAGGGTTTTAAAGCAAAACTGACCAGTACGACTCAAGGTTAGGTGTTCCAACCAAATCAGAGTAGATCTCCAACCGGAGAGGTTTGATCTTTTAATTGGGCTAAAGCTTCAGTTTGTACTCCCATTTCTTTCGCATAGGGGGCTAAATATTCGTTGGGGGTCATGGCGGTGGTCGCTTTGGGCAATGTCATTGCCATGGATTCCGTTGGAGCCGGAGCATTGGCCGCCACCCAGTCGTCATACTCTTCGGGGGTATGGGCGTAGAAGACCGATTTCATGCCCCCATGGTAAGCACCACACAACTCAGCACAGATAACCGGATACTGCCCAGGGGTGCTGGCATTAAACACCAAGGTACTGCCCCGCCCCGGAATCACATCCTGCTTTAACCGTAATTGGGGAATCCAAAAGGCATGGATCACATCCCCGGCTTCCATGTTCAATTGCACCGGGCGATCGATGGGGGCGTGCAGTTCGCCGGAAATAATCCCCGTTTCGGGATAGGTGAAAATCCACGCATACTGAATTCCCTTCACATCTACCATCAGGGGGTTGACTCCTTGTTCTTCGCTATCTAAACCAATGCCCAGGGCAACATCTCCGTCCCCAGCCATAGCCACCATATTCCCCATGCTCCCCATATGTCCCATGTGGTTATGGGCCATCTGCTGACCGGCATTATCCCTAGAAATGGTTGGATCCAAACCGCCCAGGTTGTTGTACACCTCAAAGCTATACACCGCCAAGGTAAAAACAATCACCGTAGGGATGGCAGTCCAGAGAATTTCCAGGGGCACGTTACCTTCTATGGGTGGACCATCGGTTTGGTCGTCTTTGCGTCGGCGAAAGCGGATCAGGCAATAAACCAAAACTCCTTCTACCAAGAGGAATAATCCTGTGGCAATGGTCATCATGTAGTTAAAAATGCCATCCACCTTTTCTGCATCGGCGGAGGCAGCCACGGGCATCAGACCATGATTCTGTCCGTACCATAAACTAACAACTGTGATCACAACGCCGATGAGAAGGGTTATGACACTACCGGGAATTTTCACAGCAAACCTCTATCTCTCGGAAAACAACAAAAATTACAATCCCCTACAGGGTAAAGCAATTCTCCAGAGCGGGGTCAAGCTCCAGCCAAATTCTTCAGAGTTCTTTAACAATCTTGCCGTCTCCTTCTGTGCCTGTTTTTATGATAAATTTGTTCTATGGCAATCATTGTCTTCGCTGATAAAGGGGATTTCTACCCCTGCAGCAACGAATGTTTTCTGTTGCTAATCCCTCCCTAATCCTGGTTCTCAAAACTGGTAGCAGACTATTCCCCCAAAGCTCCGTGCGATAATGGGTAACTGCCCAACGCCAAAGTGAAAACCATGCCAGTGCCCGTAGAAACCCTGATTAATGCCGAGATCCATAAGCCCGCCCGGTATCTAGGCAACGAATTGGGGACAGTGCACAAGGAATGGAAAAGTGCTACGGTGCGCTGGGTATTGACCTATCCCGAAGTTTATGAGCTGGGAGCCTCCAACCTGGGGCATATTTTGCTCTACAACATCATCAATGCCCAACCCAGGCAATTGTGCGATCGCACCTATCTCCCCGCCGCCGACTTGGCAACAAAACTGCGAGAAACAAATACGCCCTTATTCTCCTTGGAATCCCGTCGTTACTTACCAGAATTCGACATTTTAGGCTTTAGTTTGAGCTACGAATTGGGAGCCACTAATATTTTGGAAATGTTGGAATTGGCCCATATTCCCCTCACTTGGCAGGAAAGAAAAGAGGGGGATTATCCACTGATTTTTGCCGGGGGACAAACTGCCACTTCTAATCCCGAACCCTATGCCGACTTTTTCGATTTCATTGCCCTGGGGGACGGGGAAGAATTGTTACCAGAAATTGGCTTGGTACTAGAAGAAGGGAAACTTCAGGGATTAAGCAAAGAAAATTTATTACTTGATTTAGCCCAAGTGCCAGGGGTTTATGTGCCCCGCTTTTATGACATGGCCAATGATGGTTCCGTACATCCTAATCGGGACGATGTGCCCAAACGCATTATGCGCCGGGTGGCCACCCCCATCCCTGCTTACTCCATTGGCTTGGTACCTTTGATTGAAACTGTTCACGATCGCCTGACGGTGGAAATTCGTCGGGGCTGTACTAGGGGCTGTCGTTTTTGCCAACCGGGAATGTTGACCCGTCCGGCCAGGGATGTGGAGCCGGAAGCAGTGATTGATGCCATTGAAACAGGTATTCGACAAACGGGTTATAACGAATTTTCTTTGCTTTCCCTCAGTTGTTCCGATTATTTAGCTTTACCAGCGGTGGGATTGGAAATCAGAAATCGCCTCAAAAATGAAAATATTGCCCTCACTTTGCCCAGCCAAAGGGTGGATCGTTTTGATGAAAATATTGCCAACATTCTTGGCGGCACTAGACAGGGAAGTTTAACTTTTGCTCCAGAGGCAGGCACCCAAAGGTTGCGGGATGTGATTAACAAGGGGTTGACCAACGAAGAATTATTGCGGGGAATTAAAACCGCGGTGGAACAGGGTTGGGATAAGGTCAAACTTTATTTCATGATTGGCTTGCCGGGGGAAACCGATGTGGACGTTCTAGGTATTGTGGAAACGGTGCAATGGTTGCGCCAAGAATGTCGTTTACCCCAGCGTCGAGCTTTAAATTTTAATCTGACCATTTCCAATTTCACCCCCAAACCCCATACCCCTTTTCAATGGCATTCTGTTTCTACCAGTGAGTTCCGCCGCAAACAGGATTTACTGCGACAGGCTTTTAAAGGGGTGCGAGGAGTGAAAGTGAATTATACCGATGTCCGCATTTCCGCCATGGAAGACTTTGTCGGTCGAGGCGATCGCCGTTTGGGGCAAGTGGTACGTCGTGCCTGGGAATTGGGAGCAGGAATGGATGCCTGGTGGGAAAGTTTGGACAAAGCCTATGGGGCCTGGGCCCAGGCGATCGACGAAGCGGATTTAACCTGGAAATATCGCCTTGTAGAAGACGGAGAATGGAATATTTTCCATGGGGATACCCCCGATGAAAATGTCTATGATGCTCCCCTACCCTGGGACCACCTCGATACCGGCATTGATAAAACTTGGCTCAAAAATGACTTATTTAACGCCCTAGAAGCGGCCACCGTTCCCGACTGTTCCTTTGACGGTTGCTCCCATTGCGGCGTGTGTGGGGTGGATTTTGGTCACAATATTATTGCTCCGGTGCCCTCTATTCCAGTTTTTGATGGGGACTTTAAACCCAACACTAACCGGGTACAGCGCCTAAGAGTCTGGTTTGGCAAGCAAAATTCCATGGCTTTGGTGAGTCATCTCGACCTAGTGCGACTATTTGATCGAGCTATGCGTCGCACAGGTTTGCCCATTGCCTTCACCGGAGGATTCCATCCTGGACCCCGTATTTCCATTGCCAATGCCTTACCTTTGGGCTCCAGTAGTAGCGGGGAAATAGTCGATTTTGACCTCACAGAAATGCTCGACCCAGGGGAATTTCGCCAACGCTTAGCCGCCGTTTTACCAGTAGATTTACCTGTTTACCAAGTGGAAGAAGTGGATCCCAAATCCCCAGCGGTGACGCAATTATTGGCCCAAGCCCGTTACCAAGTGCAATTAATTACTGAAGAACCGGTGACATTAACCCAATGGCAAACCTGGACGGAAGAAATTCTTGCTCAAGAAGAAATATTGTGGGAAAAAACAACCAAACGGGGCAAAAAAGTCACCCTTAATTTACGGGAACAGTTGCTTGATTTATCTATCCTTGCAATGACATCAGAAGGAGTTACTGTTGATTACATGGGAACTTGCCGCAATGATGGCACCCAGCTACAACCCCGTAATTTAGCATATTTGTTTGAGCAAGTGAGTGGGGTTAATATGCAGTTAGGTCAAATTCATCGCCTGACGTTGATGCTTGCTAGTAGTAATTAAAAGCTATCAGGTTTTTGATTAAAAAACATTATTCCTATGAGTTTATTTATTTTATTAACAATAGCAGGAGAATAAGCAATATATTTCTTGTATTGCCTAATAAGAGAAATATAATAATCAATAATATATACAATAAATGCGCCTAAAGCCTGAGTTGTTTTAACAGTTAAATATTTATTTAAATTTTTTTGGATTTTATGATTATTTAACCTGTTGTTCTCTTGAATTGCCTCAATGCTTCTATACTCAACTACAATTAAAAATTCACAGATAAAACAAGCCTCATAGCCAATACATGATTTGTGTTCATTATGGTGATATAGCAACTGAAAATAATTAAAAATTGAATAAAGAATATGACCTTGTTGAAAAGAGCTTATCTTTAAAAAATAATCAGTTGATTTTTTGACGTCAATTTTATTTAGAAACTCTTCTTTAGGGAGAAAATATTCAATTTCGTCATTTTTTCGATAGATTAATTCGGCAAGATTCATGTGTGGGTAATGATTCAAAGGATTAGTATCTAAAATTTGATTAATTTTCTTTAGATAGTTATTATTATAAATAGAACGCATTTTTCTTGCAATAGTTAACTTGATTTCTTCGAAATATGAGTCATTGTCACTAGTAAACGCAAGTTCTTTATATTGTACAAAATATGTTTCTGAAGAAAAATTGGATATTTCTAGAACTTCCTGCCAAAATCGAGTTTCATTCGTGATTGAAAAATGTTGAATATAATCCTTTGCCATTTGAATTAGCATACTTATATCTTCTGAAATTAACTCTTCTTTAGAGAAAAATATTAAGAGAGAAATGACATGTAGAAAAATTCCAATATGTTCAAATTGATCCCTATTTTTGATTTTCTCAATAGCAATATTTATTAATTCATCAAATATTTCATCGGATTCAATTCGATCATAGTGATAAAGCTTAAGCCATAATTCAGAGTCTTGACTAACATAATACTTACTGTTGATGAATGTATGATACAAAGCTTGCTTGTCAATTATGCCATGTTCAAAAAATTCTCCCCACCATAAATAATTAGGCAAAAAATATTCAAAACTGAAAACATATTTGTATTGTAATCGATGACAAAACGTAAAAAAATGTTCATATTTATAGTTTTCTTTTACTTTTTCACTTATTTTTGTGTAATTTGAAGCAATATTTGAAGAATATTCACCATATATATCGCTTAATATTTTTATCTGGTCTTCTGGGAGATTACCTAGTTTAGTTTCTATAGATAGAATGGTCAGAGACTTTAATAGATCATCAAGAAAATCAATATTATTTAAGGCTTTTTCAGGTAAATAAGAATAAATACGATCAAAATCATAAATTATTGATTTCAATGTCCTTAAATTATTAGAGTCACTAGTTTCAAATAGCTCTTTAATAAAGTCTCGTTTTTTAGATAAATATGTTTTCTCTTGTTCATCTTTACAAACTAAGTTTAAAAATTGTTCAAAAGCTTTATTAAAGGATGTGTTGACAGTAAATCTCTTACCTATAACCTTTTCTTTGATTTTGTCAAATGTCTTTGTTTCATAAGACTGAATTATGTTTCCCTCAATTTTATCTTCATCAGCAATAAGAATAACTTTGAGTGCTTGATGCTCAACAAAAAAATTAATATAACCAAGTAGATCATTGATGTCAATTTTACACCTTTCTAAATCATCAAGGATTAGAATTTTATTATCTAGATTTGTAAACTCATTTAAAATTTTAGTATTTTTTAAGTCTTTTAAATCAATTTTCAATGAAGATTTTAAAAGAATATTTATAACAGAGCCAGTTAATTGAATTTTCCTATCTGCCAAGATGGGTATAAGTTTTTGTATAATGAGAATATCAATAGATTCTATATCCTTAATTCCATACAAACTAATATATATTGCTTTTGAATTTTCCTTATGCTGATTGTTTTTTAATGAAAAATATTTCTTTTTAAAATTAAAACTTTCATTATTTTCTTTGTCTTCCAATTGAAAATAATTCTTGATAAAATGGGTTTTTCCACATCCCCATTCACCTTTTAAAAGAATGGCGAAACCAGGAGAATCTAATTTTTTATAGTAATTAAGATATTCTTTAATATTTTCATTGTGGGACTGATTATCTTCAATCATAGCTTACCTAATGTTTGATAATTTTGCTATTTTAGCCCATTTAAATTATCTTTGATGTTAAATATGCGACTGTGCGTAATCCCAGTGTAGAAGCGATCGCCTGACCATTGTGCGAAATCCTAGTGATGAACTAAAAACTGGAACACTAAACGCTATGCTAAAGCAACTGGGATTGAATTGCCCTGATATAGAAGGTAGTTATAATGGCTAAAACTCTTTATGAACAGGATTTACAAAAGTAGATTGAGCAAACGATCGCCACTTTATAAAAACCTGATTTTAAAGCTTCAGATATTGAGCAGTTGGTGTACTTAGGGAAATCGGATGAGAGACGATCGCCAATTTGGACCAGTTCCCCGACCATTGAACATAGGGGATGGGTATCAAAGACCTTGTCGAAAACTTAGCTGATTTATACAAAATATTTGCTCAATAAGAAATGCAGGGAATCAAGCAATGATTGTTTCCCCCCGTAAAAAATCCTGTAGTTGTTGATCGTGGTCATGGCTTAATGCTCCTAACGGTAAATCTTCCACCGCAAAAGCTTTTACTTCGGATATTTCCTGGCGATCGCCAATGAGCAAATCACCTTGCGCTTTAACCACCAGGGAAATGGTGACGGAGTGCATGCGGGGATCTCTGTCGGGACTGGAATAGACCCCAAGCAGGCGATCTATTTTTATCAACCGTAAACCAGTTTCTTCCTGTAACTCTCGGGCGGCCGTTATTGCCACTGTTTCCCCCCAGTCGATCAGCCCCCCTGGTAAACTCCATTGCCCTGTATCCCGTCGTTTGACTAGGACTATGGAACTATCTGATAGAACCGGAATTACCGTCACTGCTGATAGGGGACGACGGAGCAGTAACTTAATGAAAACCTGGGCATATCTCCACACCAATTTAAGTCTGGCTTAATTCAGCTTTGGCATTGGCGATCGCCATTTTCACCTGTTCAAAGCCCGTGCCCCCGTAACTATTGCGTGCCGCCACCACTTGCTGGGGGGTAATAGCTTGGTAAATATCCTCTTCAAAAGCGGGATGGAGCGCTTGCCATTCCGCCAGGGTTAAATCCTTGAGCAATTTCCCTGCCGCCAAACTGGTTTTAACCACCTTGCCCACCAGATTATAAGCTTCCCGGAAGGGGACTCCCTTAGCCGCCAAGTAATCCGCCACATCCGTCGCATTGGAAAAATCTTCCGCCACCGCCTCCGCTAACCGTTCTTGACGAAAAACAATACCTTCATCAAGCAAAATGGTCATGGCTTCCAGGCTCACTTGCACCGTTTTTACTGCATCAAACAGGGCTTCCTTGTCTTCCTGCAAATCCTTGTTATAGGCCAGGGGCAAACCTTTCATCAGTACTAGCATTCCTTGCAGATGACCCATCACCCGCCCGGCTTTACCCCGAATTAACTCTGGTACGTCTGGATTTTTCTTTTGGGGCATAATGCTTGATCCTGTGGCACAGCTATCGGTCAAACTGATAAAGCTAAATTCCTGGGAAGCCCAGAGGATCATTTCTTCGCTCAGCCGACTGAGGTGCACCATGATCAAACTGGCGGCGTTGAGAAATTCAATGGCAAAATCCCGATCGCTCACCCCATCTAAGCTGTTGGCGTAAACCCCTGCAAACCCCAACAATTCGGCACTGTAATGGCGATCGATGGGAAAAGTTGTTCCTGCTAAAGCCCCAGAACCGAGGGGAGAAACGTTAGTTCTAGCTCGAATTTCCCCTAACCGTTGCCAATCCCGTTGGGCCATCTGGAAATAGGCCAGTAGATGGTGAGCCAAACTGACCGGTTGGGCCCGTTGTAGGTGGGTGTAGCCGGGAATTAAGGTTTCCACATTGGTTTCCGCCAGTTGGAGCAACACTGCTTGAAAATCCCTTAACCGTTGGCGGATGTCATCAATTTGGGCACGCAGGTAAAGACGAACATCGGTTCCTACTTGGTCATTGCGGGAACGGGCAGTGTGGAGTTTTTTGCCCACATCCCCCACCAATTCTGTTAATCGGCGTTCCACAGCAAAGTGAACGTCTTCCTGGTCTACCCCTGGATTGAAATTACCGGCTCGGTATTCCTGGCGAATTTGCTCCAAGCCCTGCACTAGCTGTTCTGCTTCCCCTGGGCTGATAATGCCCGTCTTGGCCAACATTTTGCCATGGGCGATCGAGCCATCCAGGTCATATTCGATTAGTTCAATGTCAAAACCAATGCTGGCATTAAACAGGGCAATGGCGGGGTGCAATGTGCCTTCAAAACGATCGCTCCAGGTTTTTTTTGTCATTGGGATGGGGGGATTTCGTTGTGATAGTTAGCAAATGATGGCGGAGTAGTTAGTTTGAGAGGGGAAAAATATTAACCACCAGTGAAACCCCGTATGCCCCAACCAAGCACAAAACCAATAATCAAAGCCCAAATTTGCCCAGACTGGATAAAATTATTCCAGGCATTTTGGAAGTCAGCGAGGATATCAATGGATTTAATCGCACTGATATTCTGAGCAAAAACCATACTGTCCGTCAGCCAAGGAAAAGAAATTATTTGAGACATTTGCCAGTGGATATAACTGTGTCCCAGCCAGTCAGATGGTACAAAGATTGAAATTACTTCTGTAAACTGCCACATAGACGCTGACTCCCAAACAGTAAGGCTCACTCCGTCGATTTTACCCGCAGAACGACCAATGTCATATCGTCTCGGGCGGGGATTTTATCGGTTTGATGACTATTGTCTGAGCCCACAAATGCTTCCACCGAAGTGAAAATTTCCGTAAGGATACCCTGGGCAGTTTGGGCGGTTTCACAGGCCCGTTGGAAAGCAATGCGGAGATTTTTGTCGTCGAATCGATCGCCTTTGGCATTGCCCGCATCGGTCAGACCATCGGTATAGTACAGAACCACGTCCCCGGGAACAAGCTGAATCTGGGCATCCCGGTAATTGGAATCCGACTCCAAGCCGATTAAAGCTCCTTCCGTATCCAGGGGAATTAAACATTGGGGGCTGTCACTGCCGGCCCGCCACAATAGGGGAGGGTTATGGGCGGCGTTGCTATAGGAAAGTATGCTCGTTTCGGGGTTATATTCAGAATAAAACAAGGTGACAAAGCGATGGGAATTTTCCAGGTCGGCATACATTACCCGGTTGAGGTGGTTAAGAATTTGGGCTGGACTATGGCGGTTCAGCACTTCTGCCCGCAGCATCCCCCTAGTCATGGTCATAATTAGACCCGCCGGTACTCCTTTACCCATGACATCGCCGATGACAATACTCCAGGGCACCCCCAAATGGCTTGTGTTACGACATAACCAATCCCCCTGGCGCAGTTGGTCATAGTTGGCAGGAATGAAATCGTAGTAATCCCCACCTACCCGACTGGCGGTTTTACACTGGGCAGCAATGTCCAAACCATTAATTTGGGGACAACAACGGGGCAATAGTTGATTTTGAATTTCTGAAGCAATTTCCAATTCCCGATCCTGACTTTCTCTGGATCTCAACTTTTGGTTTAAATCACTATTGGCGATCGCCACAGCGGTTTGATCAGAAATTAGCTGTAGTAACTTACGACGGGTGGGAGTCCAGCTATAGTTACGATCTTGACTAAAGATATATAAGCGGCCCACTTCCTCTTGGTGACTCAAAATGGGGGTGTTATAACAGGCGATCGCCGGTAATTCTTGGCGCAATTGACGGTCAAAATAACTCAGGACAGTGGAAGAATCCAATGTGAGGTTAACCTGGCGGGCCTTCTGCAAAGCGCCTTTAATGGTGCCCTTAAGACTATTTTTGTGGCCATGGATTTGTTCAAAGATAGATATTTCCCCCTCTCTCATTAGAACTAAAGCACTGCCATCGGCATCGGTGACCCTGGTGGCCATCAGAGGGGTCAATTCCAGAAACTGATTCAGATTATGTAAACTCCGCAGGGCGTAGCCCATGGCCCCCAACAGATCCTGCACTTTATTTTGTTCCCGGTACAACTTAGCCACCAACTCCTTGAGAATGACCACCGGAGAAGTGGGAGGTTCAACAAAATTGCCGGGGGGAATAACGGCATCGGTGGACGGTAAGCTAGGCACGGGGGGCATGGAGGACATCCCAGAAAAGTTAGTTGGAGCGATGAAGCAAAAAGCCTATGGAATTGATAGATGAATAAACCAGTAAATCAGAGATTGGTGCATGACGTTTAAAGCCGGGGTGAAAATCGGCTCGTCCATTGAGCAGTTTTACCAAATGGTTTGAGCAAAGTTATTCTTAGCCCACTATCTGTCATGTAAAAACAATTGTTCTCAAGATAGACTGCCGACTACAACTCGGCCTATTGAACCAGCAAACTTCCCCATGGGTAAGAAAAATTAACGGGGTTTTTTAGCAATGGCGGGAGACAGCCATGGGCTGAACACAATGTTCCAACAAACTGGCCACATCAGCCACAGGGTAAATGGTTGTGCCCAACTTTTGAGCCACATCGGCCACCCGGAGGTCATCCAAGAAGCGAGTATCATCATGTTTCAACATCAGAGCAGGCAATAGAATACCATCCCCTAAATCTCTGCCTGCCAATTTAGCGATTAAATCCTGCCCCGTCAATAGTCCCGTCACCGTAATTTCCTGACCCCAATAGTCACTGTTTAAGGGCGCTAAATTAACTGTTAAACCCTTTACCTGATTTAACTGTTCCACCAGTAGCTCAAACGCTTGTTCTACAGCATTGCCCACTACCCAGGTCAACGTCTTGGCTTCGGCGATCGCCGGGGGGAGAAATTCCGCAGCTTGTTGTTGAAACTCCTTAATGAATTGACGGATAGACCCTACCCCGTTGCCAATTTGGGGATAGTCTTCGTAATGGCTTTCCGGTGGCAAAGGTTGACGGGCAATGAGAAACCATTCATCGGCCAACCAAACAAAGTTACCACCTAGTTGCTGGGCAAATTCCTTTTGCAAAGCTTGAACCTGGGCAATTACCTCCGTGGCTTTAGCTTGACCAACGGGGCTTAACTCATCTTCCTGGGGACGAAAACGGGTTAGACCCACCGGCACCACCGCCACTGAAATCACCGCTGGGGTTTCCCCTTGGTGAAACTGGGCTAAGTCCCTCAAAGTTTGCTCTAAGTGCTTACCATCATTAACACCAGGACAAACCACCACCTGGGCGTGGATCTGTAATCTTCTAGCTTGGAACCAAGCCAACTGGTCAAGAATCTGACCGGCCCGATGATTTTTTAACAATCTTTCCCGCACCGATGCTTCCGTGGCATGGATGGAAACGTAGAGGGGAGAAAGCCTTAACTGTTCTATGCGTTGCCATTCCTTGGCACTCAAATTAGTCAAAGTGAGATAACTGCCGTAGAGAAAACTCAGGCGATAGTCATCATCTTTGTAATACAAACTCTCCCGTTTCCCCGGCGGTTGTTGGTCGATGAAACAAAAGGGACAACGGTTATTGCACTGGATCAGCCCGTCGAATAGGGCCGTTTCAAACCCCAGTCCCAAATCCTGATCGAATTCCTTTTCTACCGCCAGTTCATGTAATTCTCCCTGACTGTCCAATACGTCCAATTCCAAATAATCGTCAGCGCAGAGAAATTGATAATCAATCAAATCTCTCGGTGCCTGACCATTAATACGCACAATGGCATCCCCCGGCTCAAAGCCCATTTCTTCCCCCAGGGACCCCGGCAATACAGTACTAATTTTGGCGGGACGCAGAGAAACTTCACTCATGACTTATGGGGCAAGGGGGCAAGGCGGTGGTTTGATGGGTAAAAAAGTTATCGAGAATTACGAAGATCGCGTTAGTTCAATGGATTACTTATCCTGGCCCATTCTACCTTGACCCATGGAGTGCATGGTTTTAACGGCTGTCCGGCCGGGGCAAAAGGCGATCGCCTAGGAAAGTTTGTCCGGTAATGTAGTGTGACCAGGACTTCGCTCTCTCTCTAGCCAAAGCTTTTCTACGCCGCCATGGTCAGGGTTTACAATATCCACACTTGGAAAATTCACACTAATAAACTTTTTTCCCTGTCTCTCTCCCCAAGTTTAGGGAAAAAAGAGATCAAAGTTCCCATTGAGGGCGCAGATTAGAACTTTGCCCACGGACCCTAACCACAAAGGTGACGTTCTCTTTGATACAATCAAGGGTTGTTATGGATTGTCACCGTCGGATTTGCTTCCATTGGTGCATTGCCTTTAATACTAGTTTATTTGCCCTCTGCCATGGCTCACCCACTTTCCAGGGATTGGTGGAGGGGGAACACCGCGCCAAAACATCTGTACACCTGCAGTTGACATAGTTCAGTACTTTACTGAGGGCGGATTTCCATTACAAACTTCATGGTCAATGGCAAACCTCGACAATTCTAACGCTTCCCTTCACCCCGTAAGCCCACCTCAGGATTCAGTTTCATGGATTATTCGATCGCCACACTTTTGTCCTATTTTGTTGACGACAAATTAGTAGCGGGTAAGTTTCTCGAAAAAAAACTAGGTTGTGAGAGTCCTGAGGCCATAGAAGCCCTACAGATTGCCCTCGATGCCCTGGAAAAAATGGGGGTACTAGTCAAAGAAAGGGGTAAATATAAGCGGGTGACCAGGGAAGATGTGGTGGAAGCCCGGCTGCGTTGTTCCAGTAAGGGTTTTTGTTTTGCCATCCAAGACGATGAAGATGCCACCGATATTTACGTCCGGGAAGGGAATCTCAGCAATGCCTGGAACGGCGATCGGGTTTTGGTCAAAGTGATTAAGGACGGTACCCGCCGCAAGTCCCCCGAAGGAGCAGTCCATCTCATTCTCGACCGAGCCAATCCTTCCCTGTTAGCGCAGGTGAAAAAAAGCGAAGATAATTACCGGGCTGTGCCGCTAGATGACCGCCTGCTATTTGAGCTGGAACTTCAGGATAAGGAGCAAAACCTCGGAGAAGCGGTAGATCATCTCGTTCATGTTTCCGTTCTCCGTTATCCCATTGCCCAGCACCCGCCCCTAGGCGAAGTTACTAAAGTGTTAGGCAGTGACGCTGAAGCCGCCGCCGACACCGATATCGTTTCCTGTAAACATGATTTGCCCCTAGGTTGGACTCCCGAAGCCATCGAAGCTCTGCAAAGTTTGCCCAAAGTGATTGAACCAGGGGAACTGAAAAAAAGGCAGGATTATCGCAAGCTCCAGTTAGTTACCTTTGGCGATGGTCCCCGGGGGGAAACGTTACCCTGGCAAGAGGTGGCCCTGAGCTTAGAAAGCCAAGCAAACCAATGGCAAGTAGGCATTCACATCACCGACATTGCCCACTACATTGCCGAAGATAGTCTGTTGGACCAGTTAGCCCGTAAACGGGGCACCACCGTGTACCTAGAAGAACAGATTTGCCCCCTGTTCCCCGAAGGTTTGATCGGGCGCTGTTCTCTCATTCCCGACGAAGATCGTCTGGCCCTATCCTTCTTTCTCACAGTGGATGACCGGGGGGAAGTAACAGGGTTTGAATACCACAGCAGTGTGGTCAAAGTCGATCACCAACTAGACTTCAGCGAAGTGCAAACAGCCTTGGCGGACATTGAATCCGTAAGTGGCGAGTTGAAACCCTACGGCGGCCTGCTCCAGGAATTATTTTTCCAAATTTGCCCCCTGATTAAATCCCAACGGCTACAGCGGGGGAGTTTTAACCTCCAAACAGAAACCGCTTCCCCCCGCCTGGATGAGGGTCGTTTGGGGGTGATCATGACCCAAGAAACCCTGCCCATTCGTAGTTTGTTAGCAGAATTGATGGTGGTGTTGCAGCGAGAAGTAGCTCTCCAACTGCAAGCCCTGGGCATACCTGGTCTCTACTGTGGCCAGGTCGCACCGGAAGCTGAAGATCTAACGGACATTGTTAAATTAGCGGAAAACCTCGATTTAGGCGTAAAAATTGACCTAGAAGGGGACATTATTCCCCAGCATTACCATCACCTCAGCCAAGCATTTGAATCCCTGCCAGCTAAAGCGGTGTTGAACCATTTGCTGGCTAATACTCTCAAAATCGAAAAGTATTTTAGCCATCCCGCTCCCCACTTTGCCCTTGCCTATGATTCCGGTTATACCCACTGTGTTTCTCCGGCCCAACGGTATGGGGATTTAGTAATACAACGATTGCTGAAACTCGTCTTAACAGAGGGGCGCGATCGCCGGACCAAACAAATGAAAACCGGGGTAGAGCTCAATGCCCACACCTGCCGTAACCAAATTAGCTGGAATGTGTTGCCCCCCAACCTCCAAGAAACCATTGAAGGGGATTTGCACCAGTTGGTGTTGGGACTCAATGACCGGGAACAAACTGCCGAAGATGCCGAAAAAGATCTATTGGGGCTGAAAAAAGCTGAAAAAATGAAAGCCCGCACCGGGGAAATCTTCCGGGGCTTAATCACTGGAGTCCAGTCCTATGGCTTCTTCGTGCAAATTTTCGACCTGCTGGCTGAAGGCCTCGTCCATGTTAGTTCCCTCAAAGATGACTGGTACGAGTTCCGCAGTCGCCAATGCGCCCTAGTGGGTCGTAAAAGTCGTACTTCTTACCGCTTAGGCAATGAGGTGGACGTACAGGTGCGCAGTGTGGACTATTACCGTCAACAAATTGACCTTGGAGCGGTTAATAATGCCCCCAAAGACTCCGCCAATATGGATTTTGATGATGATGACGAAGATGGGGACGAGCGGGAGGAACAAGACACCATGGATTGGGATGCCATGGAAGATGGCGATGATGATGAGGGAGGGGCGGTAATTTTCTAGTTGTTGCCTAGGGCCAAAACCTGCAAACCAACGCAGACTAAGGTAAAGGCCATTGTCGCCTGGTCAAAAGTTGTTAAAATTTAACAATTCGCAATAAATTTTAACAATTATCCCAGGAGCAACGATCAATGGCCGGATTATTTGGCTTATTTGGTAAAAAGGCACAGTACGTCGAAGATATTGAAGCCAACCCCAGTCCTCAGCCAGAAAAAAAAGAGGCATTTTTTCTTGAAAGCGACGATGCCAAAAGCTTGGGCAATGCCGAATACATGCGGACTCCCATCAAAATTAAACGGA
This sequence comes from Synechocystis sp. FACHB-908, assembly GCF_014698595.1. Classification (NCBI taxonomy): domain Bacteria; kingdom Bacillati; phylum Cyanobacteriota; class Cyanophyceae; order Synechococcales; family Merismopediaceae; genus Synechocystis; species Synechocystis sp. FACHB-908. Next base: position 170,495 of record NZ_JACJTH010000035.1, on the reverse strand, counting down.
GTTTTCCTAAAACTCTCAACTCCCAGGGAGGGGAAGTGGTCAAGGAGATTTCTGCCATGGAGGTGAAAAAAATCCAGGCTAATGGTCAACCGGCCCCCAGTACCAAAATGGATTCCGCCCCATCCCAGGCCAACTCTACCCCGGCCAACAACGATCGCCGTTCCAACGACAATAGTTTGGACATGTTCCGCCAGATGGCTAAGGATTTGAAAAAGTAAAATGGTAAGGGGTAGCGAAAATTTCTGAGATTTTTCGCAAACAAACCATGGCCGGGTGCATTGACATTGCTCTAATGGCAGAGGAATTTGGGCACTCGGTCAACATTTACCAAAAGCCATTGTAGTTCTGGCAGGTCAAGCATTAAACTTTTGTCTGGGCTGGGTAACCTATGATGGTAGTGGCAATCTTTGCTTTTCCTTCCAGACCATGAGCACCATCGAGCAAGTTCTCACCGCTACTGTTACTGCAGAACAGACCCTAGATCTTCCCCCGGAAATTAAAGCCAAACTAGTTCCTGGTGAAAGCTACAAGATTACAGTTCACGAAGACAAAATTGAGCTAAAACGAGTTCCTGCTTTTGATTGGGAAAAGTGGGAGCATAGTTTACGGCGTAATGGTGAGGAACTTACCGATGAAATCATGGAAGAAATTTGCGAATTAGTGCGAGAAGTGCGTCGTGAAAATCGCCTTGAGAGCGAATCGGCATTATGAAGGTCGTCCTAGATACAAACCTTTGGCTTTCCGGGTGGTTATGGCAAGGGTTACCAGGTAATCTCATAAAATTAGCTCGTAAAAAAGAAATTTTGACCTGTACTTCCGTAGAAATTTTGCAGGAAGTGGAGAAAGTTCTAAGTTACCAAAAGCTGCAAAAAAGGCTCGCATTACTGTCTTTAACGACAGAAGAAATTCTACTTGCGATGGGCGAAATTTCTACTATTTATCCTATCCATCCCCTAGAAGTTCCCGAACTGCGGGATCCTCGGGATCCTAAAGATGCCATGGTTTTGGCCACGGCGATCGCCTCCCAGGCTGATGCTATTATCAGTGGTGACACTGATTTACTCGTCCTAGAAACGTATTAAAATATTCCTATTTTGACGGCAAAACAATTTTTAAATAGTCTGTGATTTCCCAGAAACATTATGGCCATTGCAACAAAATCTATTGCCCGATTGACCACAGATATTTTGGTGGTGGGAGGTGGCACTGGGGGCACGGCGGCGGCGATCCAGGCGGCCCGACGAGGAGTAAAAACCATCCTTGTTAGCGAAGGGCCCTGGTTGGGAGGTATGTTAACTTCCGCTGGAGTGTCTGCTCCCGACGGCAATGAATTGGCCGCTTGGCAAACGGGGCTATGGGGAGAGTTTTTAAGGACTTTGACGGTCCAACAACCCGGGGGTTTAGACCATAGCTGGGTGAGTTTATTTACTTTTGATCCCCGTCTAGGGTCCAAAATCTTCGCTGATTGGGCGGCAGAGTTGCCTAATTTAACTTGGATTGCCAATCAATGCCCCATGGAAGTGGTAAAAAATGGCGATCGCCTGGTGGGGGTGAGATTTCCAGACTATGAAATTCGAGCTAGGGTAATTCTGGATGGCACAGAGTTGGGGGATTTACTAGCCCTGGGAGATATTGGCCACCGTTGGGGTTGGGATTGGCAGGATAAATTTGATGAACCCAGTTGTCCGATTGCTCCCAATGAGATGACAGAAGAGTATCCAATACAGTCCCCCACTTGGGTATTTTTGCTACGAAAAACAACTAATAATCAAACAAATATCATTGCTGAACCTACTATTGATGTAGCCCAAGATTTTACCCATACTTGGCAGAACTATGGAGAAAAAGATTTTTTAACCTATGGCCAATTACCCGGCGAGCATTATATGATTAATTGGCCGATCGCCGGCAATGATTATGGCAAAGATTTAAACCGTTTATTGGGCGGTGAAAAGGAAAAGCAAACCTATTTAAAGGAAGCTTATCAATATAGCTATGCCTACGCCTATTACCTCCAAAAGCATCATTCAGAAAACTTAGAATTAGCCACAGGAATTTTTCCACAAACTGGAGATATTTCCACCGCCTTTGCTCTCCATCCCTACTATCGGGAAAGTAGGCGCTTAAAAGGTCAGCAAGTTATTACAGAAAGGGATATTTTACCCCAGGGTCAGGTAGCATCCCTGCCAATTTATAACCAAAAAGTTACTAGCATTGGGGTGGGAAATTATGCCAACGATCACCACTATCCTGGCTATGAATTTCCTCTTACTCCCAAATCCTTAATTTGGGGCGGAAGATGGACGGGAACCCCCTTTACCATTCCTTTTCCAGCTCTTTTATCTCCGACAGCGCGGGGCTATTTACCCTGTGAAAAAAATATTTCCGTCAGTCACATGGCCAATGGCAGCACCCGTTTACAACCCCTAGTTATGAACACAGGGCAAGCAGTGGGAATGATAGCGGCTTTAAGTGTGGAAAAAAATTGTGACCCCCAGGACTTAGACGTGCGGGATGTGCAGGAAGCCCTGATTGGCGATCGCCGGGCCCCAGCGGCGGTTATTCCCCTATTTAATTTAGTTCCCGACCACCCCGAATGGCGGCAATGGCAACAATATTATTTGGACAATCCTGATCAGTATCCCCCCTCAGGCCATTGTCCCGTGGATGTTAATCTGGCTCAATTGCCCTTATCTAAAAGTCAATCTGTTTACACCGGCGAGCTGCAAAAAAGTGAACACCAAACCTATCAGTTAATCTGCCAACAATCGGGCAAAATTCTCAAAGTGATTACGGAACGACCGGAAGTGGCGGAGCAATTAATCAACCACGCCAATGGCAAAAAAATTACCTTAGGAGGTCGTTATAATTCCGCCGGCAATTGGTTAGTGGTGGAAACCGTAGAAACTATCACATCAGGCAAAGACCTAGGGGGCAGATAGCTTAAGGGGGTATAGATAACCAAAAACAGGCAGACGAATAGTCCCCAAAAAAGCACATTGATAAACTCCGGTTGCTGACGGTCTAACAACAGGGAAGTCATCACCAAGGTTAAAGACAATAAAACTAGTACCAATATGGTGATTACACCATCCCGGGCAGTCCAACTGGCTAAATTGCTCCTGCCATAGGAGAAATGAATAGCTATGGCCCCCAAGGCAGTCAAACCGGCTAGGGTCAGGAAAAATCGACGCCACCAGGGAGTATAAACCAAAGTACTAGCTCCTCGGCGTATTTCAGCTAAGGTCAATCCTGCTGCCAATGCCAAAACTACTAACAGGGGCATCACCAAGGAAGTGCTGGCCCAGGGAGAAATGATGACTAACATACCGTACACTCCCCCTTGGCAAAGCAGGAAACGGGCCCAACTCCAGGGCAATGCTTGTTGGGCCCGGGGAAAAGTATTCAGAGCAAAAATTAGACCGGGGGAACTTGCCAGTAGCCAGAGCCAGCCCCTTAACTTTAGGGGCCAGGGAGAGCCACCAATGACCATTATCGAGTCCACAATTTCTCCATGGAGCAAGAAACCATAGCCCAGCCACCAGGAGATCGCCGGTAGTAAACCTAAAACTAGACCAAACCCAAATAGGGGTGAAGATTTTAAACGGGGTGTATCCCAATGGAGAAAAACTAGACTAGTGGCAAATAGTACGATGGAAGTAGGCAAATTTGTTAATGCCAGGGCACTGAGGGTCAGACCCAAGGGTAAGCCTCCCCTTAAATCCCGACGGCAAAACAGTGCACTAGCTAGACAGGCAATGGTTAACGGTAAGACAAAACTGTTAATGCTAGCTACCCTGGCCCAATAAACCACAGTGGGGGCAGTGCCATAAACTACTAAAGTGAGGAAGGCGGGCAAACTGCGGCTGTACAGTTCTTTGCCCAGCCAATATAACAACGGCAAACTGGCCCCATTGAGCAAAGCTCCCAGTAAACGATCGCCCCATAATTCATGGCCAAAAATCATTTGACTAAGACTAATTAACCAAATGGGCAATGGCGATCGCCCTAGGTTCTCAAACAAGCTAGTTGGAGTAAAGCCGTAATTTTGTAGTGTTGCCCGCCAATAATGGGCTGATTCAACTAAATTTGTTTCCTCTCCCCGCCGTAGGTTATGGAAGTCTAGCCCCCAACAGAACAATAGAGCGATGGGGACCATCACCAGAATTAAGCCCGACCATTCCTCTAGGGCCCAACGCTGGAGTTTTTGCCCCAGATTTTCCATTAACTTCCTTAAGTTAGGCTTACTCATCGCCATAGGGCATCTGCAACCTTACATATCTGGGCCATGGCTTCCACATCATGGACTCTGACTATATCTGCTCCCCCGGCGATCGCCCGACAGCAGGTCGCCCCAGTACCCCAAACTCTTTCCTTCGGATCAGGTTGGTCAAGAATTTTGCCAATGAAACTTTTCCGGGATGGCCCCACCAATAGGGGAAAACCAAGTCTTTTTAGCTCCGGTAACTGGCGCAGTAGGGTAATATTTTGCTCAGCGGTTTTAGCAAAGCCAATGCCTGGGTCAAGGATAATCTGTTCGGGCAATACGCCGTAATGGCGGGCTAGATCTACTTGGGCGCTGAAAAACTGCCTCATTTCCCCGATTAAATCCCCATAATCCGTCAAATTTTGCATAGTTTGGGGGTTACCCCGTATGTGCATCAAAATAATCGGAGCCTTGTGCTGGGCGGCGACCGCCAAAATTTCTGGTTCAAAGGTAGCTCCGGAAATATCGTTGACCATATCCGCTCCGGCTTGGAGAGCTTGTCGTGCCACTTCCGCCCTGGTGGTATCGATGGAAATGGGAATGTCTAATTCTTGCCGGAGAGCTTGGATAATCGGAATAGTGCGCTCTAATTCTTCCTTCAAGCTAACAGTTTCTGCCCCCGGTCGGGTGGACTGGCCGCCAATGTCAATAATGTGTGCTCCCCCCTGCACCATGGTTTTAGCCTGGTGGATGGCCGTTGGTAGAGAGTTAAATTCGCCCCCATCACTAAAACTGTCCGGCGTAGTATTCAAAATTCCCATCACATAGGTGCGTTTGCCCCAATCAAAAAGGGTTTGGCCCACCGGGAGGGGAGGGGGAAAATAATCACTCAATTGATCCAACTGGTCCATAGGTTATCGGAGGGAAGTTTGGAACGCCGGGATAGCTCTTGGTAGAATGTATCCCAAGGGCAATGCTAGTTGGACGGTGTTTGCTGGCTCCAGCGGTGGCAAAGCCTAATGATCCTAACAATACAATTTTCGCTGATTATTTCGGGTTCTATCCCCCAGTTTCCTAACCATGCCCCTGCATTTCGCCGCCTTGATTCCCATTGACAGCTTGTTTTCCACCCAAGGCATTATGGTGATGCTGTTGGGGGCCTATGCCTTGGCTATGTGGTTATTTCTCACCAGTGCCCCCAAGGTGTACACAGTGATGGTGTCGGACCTGGCGATCGCCAAAGCATTTTATGAAGGTTTGCTGGAGCTAGCCGTGGCGGACGTGCCTCTGCATTATTACTACAACTATGAACAAACCCTAGGTACTGCGGGTTGGGACTCATTTTCCATGGCGGCTAACCCCCAAATTCCCCCCGAGAATCGCTACAGTGCCCAGGACGGGCTTTGGTATCAGTTGAAAAAAAATACCCAACTGCACATCATTGGTGGGGCTAGCTTTGGCAGTAACAATCGCCAACGCCATGTCTGTTTTGACCACGATTGTTTGGAGCAAATTTTTCTGCGGGTGCAATCTCGCCGTCTCCGCTATAAAGTACGCAGTCGCAAGCCGTTGAATTTTTTGGTCAAGGATTACGATGAGCGGGTAATTGAGCTAACGGAAGTGAAAAATTAATTGTTCGGAGACGAAAGTAATATAAATTCAAACCCCTTCGTGAAAATAGCCCTTTTTGGCACCAGCGCCGATCCCCCCACCCTAGCCCACCGGGCCATCCTCATTTGGTTAGCTCAACATTTTGACCAAGTAGCGGTGTGGGCCGCCGACAATCCTTTTAAGCAAGGCCCCAATCCCGAAACAGGACACTGGGCCAGCCTGGGCGATCGCCAAGCAATGTTGAAGCTGTTGGTGGAGGATGTACAGAAGGATTACGCCACAGTGCAAATTTGGGAAGATTTGAGCGATCGCCGCAGTTTAATTAGCCTGCAACGGGCCCAACAAAGATGGGGGCTGGAACCGGATTATGCCTTGGTGGTGGGGGCAGATTTAATTCGGCAAATTTCTCAATGGTACGCAGTAAAAGAATTATTGCCCGCTGTCCAATTGGTGATTTTTCCCCGGCCGGGCTACGGCATTAATCAAGCTGATTTGGATAAATTGGCCCAGTTAGGAGGGCACTACCAATTAGTTAACCAAGGCGACGATCAAGCCATCACTCCCCCCATTTCCTCCAGCATTTACCGGCAAATTCGAGACGACGATCTAATTCCAGATCCGGTGCAAAGCTACATTCAACAAAGGCAACTTTATCGCCAGTGAATACAGGTACATATTTAATGCCCACTGCCGCCTACATTCACATTCCCTTTTGTCGCCAACGCTGTTTTTATTGTGATTTTCCTATTGCTGTGACGGGTTTCCAGTCTTTAACCCTGGACGGTTGGGTGGGGGAATATGTGGAAGCAGTATGCAGAGAAATTGCGGGGCAACAACACCAAGGCCAGCCTTTACAAACAGTTTTTTTTGGTGGAGGCACCCCTTCTTTATTGCCGATCACCGGTTTGGAAAAAATTTTGCTGGCGGTTGATCAATATCTGGGCATTGCCCCGGACGCTGAGATAAGCATTGAAATTGATCCTGGCACCTTTGACCAAGTTCAATTGCAAGGCTATAAAAATTTGGGCATTAACCGCTTTAGCTTGGGCGTACAGGCTTTCCAAGACAATTTACTGGCCCTTTGTGGCCGCCACCACCGTCGCCGGGACATCGATCAAGCCCTCACGGCGATCGCCAAGGAGAATATTGAAAATTGGAGCTTGGATTTGATTACGGGGCTACCGGAGCAAACGGCAGCAGATTGGCACAGTTCCCTAACCTTGGCTCTAGCCGCAGGGCCTAAGCATATTTCCTGCTATGACTTAGTGTTGGAACCCCAAACCGTTTTCGACAAATGGGAACAGCGGGGGAAATTGGCTGTACCTCCCCCCGAACGCAGTGCTGATTTTTATCGCCATGGCCAAGAAGTATTAACCCAAGCCGGTTTCCACCATTACGAAATTTCCAACTATGGCCGCCCCGGCCACCAATGTCGCCATAACCAAATCTATTGGCGTAATTTGCCCTACTACGGTTTAGGCATGGGGGCCACCAGTTACATTGACGGTAAGCGTTTTGGCCGGCCCCGTACGAGAAATGGCTATTACCAATGGCTAGAATCTTGGCTCAATCAAGGCTGTCCCATTCCGGGGGAAAGGGTTTCTCCGTTGGAAAATTTGTTAGAAAGCTTGATGTTAGGACTAAGGCTGACCGCTGGGGTAACGTGGGCCCAACTGCCTTCGGTTAATCAGACAGAAAAGGCAAAAATCCTTGCTACCCTAACTTCCTTTGGCGATCGCCGTTGGCTGGAATTTTATGGCGAGGATAACCAAATGCTAGCCCCGAACCAGACCACAACGGAAACGGTGCAGAGGTTTTGCTTCACTGATCCGGAGGGAATTTTATACTCCAACCAGATCCTTAGCGCTCTGTTTGCGGCTCTGGAAGAAGATTTTTAGTTGGTTAATACTTGACTTTAGCGGCAGTTCCCTCCTTTCCAAGGGGGGCTAGGGGGGATTAAGCAGCCAAAACTCAACTTTTCAAACACGCTCTAAGCGCCGTATTTTTCCTTCAGGCGATCGTCATGGTCATCGGCCAGGGTAGCAACGAGGGTAATGGCCCGGGAAATTTCGCTGGGGGAAAGATCCGCCACAGTGCGCTGATGGAGAGCCACTAAATGATTTTCCCGTAGAGCAAAACAGGCTTCAAAGGTATCTGACCAATTTAATTGCATCACTTCCGCCAATAATTGGCCTGGATCTGTTGGTAAGGGCATTACCTCGGCCCAGACCCGAAACAGATCATTTTCCCCTTCTCCGGTAAGCTGTACTAGCACTTCCACACTGCCATAGGCAAATTTCCAGATGCTGCCCTGGTCGTTATCTTGCACAAAGGCGCTATTTTCCTGGGCCATGCCGGAAATAACCGTTTCCACTACATCGTGATGACTAGCAGGGGTCATTTCATCCATGGTGGGGTTGGCTAACTCTGGTGTAGGGGATGCCATAGTCATACTCTCAACTTCTCAACACAAAGGTTTCACCCCAAGTCTAACGGTCAACAGGCCCAATAGCATAGCCTAGGAAAGCCGTTGCTTGATGAAAGTTACTAATTGCCCCAACTGTTTTTTCAACAGGTCAATTTCGCCGTGCATTTGGGCTACCTGTTGTTTGAGTTGTTGCACTTCAGCGGCCAAATCTCCGGCTGGGGCAGCGCCACTGGCAACGGCGGCCACAGGAGCGTGTTTTTTAGCTTTGATCATGGCCTCTTTGATGGCGGCCACCAATTCCCGTTGCTCAAATGGTTTTTCCACAAAAGCAAAATACTCGAAGGGTTCGGGAATTTTTTCGAGCACTTCTTCCTTCCGACCGGACATCAACACCAAGGGAATAGCCTTGAGTTCGGGGCGTTCCTGCACCGATTGAAACACTTCCCAGCCACTCATTTTGGGCAGGAGAAAGTCCAACATAATCAGGTTGGGCCGCTCACTCTGGATCAGATTAAAACCTTCGAGGCCGTCCTTGGCTTCAATCACCTCGAAATTTCCCTGGGGCAACATATCCTTAACTCGCATACGGATAACTTTGCTGTCATCGATGACTAGAATCTTGTGGGCAGACACGATAGACTCTCCTTCGAGAAAATGGGGTGAAAAACAGCTGTGGCAGACTTGTTGGATGCTGCCAACCCGTCAAAATTCTTGCTTGCTCTGTTCATCTTAGAGGAATTTGGGGTGGGAACAAACTCCCAGAAGGTCAATGTTAGCAAGCCTAGACGGGAGAAGGGGAACCATAGGATCATGGTTGAGAAGTCCCTGTGATCCTTTGATTATGGGCAGAATCTAATTCCAAAGCCTCCCAGTATTGGGGAATTTAGGGGATAAATCCAGACTTTTCCGTCACCCTACAGGGAATTCAAGTCGTCTAATTGGCCAATATTTTTCAGGTTCAGATCAGGGCAAGTTCGTTTACATAGACCAGTCAGTACTTTGCCTGGGCCCACTTCCCAATAATCCGTTGCCCCAATTTCTCCTAGGTTAACCATGGTTTCCCGCCAGCGCACGGAACCGGTCATTTGTTGAATTAGTTTTTCTTTCAGGCGATCGCCGTTTTGGGTAGGGCTAGGATCAACGTTGGAGAGTACGGGCACAGTGGCGTCGTTGAAATGGCAAGCTGTCAGGGTTTGGGCGAAGGATTGGGAAGGTTGGGCCATAAAGCTGGAGTGGAAAGCACCGGAAACCTTCAGAGGCACGGCTCGGCGTGCCTTGACGTTGGCTAAAATTGCTTCTACACCGGCCACAGTACCGGAAATTACTACCTGTTCGGGGCTGTTATCGTTAGCTAATACAACCTCTGTATTATCCGTCAGGGCTTGCTGTAACTGGGTTTGATCGAACTTCATCAGGGCGGCCATCATGCCCCCGGAAGCGCTGGCCATCACCTCTGACCGTTGTTTAACCAGTTGCAAACCCGTGGCAAAATCAAATACCCCAGCGGCGTAGAGGGCGGAATATTCCCCCAGACTATGACCGGCTACGTAATCGGGCTGAAAACCTTTATCCCTGAGCAAATCAGCCAAAATTGCTTCAATAACGTACAAACAGGGTTGGGTATTTTGGGTCAGGGCCAGGCTAGCTTCATCCCCTTGGCATTTTTCCACCACTGACCAGCCAAGAATTTCTTCGGCTTGCTGATATTTTTCCTTGGCGATCGCCGTTGAGAGCAGATCTACCCCCATGCCCACAGCTTGGGAACCTTGGCCGGGGAATACCCATGCAGTTTTCATGTACTTATCTCAGTAAATTAAAAAATTAAAAATTTGGTCACTGCCAAAGAGTTCCACTGCTGACATCGTCCGTCTTTAGCTAGGCAATTATACCAAGGCGGGGCCCGGAGCTATTCCTGAGCTTGCCAATGGGCGGTGGCTAAAATTGAAGGTAAGCTTTTCTTTGTACTGAGTATTACCGATTAACCATGGCCCAAACCATCAATCTGCAACTAGAGGGAATGCGCTGTGCGGCCTGTGCTTCCAGCATTGAACGGGCGATCGCCAAAGTGCCGGGGGTGCAGTCTTGCCAGGTGAATTTTGCCCTGGAGCAGGCGGTGGTCAGTTATCACGGGGAAACGACCCCCCAAATCCTCACAGATGCGGTGGAGCGAGCGGGTTACCACGCTAGGGTGCTTAAACAACAGGTTTTATCTTCCCAGCAAACCGAGGATAGGAAACCCGTGTTTTCGGCCAAATTGGTAACGGGGTTAGTAATCAGCGCTGTGCTCTTTTTTGGCTCCTTGCCCATGATGCTGGGGGTAAATATTCCCCATTTTCCCCATATTTTCCATGATCCCTGGTTGCAATGGTTATTGGCTACGCCGGTGCAGTTTTGGTCTGGAGCGGAGTTTTATCGGGGAGCTTGGAAATCCGTTAGAACCCGCAGTGCCACCATGGATACCCTTGTAGCCTTGGGCACCAGTGCGGCGTATTTTTACTCCGTAGCCATTACCCTCTTTCCCCAATGGTTAACTAGCCAAGGGTTAGCAGCCCACGTTTATTTTGAAGCGGCGGCGGTGGTGATCACCCTGATTCTGTTGGGGCGGTCGTTGGAACAGCGGGCCCGGCGGGAAACTTCAGCAGCGATCCGTAAATTAATGGGGCTACAACCCCAAACAGCACTCGTTAAACGGGGGGAACACTGGGAAACAGTGGCGATCGCCGAGTTGGCAATTAACGATGTGGTGCGGGTGCGGCCGGGGGAAAAAATTCCGGTGGATGGCGTGGTGGTGGCGGGAAATTCCACTGTGGATGAATCGTTGGTGACGGGGGAAAGTTTTCCGGTAGATAAAACCGTTGGGACGGAAGTGATTGGGGCCACGTTGAATAAAAGCGGCAGTTTAGACATTCAAGTCAGCAAGTTGGGCCAGGATTCCGTGCTCGCCCAAATTATCCAACTGGTACAGCAAGCCCAAGCTTCTAAAGCTCCCATCCAGCACTTTGTTGACCGCATCACCCACTGGTTTGTCCCCACAGTAATTGTGGTGGCGATCGCCGCTTTTTGTATTTGGTGGCTGACCACGGGCAATATTACCCTGGCGGTGTTGACCTTGGTGGAAGTGCTGATCATCGCCTGTCCCTGTGCGTTGGGCTTGGCCACGCCTACGTCTGTGATGGTGGGCACGGGTAAAGGGGCGGAGTATGGCGTGCTAATCAAAGAAGCTAGCAGCCTGGAAATGGCGGAAAAATTAACTGCTATTGTGCTGGATAAAACTGGCACGTTAACCCAGGGCAAACCCAGTGTGACCAACTTTTTTACTCTGTCCCCCACTTCCACGGAGGAAAGTTTACAGTTAATCCAATGGGCGGCCAGTGTGGAGCAATATTCCGAACATCCCCTAGCGGAAGCGGTGGTTAATTATGGTCAATCCCAACAGGTTAGTTTGCTAGAGATAGACAATTTCCAGGCGATCGCCGGTTGTGGGGTGGCAGGACAATGGCAGGGGCAATGGATACGATTAGGAACGTCCAATTGGTTAACCGATTTGGGGGTAACTGGTACGGAGCATCAACCATGGCAAAGTCAGGCCCAGCAATGGGAAAAGGAACAAAAAACCGTTATTTGGCTGGCAGTGGACACGGAAGTTAAAGCTCTATTGGCGATCGCCGATGCCATCAAACCATCCTCTCCCCAGGTAGTACAGGCTCTGAAAAAACTGGGTTTATCCGTTTATATGCTCACTGGAGACAACCAAGCCACCGCCCAAGCCATTGCCGACACAGTGGGTATTCGCCATGTGTTAGCCCAAGTGCGCCCCGGCGATAAAGCCCAACAGGTGGAACAGTTGCAACAGAAGGGAAATATCGTCGCCATGGTGGGGGATGGCATTAACGATGCTCCCGCCCTGGCCCAGGCCGATGTGGGCATAGCCATTGGTACTGGCACCGATGTGGCGATCGCCGCCAGTGATATTACTCTGATTGCTGGAGATTTACAGGGAATTTTGACCGCTATCAAGCTGAGCCGGGCCACCATGGGTAATATTAGACAAAATCTCTTCTTTGCGTTTATTTACAACGTGATCGGCATTCCCGTAGCTGCTGGGCTGTTCTATCCCCTCTTCGGTTTACTGCTCAATCCCATCCTGGCTGGGGCCGCCATGGCCTTTAGTTCCGTTTCCGTGGTGACCAACGCTCTGCGTCTGAAAAAATTCTGTCCTTAGGGTATGGCTAAACTTTAATTTTTTTGGTAATGACAATCGGTAAAAGGATCGTTTATTATGACAGCTATCGGCTCTAGTCAATATATCTGTTTTTTTGACGTTGCAAGCGATGATTTTGCTGGATTTTGGGGTCTAGGGGGCTGGTAGGAACTGTTTTTTCCGTATGTGCGTCCCCAACCTGCCAGTATCTCTTTACTTTAGGCTAATCTTTTTTGTGAATTCACTGTCATGGCTCAATCCCCCTGTTCCCGATTGCTAGGCGAAATTTTAAGGGAAGCTGACCTCATTACCGAGGCCCAGATACAGGTTGCTCTCCAGGACCAACAATATTCCCCTCTGCCCATTGGCGAAATTTTAGTGGTGCGGGGCTGGTTACACCAAGAAACAGTGGACTTTTTTGCCGAATCCTGGCCCCGGATGGTCAAAACCCGCGATCGCCGTCCCCTGGGTTATTACCTACAGCAGGCCTATTTACTCCAAGAGGATCAGGTTAATTTAATCCTGGAAGAACAGCGCAAATTGGGGGTTAGATTTGGTTCAGTGGCGGTGCTCAAGGGTTGGGTAAAACAAAAGACCCTTGATTATTTCCTCGAACATTTGATGCCAGAAGCAATAACCACTTCTGCTTTTCAAGGTCGAAATACCCAGAGCAACATCGCTTTTGTCCGGGATACTCGCCTACAAACGGAAACAGGCTACGAAACCAAGGGAATGGGCGATCGCCGCGCCCCCGTCAACACCCCTTCTCGGGACCGAGTCACCCCCTCCCGTGCAAACGATAATGGTGGACGTATTATCCTTAATCCCTTTGCCAGTAATTCTGGTAACGGGAAGATACGCACAGGTAAAACCAAGTCAACCCAAGGTAGTAGCAGTTCTACCACCAATTCCAACCGGGAGGATTTCGACCTAGCTTCGGTTTTGGCAGATGGCGCTAAATCCACTGCAGAAAAGGATTGGGAAGAGCGCATCTGGATCGATTAGTCCCATTGGGTAAGGGTAAGGATTTCAAAAATCCGATTATCTCCGGACTGGAGCTAACTAACCCCACTCCTTAGCCCCGTTTGCACCCGCCACAGTTTGGCATATAGTCCTTGGTGAGCCAGTAGGCTTTCGTGGCTGCCCATTTCTTGTACCATGCCGTTTTCCAGCACGTAAATTTGATCGGCATAGCGCACAGTGGAAAGGCGATGGGCAATGGTAATGGTGGTGCGATTTTTGGTGATTTTTTCCAGGGAACGGACAATGGCCGCCTCTGTTTCGTTGTCCACCGCTGACGTGGCTTCATCCAAAATCAGAATGGGAGGATTTTTTAAAATAGCCCTGGCGATCGCCAACCGTTGCCGTTGACCACCGGAAAGTTTTTGTCCCCGTTCGCCAATAATGGTGTCGTAGCCCTGGGGTAACTGGTTGATGAATTCCTCTGCCTCCGCTAGGTTGGCCGCCCGTTCAATTTGGGCCAAAGTGGCGTCAGCACTGCCGTAGGCAATATTCTCCCGCACCGTACCGTGGAATAAAAACACGTCCTGGCTTACTAAACCGACACTGCGCCGTAAATCCCCCAGGAAATATTTCTTCAGATCCACCCCGTCTAGGAGAATGTCACCGCTATCCCATTCGTACAGTCGCAGTAATAGTTTGACCAGAGTGCTTTTTCCCGACCCCGTTGCCCCCACAATGCCGATGGTTTGCCCCGCCGGTACCCTTAGGGAAACATTTTTCAACACCGCTGAACGATGGGGATAGGCAAAGCTAATATTTTGGAAAACTAATTCCCCTTGCACCTGGCTAGGATGGAGGCTTAATTCCCCCGGATGAGCTTGAATAGGAGTTGCTAAAAGTTGCATCACCCGCTGGGTGGAAGCCATGGCCCGTTGATATAAATCCAGAGTTTTGCCCAAACCCGTCAGCGGCCAGAGTAGTCGTTGGGTTAAAAAGACCAACATACTGTAACTGCCCACCGCCAAATTACCCCGCACCGCATCCAAACCACCGAAGTAGAGAATGGTGGAAAAACCGGCAAAAATAATCACCCGAATTAAAGGCACAAAGGCCGCACTCAAGGCGATCGCCCGTTGATTACTGTCCCGATAGGCATCACTGTCTTGCCGGAGCCGTTCCACCTCTTCCGCTTCGGTGGCAAAACTTTTGATGGTCATAATGCCGCTGAGGTTATTGGACAAACGGCTGTTCAAATTACTGACCTTTTCCCGCACTAGGGCATAACGGGAAGTGAGCAAAGACTGAAAATAGATCGACCCCAACAGCACAAAGGGCATGGGCACCACCGCCATCCAAGCAATGTCCGGGGTAATGACAAAAAATGCTCCACCAATCACCACCACTGTGGTCAGCACCTGCAAAATTTCGTTGGCCCCCACATCCAAAAACCGCTCCAACTGGTTGATGTCATCGTTGAGAATGGCCATCAGCCGCCCCGTACTCCTTTCCTCGAAATAGGCCAGGTCTAGCTGTTGCAAATGGGCATAGGCATCCAGGCGCAGATCGTGTTGGATATCCTGGGCGAGGTTACGCCAAAGCCGCTCGTAGGCATACTCAAAAATTGATTCCAGGGCCCAAATAACCGCCGAAGCCACCGTCAGCACCAACAGTTGGCTTTGTACGGAAACAATGCCCCAACGGGACAGGAAAGAATCCTGCTGTTTGATCACCACATCCACGGCTAAACCAATTAGGGCCGGGGGAGCCAGATCAAAAATTTTGTTCAGCAATGAGCAGGTTACCGCCCAGTAAATTTTGGCACGGTGGACCCGGCTGTAATTTAAAAGGCTGAGGAGGGGGGCAATGGGTTTAGTCACAGAGTCGGCAAAGACAAAAAACGATGATTCTAGGCTGAGGCACCATCTAACACAGTACAGCGGAAGTCCTTTTTCTGCCCAAGGGTATGTTTGAGAAGTTTAGGGTGATGTATTTCCCCCAAAAAGTGACCCATCCCCAAATTCTCTCTCTAGGGCCGATTAGTAGCCATTTTCAGACGCCAAAAAAATGCTCAAATGTAGCCATTGAAATAGTGGTCTCCTGGACTAGTTACGGGAGATAAATATACAAGTTTTACTGGTCAAAATTACGGGAGAAGCCCTCTTGTTTCAGAAATACAAACCGGGGAGACAGGGGCGGTAAATTCTTGGCATTATTGAATCGGGTATCATAGCGCCAATCTCGATTGGGTGCACCATATACCTGATTGCTCCATCGCCCCGTAACCCGCTCGGGTAATCCTGTACTAACAAAAGATCCTCTGTAGGTCAGGGTTCTCCCACCCCAATTTTCGTGGAAACGGGGATAGTTTTCTAGCCCACCATTGTAGCCGGGAGTCAGAGTTGAGTTAGTTATATCTGTACCAGCCAAAAATGCCGTGTTAACTGTTGTATCCTCCGAGACTGGGGCCGTCGTAAGAGAAGCTTTATTGAGCTGGAAATCATTATTAAGTCGTAAACGTGAAAGAACATTTAACGAATCAGCCAGTACACTTGCTGGTTGCCAATTGACAGTGTTGTAATTTCCCACCACATAGACTGCCTGATCACTGACAAAGGTTAAACCTGTGGGATCAAAGTTATTTGTAGTTTCTGCCAATCCTGGCAATTGCCTGCCCCCAACCAACACAAATCCGTAGGGACTAGCATTGGTGTTGGGGTTTGGGGTAGCACTGGCACTAACAGTGGCATGAAAAACTAAACCATTACTACTGGTGTCGGAAGCCGCTAAACCTAAGTTTTGGAAAGAATTCAGAGGAGCGGCATTATCTGCTGTGGCCGTGGTAAATAATAGTTGATTGGCAGAAATTAAGCCTGTACCAGCATTATCAAGATACCATCCCTGAAAATTCCAAACGGTCAAACTTTCTAAATTTATTTGAAGCAGGCGCATGGTTCTCGGATTACCTCCGTCACGCTCGCGGTTATTCACAAAGCTTAGTCCAGTAGCGGTGTAACCAGTGGCGGCAGGATCCCTATACTGAATGGGGGCACTGATAAAACAACCACCAGCTAAATCAGCAATTTGATTGGGAGTCAAAGGCAGTATCAAAGTTTGTTGAGCAGTATTCAAAGTCCCGAAGAGAATATTTCTTATCCCTGTTAATGCAGTAGTGTTGGCATTTAAGTTGAGAGGATCAATATCAGAAAAACGAACATTGGTAGCGGAAAAAGGAACTGGGATAGTTTGAGAGAGAATTGCTATACGGAGTGTATCTGATAGACCAGTTGGTAGAGTCGCAATTTGAGCTGGAGTCAGACTTGAACCAACACGAGTACAAACTCCTGCTGTTACTGCTGCCCCTGTTGCCAAAACGGGCTGACGTAAACTGGCCAATTGAGCATTGGTCAGCGTTGTAGAAGTTCCAGCGCCAAGCGCATCGCGTTTAGTAGCTGTGACATCAAACGGAATTATGGTCGTGCCAATACCAGGAACATTAACACCAGTTTTCTCTGGAGCATAAACAAAGTTGATATCAGCTTGTTGAGCATAGTTACCCCCAACCCCCAAGGTACTAATGGTGGGAATGGACAATGCCTCTACCCCCAGTTGTACTTGGCTTCCCCAACTGGCATTAACATTAGCCGGATTCATGGCCGCTGTTGTTTGGGTAGTGCCTCCAGTCCCTCCAGACAACAAATTAATCAAAGTTCCTGCTCCATTAGCAATTCGTACCCGGCCATCAGGATAAGTAGAATTATCATTTTTACGATGATTAAAAAGCTGATTACCAACTGTGACTTGCCCTGTAATTGTCAGACCGTTGGGTGCATTGTTGTTAGCCCCCAGAAAAAGATCGCCATTAGTGTGAACCGGACCTTCTAAGTCCATGCGGGCACCAGGCAAAATTTCTAAATCGTTGGCGTAGAAAGCGGCAAACTGAAACATGGGAATTTGCCTACTTTTTACCACCATTTCGGTCATGGCAATTACTTCGTCAGGGCTAGCACCTTCTTTAGCGCTAACTGCACTGATGGCATAGCGACTTTCCAGCATATTCAATCCCTGAAAAGTATCCCCTGGGGGCACTGTGCCCTGGGTAGCCACGCCATTGTTTTCTGGTACCACATAGCTGTAAGCCAGAATATTGGCTGTAGCGTCATCGGGGGAAGCAAAACTCGCCACCTTGCAACGGAAATCCCCGGTCCCCAAGTTAGACTGCTGTAGGCATTGGTCTAAAGAGCTAGGACTGGTGCCGCTAGGATTTCTATCACTCAGAAAAACTTCCCGTAATTCTTCTACCCGCATATTCAGGGCTCCTTCTGCACCGTAGAAACCACTACTTCCTATGGCAGTTCCTTTAGACGATAGGGTATGAAGCTTGGCTAAAATAGCATAGGCTACCAACAAACCGGAGAGGGTAATTAGTAGAGATACGACCAAAAAGAGCATATAACCCCTAGGGTTACTCTTAGGATTTCTAGAGAATAAAAATAGAGTCAGACGAAGATTACCAATCGCTTTATTTTTCATGACTTTAGTGAGTAAAAATAGCTGTAAGCAGAGTTATAAGAAGATAGAATAGACAAAAAATTAGGCTATATTGCTCTAGAAGTTAATCAAATTCCGTGGATAAAAAGTCTGAGTTTGGGATTTACCATTAATCTGGCTAACATTGCTGGCGGATAAGCCAGGAGTATTTTCGCCAATGCCGGGACGACTGGTAACGTTAATACCATTAATTTGGGACCAATTGTAGGTTGTAGTTAGGGCAGGGGCGCAGGTAAAAGTGCTAGTTTGGGGAAGAAGTCTAGTGCAATCGGAAGGAGTATTGTTTTGTATGACTGTGGCGGTAACAGTAAACTGACCGACGTTGTCAATAACATCAATGGAAACCCCATCAATAGTTGCTTGCAGAGTAGTTCCATTGAGGCGATAGCCCCGTTCTTCTAGAATTAGCAATTGGGTTGATCCGCCGGCAGTGTAATTATTAGTAAGGTTTCCCGTAACTCCAATGGCAGCCGAAGCTACCTGCCCTGAGGTTGGAGTCCCTGCGATGGCACTTCCCCCTGCGTCATAAATTGCTTCACTGGCATAGTTAAGAAATTCTCCTTGCCCATTGCCGTTGTAGATATAAACCCGTAGGTTGCCGCCATTGCTCTCTCGATAGCTTTTCCACTGGGCCAAATCATCAGGATAATTGTCTCCATTGCCATCTACAGGAGCACAACCAGCGGGAGGAATTTCAGGGGTTTTAGTACTGTCATCAGTGGATCGCAAGACAGTAATTTCTGTCTGGGCACCAGCGGTTACATCTTCACAAACCCTCAATCTGGTGGCTATTTTTAACTGACGGACAACGATTTCTGAATTAGTCGAACCAGTGGGAAAAGGTTGAATAGAAATAACTGGAAAGTTGGGATCTGTGCCAATACCTTCCCCCGCTTGGGTTATGGTGGGGCCCACTATTTCAAATACCGTTTTTAGATTTTGATTGGTGTCATTTTTAGCCGCGTCTTTTAAATACATTTCACGATTTACGGAGAAGGCAAAATAAGCTAGCTGAATTAAAATGCCGCCGATAATTACCCCAACAATTAGTTCAATCAGGCTCACACCACGGTTATTTTTTTGCTTGAATTTAGGAGCGGAGACGAGAAAAAACAGTTTGTACACGATAGATGGTTTCATTGGGATTATGGGGGGCTTTAACTTCAATTAAAATTTGGCGGGCAAAATCGTTTTCTCCCACCGTTGTGGAACAAGTCCCGTTGGGATTATCAGGATTCAAAATACTGCTTCTCGTGCAAATATATTGGTCAGCTTGGTATTTATTCCCGTTTTGTTCAGGCAGATTGGTTAATACTGTTTTGCCTAACTGGGCGTCCAACTCAGTCATGCTTTGACTACGGAGGTCATTCATCACGCTATTCGCTACGGATGTGGCACCGGTGAGTTGGCGGTTTTTTGCGTTCTGTAGGCCAAAGTTCATAAAAGCAGGCAACATTGCCGTTAAGGTAATGCTCAGGACAATAAGAGAAACCAGATTTTCCGTCAGGGTAAATCCACCCTTCATCGGTCTAGGATTGAAAATTTTCCATAGTTGTTTTGCTGACATGAACTGAGATCCTGTAACTAAAAAATGTTTGGTTGAGAATGTAGGAAACTATTTTTTACCCTCATTTTCTTTGCTGTCTTTCTCCTTCTCTTCTTTTTCTTTTGCTTCTTTCTCGGCTTTCTCTTTTGCTTCTTTCTCGGCTCGGCAAGGAGCACCTGGAGCTCCGGTAGGACATTCATCGTTATCCTTGTCGTTGGGAGAACAACCTTCGGGGCCATTACCTACGCCGTTATTGCATTTTTCACTAGTGCCAGTTTCACCTCCGCTAGTTTCAGTTTCGCCGCCGCTAATTTCAGAGCCTTCACCACCAGTACCGCCTCCCCCTGTGGGACTTTCACTACTGGTGGGACTTTCAGAACCTGCACCGCCGCCACCGGAGCCGGAGCCCATGGCGATCGCCGTCGCATTCATCGCCCCACCGGGGAAAATTACCACCTTGGCTTCTTCATTGGTGCGGGGATTGGTTAAAACCAAATCAAGATTGCTGGTCATCATACCGTCGGCATCAAACAGGCTGACTAGACCACGGCTGTTAATGCAAATAGACCAATTTTCCTCCGCCGCATTGTCAAATTTCCCCACCATGCGGATATCTGCGTTGTTTTGGGAGACTTTCTTGTTGACATTGAGATCTTCGTCCAGAAAGGCACTGTCATTCTTCCAATTTTTCACAGTTTCCACCTTTGTCCCCACTGCTTTCTCCCCCACCGGAGCCCCAAGGGTTATGGTGCTATTGCCAAAATTAACCGAGAGCGCATCCGCTTCTGTCCCCCCCACCTTGAGGCGATCGCCAATGGCAAATCCACTCACATCATTCAAGGCAATGGTGGTATCGGTCGCTAGGGAGGCTTCCCGCAGAGTGGCATTGGCCTGGCAACTACCGCTTCGGATCCTTTGCACCTGGATTGCTTGACTAGGATTGTTGGGATTAGCAGTGATGCGATAGGTGGACGTACTATTTACTGCCCTAGTTCTAGCGGTCTTGATGACGCTCTGCAGGCGGTCTTGGCTATTCTTGAGCGGATTTTCGTACCATGGCTTAGCGTTGACCACAATCCCAGACAGAATGCCAATCACCACCACGACTACTACCAACTCCATGAGGGTGTATCCAGAAACAGGGGCAGTCCTTTGGTCGTTCCTAGCCAAAAGCAGAATTGAGCGGAGCTTGAAAAATGGAGACTTGTACATGGTCGATTGGGGTTTTTGGGAAGTCAGCAAAGACCGTGGGGAAGTCTTTTATTGGTTTTTCTGGGTCAAATTTCAGGTTAATAGCTAAGTGCTTAAAGCTCAAATAAAGGGATTTTAAATTTCTCTTAAAGGCAAACAAAGGGGTTCAAGTCACAGGGAATAGATGGGGGGGAGGGGGATTGTAGGAAGGTGAAGTATGGGCCTAAAAACGAAGTTTTAGAGAACATCTCTGGACTATTGCTAGTCAAATTAAACACATATTGTCATAGGATGGGTGACAACTAACATCACCTAGATGATAAGTTAATTTACAACAAATGATTGTTAGCCAGCTCACCAAAACCTGTGACAATAAACACCAAAACAGTTTACTTGTTTCTATAATTTTCCCTGAAACTGGGGTTTGAGAGGGTCTAGGGGAGAATTTAGTTATTGTTTGGATATATTGTCATGGCACCACAAAAGCCGTCAACAAAACAACTTAAACAGTTGGCCAGTGAGATTTCTTTTTTTCGGTCTATATCGAAAGATTTGTTGATCGCAAACATAAATTATTTGAGTTTTCGTAATTATCCCTGCAGTCAATCAATTTTATTTGATAACTATTACGGCGGGTCGATTTACTTTATCGCTGAAGGTTGGATCAAAGTATGTGCTATTGGTGAATCTTCAAAAAATAGTATCTATACTATTTATGGCCCGGATGAGATTGTAGGGGCGATCGCCGCAGTGGAAGAAGACTGGAATCCTAAGGAGGCGGTCACTCTGACTCCAGCCAAGATCTGGAGTATTCCCACCCAAGATTTTCTAAACTTGCTCAGGGAAGATCCCCAAGCCGGTATTCAGGTAGCGATTTTTGCATCTAAACGTCTTAGAAGACTCAACCAATATTTCCGCCTCAGGGAATCAGATAGCGTGACAAAAGTAGCCCATATTTTGCTGGAACTAGTGGGACATGGGAAAAAAACAATAAGCACCAAAAAGCATAGGGTATTAATACCGAATTTGCCCCATCGGGAAACAGCTATGCTCAGTGGAGTTACGAGGGAAACTGTCACCCGAACATTGGGTAAATTGGAAAAAAAAGGCCTGATTTTGCGCCAGGGGGCCACCATTGAAATTCTCAACTTGGACTTGCTGCAGCAACTAGTTAGTGGCAATCCCACTTCGATCTGATTTTGGTTAATTCCCCATGGGTCGAAAAGTCCGCTGGAGCGGTCAAGTTGCCGAGGCCAAACCTCAGCAGTTGCCCTTGTACGACTGGTTAATCTCCCCTAACCTTCCTTGATTCCGAATCTGGTAAACATACTTTGAAGGTCTAGAGCAGAGTGCGGGCTTTGAGTTGTAGGTAACGATCCACCAATTGTTCACTGACTTTGTCCGCCGGAGCATCCAACACTAAAACTCCTTTTTGCTTCAGCTTTACCAGGGCCAATTGCCGCTGTTGCAAAAGGTTAATGGCCACTGCTTGTTGATAGGCACCACTAACAGTAGTGGCCGGAGCATGGGCTAATTGATCCACCTGGGGATCCCGCAAAGTGACACAAAAGGGTAGATAACGGGGCGCTAGCTGGGTGAGGGCAGTGAGCAATTCCTGCGAAGCAGTGGGATCGATTAAATCGGTGATGCATACCACTAGGGCCCGTCGGGTTTGTTGTTGCACCAGTTTACCGATCGCCGCGCTATAATCCGGTTCCCGCAACACGGGTTGGAGGGGACTCAGGGTTTTTAATAATTTGGGTAAATACTGCAAACCCCGCTCCGGGGGTAACCAACTGACCACTTCCCGGTCAAAGACCCCTATCCCTAGGCGATCGCCACGATGGAGGGCCGCCACCGCCAAGGCTAAACTGGTATTCAACCCCCAATCAAATCGCTGTAATCCTTGCACCCAAGCGGTCATCAGCCGGCCTCGATCCAGCAAAATAATCACCGTCTGTTCCCGTTCTGGTTCCAACACCCGCATGAGGGGAATGCCCCGGCGAGCACTAGCTTTCCAATCTAAGTACCGTAAATCGTCCCCCGCCTGATAATCCCGTAGTTCCCGAAATTCCGTACCTAAACCGAGCTTCCGCATTTGTCTTAGGTTGCCCGTGGTAGCTTGGGCCAGGCGGATGGTCAAGGATTTTAGGCCGATTAAATCTGGGTGGACCGTCACCGTTTCTCCCTCCCCTACCGTCCATTGTTGCCAAGTCAGTTGCCAGGGACATAGTTGCCGCACATTCACCTTGCCCCAAACGTATTCCCCCCGCTGACGGGGTTGCACTTGGTAACTTAACTGGGTGCTTCCCTGGGGTAAAATTTGGGCTGTCTTTAACTCGTCCATGGCCAGAAATGGGGCGGGATAATCATCCTTGATTTTAGCGATCGCCGTGGGGCCAGAATTTTCCAGTGTGATGGTGACAGGGTTTTCCCGACCAATGGAAAGGGGTCCCAGAGGTTGCCGTTGCACTGTTATTTTTTGCTTTTTGCCTCGAACATAGTCAATGGCAGTCAGCAGCAACAGTAGTAAATCTGCTAAAACCAAGGCCCCCACTGCCCTAGGAACCGTATCAACTTGAGCTACCACCATAGCTCCACCGCCAATGAGCATTAGACAAATATAAAAGCGGAGAGTGGGAACCATGGCCTTACCGAAAACGGGGAAAAAATTTGATTACAACACCATTGTTAGAGCGTGTTTCAAAAGTCGAGTTTTGGCCGTTTAATCCCCCCTAGCCCCCCTTGGGAAGGGAGGAAATGTTACCAAAGTCTCCCTTTTTAAACCGGAGCCTTAGTGAGGAGATTTAGAGAAATACCTAGCCTTGCACTTTTCAAACACTTTCCAGTGGGGAAATTTGCGGTTAGCTAACCCCAGACCAACGCATCTCAACTCACAATAACCCCCGATAGCGGATAAAGACCAAAATCGCTCCCCAGGAACCGATCGCCACTTTTAGGGCCACCACCATGTTCAACAGAGGAATCCAGCCCGCATTATCCAAGGGAAAATTAATGCCCAGCAAACTCAGGGCGGCCAGAACGAGGAAAATCAACACCGATAACTTTTCTACCTTGGCGGCTTGCCATTTTTCGTACAGTTGATGCAACCATTCCGGCGAAGAAATAATGGCCACTAGACCAATGGCGGTTCCCCCCGCTACCCCGGCCGCAAAGCCTCCCCCCGGACTAAGGTGACCCCGGATGGCCAATTCTATGCCAATCAGCAGGGCAATCATGGCCCCCAATCGGGCCAGCACCACCGACGGAGCATCGCTCACTTGATAGACCATAGCGGCCGGCTTTTCCTCCGCCATCAAAAAGCGCACCCCCATAATGGCAATGGTAAACACCACCACCTCCAGCATGGTGTCGTACAAACGATTGCGGAAAATAATCCCCGACACCACATTGGGCGCTCCCGTTTGCTCTAGCAAATTCTCCACCACCGCCACTTCTTCTAATGGTTCTACAGCATTGCCCGTGATGAACAACATTTTGGCGTAGAACAATAGGGCCGCAATTAGGTAAACAATTTTCATTGGGCAACCTCCGGGGAGTATAGAGGGGGAACAGGACTGGTACTAGCAGGCACAAATTTAACGGCGATCGCCTGGGACACTAGGGCCGGAGCGAGAATTTCCTGCAACCGCACCACGGGGGTATTTAAAATGGCCACATCGGCTTCATACCAACAATGGATAGCCCGGGTTTGCCAAGCTTCCGTCAAACTGGCTAAATCTTCATAGGCAATAATTTCTAACCGCAAATGGTAAGGGGCGATCGCCTGGGTAATAGCCTGTTCATCTTCTGGGGCAATCAATTTTTTGCCGTCATCACCATCGGGGGGAGCAATGACCCCTAAACGCAGCACCAGGGAAGACCGCACCGCCACTGCAAACAGGGTAACGGATAACATGGTTCCCACCAACGCCTCTGTCAAGGCCACATCCGCTGCTCCCAACAGTGTATAAATCAGGGCCGCCACCGCCCCCAAAATCCCCCGCATTACCAAGGCCTGGTAGGGATTGCCTTGAATTACCACCAACAAAGCGCAAAAAGGCAATAGGGGGGTAAAAGCTAAAATTTCCGTTTGGTCTGCCAAATTAAACATTAGTGCGCTTCTCCCCGGTGGCACAGTAGGCCAACACGTAACCCAGAATGGTATTCCATAGACAAAGACAAATGATAGCTAAGAGCAGGAGGGGCCATTCCCGGGGCAGTTTCAGAAATAGCCCCACCACGATCGCCATGGAGCCGAGGGTGTCCGACACCGTTAGCAGATGGAGTTTAGTAATGACCGATCGCCGACTTTGAAGTAGGGGAAAAGTACCAAAGAGCCAAAAAAGAATGCCCATGGCCAGAAAACCGTTAGTCAGCCAGTTAATGATGGTGGTGATCATAGGGCCTCCATCCGGCGAATTAATTGGGCCAAAAGCATCAAAGCCGCATTACCGGCACTGAGAATTAAAACCCCCACCATGCCAATCATCCAATCGTCCCGCAACACCGACACCACCAAAATGATGATTGATGTTTTAGTGGCAACACTGGCAAAGGAGAGCATTTTCACCCAAATATTGCCCCGTTGCAGGGTGGCCAAGAGCGGAATAAACACCGCCAGTAACATAGTCCAGAGTAGAACAGTCATTTTTCTTCCTTCTTGGGGCCAAGATAATGAATTTCGTACCATCCCTCTTCGTGGTATTTCAGCACCAGGGTTTTGGGGGTAAAGGTAATTAGGAAAATATCCAGAAAAATTAGCCCCCTAGTTCGTTGGGGGGAAAATTCCTGCCGTTCAACCCACGTTCTGGTGTGGGGCTGGAGAATCATTTGCCAAGCTTCGATGTAAGCCTGGGGAATGGCCAGCAGAATTTCCTTAAATACCCTCAGCCCATCCCGCAAAACATAGGGAGGTATGGGTCGACGGGGAATTAACAGGGCCACGATCAGGCCGATGAGAATATTGCCCGGACGGAGATTGCCCGTTAACAAAAACCAAATGCCCAGCCGTAAACCAATATCAAGGAGTCCAGTCATATTAATACCGAGCTGAAAAGTAACATCAACATTATGGCCATGGTGCCGATCAGATGATCCAAGCGTTCCCCCCAATCAGGTGGTTGCCAAGGAATTTTCCGCAAACCCCACCAGTAAATGGCTGAACCCAGCAGAAAACTAGCGGTGGCTTTGATGCCGTTCTCCATGGAAAAAGCTTCGGGATAAATGACATTGCCCAAGGTTAAAGCCCCCAGCAGAAGAAGCACCGCTAAAAACAGGCCCCAGGGGGATTTGTCCAGGTCAACATTCTTGTCAAAGCTAGGGATGAGGAAAATAAATTTGGCCAAAATAATTGCTGTGCCCACCCCCGCCAAGTTCATTAAAATTCCCGTCCAGGGCAGTTCATTGAGGCTGAGGGTCTCCAGGGTCAGGGTTTTAGCTTCAAAGCCCGCCAGGATGGGTAAGCCAATGATAGAGGAACTGGCCAATACCATGGGCAACCATAATTTGTAGGAAATAGGTTGGGCCTGGAGTTTATCCAAATCTCGTTCCGGCAGACTGCCCACCAACAAAAATAGGCAAGCCTTAGCTAAGCCATGGGTCAACGCATACAATCCCCCCACCGCCGGGGCTACCAAAATAAAACCCATTTGGGAAATGGTGCTGTAGGCCAAAATGCGCCGACTATCCCTGGCAAACATGCCCAAGCCCATGCCCAACAGAGCGGTGGCAATGGCCAGACCCCACACCATCATGGCCAATCTTTCCGACAGGGAAGCAAAGCGCAACAGGGGTAAAATTCCCGCTTTAACCACAATGCCCGACAACAGGGCCGCCACAGGAGCACTGGCAATGCTACTGGTTTGGGGTGACCATAACCCAGAAAGAAAAATTTCCCCCTTAATTAACAGTCCTAAAAAAATAAGGGCGATCGCCTCGTAGGGGGCAGTGGCTAAACCTTGGAAATCCAGGGAGTTAGTGGCCTGATAAACCAACATCACCCCGATTAAATAAAACAACAAGGCCGTGTTGGTAACAAACAAATAACGCAACCCAATCCAACTGCTGGCGGCCTGGCGGGGGTAAATAATTAATAAAAAGGAAGATAAACCCACCACCTCTAAACAGACGTATAAACTGATTAAATCCGTAGATAAAAAAGCAGCATTGAGACTAACGTGGAGTACCATTAATTGGACATAAAAAAAGGTTGTCCTTGGGGAAGCCCAACAGTAAAGTAACACCGCTAGGGTAACTAAACCATTGGTAAGCAGAAAGTAACTCCCTAAATTGTCCAACTGCAAGAGAATGCCAAACCTATCCATTAACTGCCATTGCTGGGCATTGGGGAGGGCAAAACCCACCGCTGCCAAGAGAATGGTGCCCAGGGTCATCAGTAGGGCCGAGGGCCGCACCAGGGGACGAAACAGATAGCCCCCAAAGGCTCCCATCAGTGCCAAGACCAGGAGGGCGACGATGGCAATTAATAAATTGTTAGGGGCGATCGCCGTGGGAAAATTCATGGAAAAAATGGGTTTAAAAGCCTGATGTTAAACAATAAATTAACTTCGATTAAGACCAATATTCCCTTTCGATGGCGGCAATTTCTAAAGTGGGGTTTTCCTTGGCTAACTTCATGGCAATGACCAACATTAAAATTTGGGTAGAGAAGCCAATAACAATGGCTGTGAGAATGACTGCCTGGGGCAAGGGATCGGCGTATTGTATGGGGTCAGAGGAAACTTCCGCTCCCACAATGGGGGTAGTGATTCCGGTGCGGGCAGCAACGAGACAATAATAGGCAATTACTCCGGTGCTAATTACATCCATAGCCACTATTTTCATCAGTAAATTACGCTTATAAATTAAGCCTAAAAAACCAATCATTACGGCTGCGAAAATACAGGCTTCTGGCCCTAACATTACCCACCTCCCTCAGTTTGATTAATCTCCCCAGGTTATCAAATGCCATCGTTCTTTGCCCAATGGGATGGCTAAACCCCAGAGTCTGAGTTGTAGTAGTGGCAAAAGTAGTCATACTAAAATCCAGGCAAAGAGAATGGTTAAACTGATGCTCATCATGCCGAGCAGATGGTCAACCTGTTCTCCTTCATCGGGCAGTTTTAGGGTTAGCCTTTTGACCACGACCCAATATAGTCCTGCCCCCACCACGCAGGTCAGGGTAGCTTTGATTAAATTACTGGGGGTAAAGGCTTGCCAGTAAACCACATTACCCACGGCCAAACCGCCGAGTAACACCACCAACGCTAGGCCTAAGCCCAGGGGATAGGTTTTACCGACAAAGGTTGGTTTCAGGAAAACGAATTTGGAAAAGGAAATGGCTGTACCCACCGCGGCAATGTTTAAGGCGATCGCCAACCAGGGGGGCAATCCTTTGAGGGTCAGGGTTTTCGCTTCAAAGCCCGCCAGTAGGGGAAAACCGGCAATGGAAGAACTGGCCAGAAGCAGGGGAACCCAAAAACCAGCGGCAATGGGAGTTTTCTTCAGAACTTTGAAGTCCCGACTGGGCAAATTCCCCGCCAACAGGAAGAGGCTAGATTTCACTAAACCGTGGCTGAGAGCATAAAAACCGCCAGCAATGGGGGCCGCCAACACAAAGCCCATTTGGGAAACGGTGTGAAATGCTAACATTCGCTTACTGTCCTTGGCCAGCATGGCATAGACCACTCCAAATAACGCCGTGGCTACCCCCAAAATTTGTACTAATAATAGTAGTTGATCGGACAATAAAGCACAGCGCAATAGGGGCAAAGCTCCTGCTTTAACCACTGCCCCTGATAGCATGGCCGAAACTGGTGTGGCCGCTTCCCCATGGGTTTGGGGCAACCACAGTCCCGCCAAAAAAATGCCCCCTTTGGTCAACAATCCCAAAAATATCAGGGCGATCGCCTCTGGGGGAGCTTGGGTTAAACCGCTAAAAGCAAAGGATTGATTAGTTTTATAAACCAGTGCTACCCCGATTAAATAAAACAACATGGCAGTGTTGCTCAGCAGTAGATAGCGCAGTCCCAGCCAAATAATTCGGGGTTCCCTAGGATAGGTCATCAGGCAAAAAGCGGCGATCGCCACCACTTCCAGGGCCACATAAAGACTCATAAAATCCGCACAAAGAAAAGCGGAATTAAGGCTAGCGTGGAGAATGATCAGTTGGGCATAAAAAAAGGCTGAGCGGCCGGTATTCCAGCAATAGACCAACACCGCCAAAGTCACCAGGGCATTGGTCAAGAGGAAATAACCCGATAGGGCATCCAGTTGAAAAACAACGCCAAAACTGTCTAACAAATACCAAGACTGGGCTTCCGGCAAAGAAAATCCCAAATAGGCTAAAAATCCAGTGCCAAAACAGACGGCCAAAGTCAAAAAACGAATGGTGGCAGGCAATAAATAGCCAGTGAAGCCCGCCATCAAAGCCAAGCAAATGACCACCGTGGCCCAGGGCGCCGCATTAAATTCCGCTGAAACTGCAAATAGGGTCATGGCCAGTACTGTTTTTCAATCGCCTTTACTTCTAGGGTGGGATTTTCCCGGGCCAGTTTCATGGTGGCCACCAACATCAACGCCTGAATCGATAGACCAATCACAATGGCTGTGAGGATAACTGCTTGGGGAACGGGATCGGCATAGGGAATGGTGGATTCCTGGCTAGTGACAATAGGAGTAAGAAAGCCAGTGCGGGAAGCGATCAGGCAATAGTAGGCAATGACTCCAGTGCCCATCACGTCCATGGCAATGATTTTCATAAACACATTAGATTTATAAATCAGACCTAAAAAGCCGATGATCACAGTCACAAAAATACAAGCCTCTAGGGCGACCATGGCCCGCTCCTCCTTATTTATTCGTTTAGACCAGCACAAACCCAGACCAATCAGGCCCGAATAATAGTTTGGCAATCATTTACCTTTAGTTATGTAATTTAAGTTTTAGATTGCATAGATTCTATCCTTGTTTTGGTACCAATAGCAATGGCGATCGCCATAAAATCCCCTGATGGAGGGGGAGGCCTGGGATAATTAGGATTAATGGTTATCCATGGCTGAAAATGGTCTGAACTGTGCTGATTCTGGAGCAACGATTATGCGAGAAAGTACCTCTGTTAACCCCACCTACCAAGGGCAATTTGGCCCCTTCACCGTCAATGACCACGATCGCCGGGAAGTAATTCTCTACCGCACGGGGCTAGCTTTGGCGGCCGGGGGATTTAGTTTGGGGGTGGCCCTAGCTTTAGCCCAACCTTTTCAGCCTTTGGCAGTTAACTTTCACCTAGCCACGGCTTGTTTTTGGCTGATGACCGGGGGTTTGGGGTTGAGTCTCTGGACCATTCACATTTACCTAGCGGTGCTCCACCGCACTTTGCAAATTTTTTGGGCGATCGGTACCACGGCGGCCCTCTATTTCAGTTTTGCCTACCCAGGGATTCTAGTGACTACAGTCTATGATCAACCCTGGACCATTCTTGGGATCGGCTTTACTTTTGCCGCCCTGACGGGAATTTTCTTCAAGGAAGCATTTTGTTTTAATCGTTTGGAAACTAAATTTCTAACCGCCATTATTCCGTTGTTACTGTTGGGACATTTGGCCGGAATATTGCCGTTGACCGTGGCCAAAGGGGGACTGGTCTCAGCCAGCGTTCTATTTCTCATCTTTGTGGCCAGAAAGGTAATGCAACCCCTTGACCCAGATATTGGCGATAAGTCCGTATTTACTTATCTAGCGGAGCAACGAAAAGCGGCCCAAAGTTCCCTTTAGAACGTGTTTGGAAAGTTTTATTCCGCCCCCTAAATCGACCCACTAAAGCTCCGGCAATATGGGGGACTTTCACTCAGTTTCCCCCAAAATTTGGGGGGTCAGGGGGGCTTTTAAAACAGGCTCTTAGAAAGTCTGCTAAAAAGTCCGAGCTCCTTCTTTGAAGGTTTACCAAAGCTCCCTAAACCAACAATCCTTGTTCACTGAAGATGCGGATTAGGGTCCCTTCCGCCGGGAGATTATTGGCCCGGAGGGAAAGGCTATTGCCATTGATGCGTTGGACATTCATGCCTTCCACCAAATCCAAAAACGGTTGCAGGGTCTGGAGGTCACAGTTGCCCCGGTCAGCGGCGGGGGTGGCGTATTGGGTGGGCACTACCATGCGGGGATTGAGTATGGCCATGGCGGCCTTGGCTTCGGCGGCGTCGTAATTTTTGGGCCCGCCCCCCACGGGAATTAGGGCTAGGTCGGGGCTGCCCAAAAGGATTTTTTGTTCTTCGGTGATGGGAGAAGCGGCTCCCCCCATATGTACTATCCGAATTCCTCCCTGACTCCAACGCCAGACCACATTTTGGCCAAATCTTCTTCCTCCCAGGCGATCGTGGGGCGCACTGATGCCCTGGAATTGGATGCCGCCAATGTCGTAACTGCCCGGTTCAAACAAAATTCTCGGGTTTCCCGGTAAATTCTCCGCTGCCCCTTCATCCCACAGTTGGGAGCTAATGAGGACTAAATCTGCCTGCACCTTGGGCAAACGAAATCCCTTAGTGCAACCGATGGCCCGGAAAGGATTAGCCAAGATCCGGAAACCGTTAGCCGAAAAGAGGAAAGCGCTATGGCCCAACCACTCCACCTGTAAACCAGAGCTAGCTTGGGCGGTGGCTGGTCTGAGTCGATCGCCAATTTGGACTCCAGCAACGGCCAGCAACCCGGCTCCAGCGGTACGAATAAATTTTCGTCGTTTCATGGAAATGGAGAATGGAGAAATTTTTAAGATTCAAGAACTCTAGGACAAACCTTTGGCGATCGCCGCATGGACTCCCAGCATAATAACAACAATGGTTTTGGGCTTTGGGGCAGGGACAAAATTTAATCCCCAATTAACCCTGTCTCAAAACTTAACATCATTAACGGAAATATCCTTTAGAATTTTGGCCAATTGCCGCTTTGACCATTGGTCAATGTTATTAGCCCTGGCAGGGGTTGACGTTTCCCCATACACAACAGAGGATTTTTCAATGATGGAAAGAGACTTACCCAAATATCGCATGGTCTGTACCCTATCCTTTGGGGATATTTATGGCCAAATCATTGTCTGGCTAATTGTAATTTTCCTTTCCCTCGCATCCGCCTTGGCCCTGGCCAGTAGTACCCGGCCGGTCTATGCCCTAGCCACAGTGGGTCTGGTCTTGGTGCTTTCGTTGCCATTTTTACTGTTTAGCTTTGTCACCACCCTATTTAACCATTTGGATTTTGTCCCGGTGGAGTCCGATTAAAGGTTAAGGTATGTCGATGGAGGTAAGGGGAAATTGACGCTACCGTGGTTTTTGCGGCTCTGTTTGCTAGAGTTTGAGTGGCGAATCTTAGGACACATTTTGTCTGTTTTGATGATGTCCCTGCAAAAGAACTGTCACCACCTGCCGTTAGCGACTTTCCCCGTCTCCAAACATCTATGAATGACCTGATTTTGGCTGTGCGTCAACTGGAAATTGCTTTCCCCGATGCTGATACCAGGGAAAAATTGTTGGCCGTCAAAGGGGTTGATTTTGAGTTAGAGCGGGGGGAAATCCTCGGCATTGTGGGGGAATCTGGTTCCGGTAAATCCGTCACTTCCCTGGGCATTATGGGGTTGGTGCCCAAGCCAGGCTGGGTGGAACCTAGCAGTGAAATTGATTTTTTTGCCCAGGCCCAGAGTTCCCCTGTCAACCTAGTTGCTCTGCCAGAGGGGGACAAGCGTCAGTACCGGGGCGGCAAAATTGCCATGATTTTCCAGGAGCCAATGAGTTCCCTTAATCCGGTTTATACCATTGGCTTTCAAATTATTGAAGCAATTCGCCTCCACCAAAACGTTACCCAGGAAGAAGCTCAAAACCAGGCGATCGCCCTTTTGCAGGAAGTGAGGGTATTGCCCAAAGATGAAGTGCTGGAAGAAGAATTTTTAGCCCAAGAACAGGCCCAGCCTAGGGGCAAAGTAACCCAAAATTTAGCTAGTTATATCCAACAGCGGAAACAAAGTTTTCTCAAACGTTATCCCCATGAACTATCCGGCGGCCAACTGCAACGGGTGATGATTGCCATGGCCATTTCCGCCAATCCCCGACTACTCATTGCCGATGAACCAACCACTGCTTTGGATGTGACAGTGCAGGCGGAAATTTTGCGGCTCCTGCGGGATTTGTGCAAACAACATCAGGAAATGTCCCTAATTTTTATTTCCCATGATTTGGGGGTGATTAACGAAATTGCGGACCGGGTGGCGGTGATGTACCGGGGGGAAATTGTTGAGCAGGGGCTAAAGGAACAGATTTTGCATAGTCCTCAACATCCCTACACCAAAGGTTTATTGGCCTGTCGTCCTCGCTTGGAAATACAGTTAGACCATTTGCCCACGGTGGGGGATTTTCTCAATGCTGATGGTCCGCCTCCCAGTTATCAAGTTATTACTCCGGCCCAGGAAAGCGATCGCCTGGCTCAATTGCAAGCCAAACCCCCTCTGCTGGAAGTGCAAAACCTAACCGTTAGTTACGGGCAGGGGGGACTATTTGGGAAAAAATCCGTTTTCAAAGCAGTTAATGATGTTTCCTTCCAGGTTTATCCGGGGGAAACCCTGGGGTTAGTGGGGGAATCCGGTTGCGGTAAATCCACCTTAGCTCGGGCTTTATTGCGCTTAACTCCCATTCAAACGGGTCGAATTATCTTTGATGGACAAAATGTGGCTGCTTTACCGGAAAAATCCCAACAATGGCGACGTTTACGGCGGGAAATGCAAATTATTTTCCAAAATCCCTACAATTCCCTTAATCCCCGCATGACCATTGGTCGGGCCATCCAAGAGCCACTGATTATTCACGAGCCTAAACAATCCACTAAGCAGCAACGGCAACGGGTGGCGGAACTGTTGGAACGGGTGGGTATTAGTCCCCAATGGTTTAACCGCTATCCCCACGAATTGTCTGGGGGCCAACGGCAACGGATTTGCATTGCTCGGGCCTTGGCGCTCAATCCCCGTTTTATCATTTGTGACGAGTCCGTTTCTGCCCTGGATGTGTCGGTGCAAGCCCAGGTATTAAATCTGCTGAAGGAATTACAACGGGATTTACAACTGACCTATATTTTTATTTCCCATGATTTGAGCGTTGTTCGTTTCATGGGCGATCGCATTATGGTGATGAACCGGGGGCAACTGGCGGAACCCATCAATACGGCCCAGGAAATTATCGAAAATCCCCAGAGCGCTTACACCAAAAAATTAATTCAGTCCATTCCCCGTTTTCCTGAAACCCTCAATTGGTTGCAATCAGCCTAGGTTCTTTATGCTCTGGGAATCCCGATCGCCAGTCCCGGCCAACATGGGATAATTGGTGTAACTACCCAATAAAATTTTTAACGGATTTAGCGTGCCCAATAGTATGGATGCCAATATGGATTTTAAAACCAATCTCCTAGAGGCGATCGCCGGCAAAAACCGGGGGCTATTGGCATCAGATCGGGACCGGGTGGCCATCCTTTCTGCGGTGGAAAAATTGGAAGACTATAATCCCCATCCCAAACCACTCCAGGAGAAAAATTTGCTGGATGGTAATTGGCGACTCCTCTACACCAGCAGCCAAAGTATTTTGGGCTTGAATCGCCTTCCCCTTTTGCAATTAGGGCAAATTTATCAGTACATAGACGTGGCGGGGTCAAGGGTGGTAAATTTGGCGGAAATTGAAGGCATCCCTTTCTTGGAAAGTTTAGTGTCCGTGGTGGCTTCCTTTATCCCTGTTTCCGACAAACGCATTGAAGTCAAATTTGAGCGTTCCATTCTCGGCCTACAAAAAATCCTCAATTATCAATCTCCTTTAAAATTCATCCAACAAATTTCCACGGGCAAACGCTTTCTGCCAGCGGATTTTAATTTGCCCGGTCGGGACAATGCCGCTTGGCTAGAAATCACCTATTTAGACGAAGATTTACGCATCAGCCGTGGTAATGAAGGCAATGTTTTCATCCTGGCCAAGGTTTAGAACGTGTTTTAAAAGCCCCCCTAGCCCCCCAACTCTGGGGGGAACAGTGTTCAAATTCCCCCAAACTTGCCAGAGCCGGAGCTTTAGTGGGTCGATTTAGGGGGCGGACCATGACTTTTTAAACAAGCTTTTTGATCAACCCAGTTAACTACAAGGAAGCAATTTGTCGCATATATTGACCCCAAAGGGTAGCGGCCAGACCACTACTGCCTTGGGTGGGACTACTGTCGTCATTGCCTAACCAAATGCCGGTGACCAGATTTTTTTGGGGCAGAAAGCCAATAAACCATAAATCCACTGCTTTATCCGTGGTGCCGGTTTTGCCCGCGGTTCCGTAGCCAATGTCCGCAGCTTTGCCTGTGCCATTGGTCACAGCGGCTTGTAAAAGTTGGGTCATGGTGGCGGCGATCGCCGGAGAAACCACCTGTTTTTGTCCCCGGCCATCCTGGCTGACCTGATAAACTTCCCGACAGCTTTTTAGTTGCTCTGGATCGGGACAATCCCCCCCATCCCGGATGTTAACAATGCCGTGGGGCCGGTTCCAAACACCTCCATTGGCGATCGCCCCGTAGGCTCCGGTCATCTCCAGCACCCTAGCTTCACTCTGCCCCAGCACCAAACCTGGTTCTTTCACCAGGGAAGAGTTAACGCCAAAATCCTTAGCCAGGGCAATAATTTCGTCTAAGCCCACCGTTTGGGCCACCCGTAGGGCCACCACATTTTCCGATTGGGCAAAACCTTCCGCAAAGGTAATGGCCGGGGCTGCCCCGCTCCGTTCACAGGGCTTGTAGTTTTGACCCTGCCAGGTGAAAGGGCCACACTCAAAAGCCTGATTAGTGCTCACTCCCTTGGCGATCGCCGCTGTGTAGGCAAAAAGCTTGAACGTTGAGCCTGGTTGCCGTTGGGCTTGGCTCGCCCGATTAAATTGACTTTCCCGGTAACTTTTGCCCCCCACCATGGCCAAAACTGCCCCGGTACGACTGTCCAGGGTAACCACTGCCCCCTGGGAAACCGCATACTTTTTTCCCTCCGTGGTGAGGAATTTTTGTAAGCTTTTTTCCGCTAGGGCCTGCATTTTTAAGTTAAGGCTAGTTTCCACGACAAAATTGCCTTCTTTGGCCACATCTTCGCCTAGTAAATGGTTTAATTCGCCAAAAATGTAACCGTAAAAGTAGGGAGCCTGCCGTTGGGAAAGGGTTTGGGTAGCCTTGGGACTGACCTGAATGCGCGATCGCCTAGCCCGGTTGGCTTCCTGTTCGTCAATCATGCCCAACATGGCCATGCGCTCAATAACCCGATTCCGCAATTGTACGGAGGTTTGATAATCCTGCACGGGGTTGTAAAGATTGGGAGCTGGCAACATTGCCACTAGGGTGGCCGCTTCCCCCACATCCAAATCCTGGGCAGATTTGTCGAAATAAAACTGGGCCGCATCTTCAAAGCCGTAATTACCAGCCCCTAGGTAAACTCGATTCAAATAGGCTTTTAAAATGTCGTCTTTGCTATACACCGCTTCCAACTTGAGGGCGACAAACATTTCCCGAATTTTACGCCCCGCCGTATTTTCCCGCCCTACTTCACTGAACAAACTGCGGGCCAACTGTTGAGTAAGGGTGCTGGCTCCCTGTTTCACATCCCTGTCCTGGAGGTTAATGTAAATCGCTCGGCCCAAACCGTAGGGATCAACGCCAAAATGCCAGTAAAAGCGAGTATCTTCCGAAGCAATGACCGCTTGGGGTAAATAGGGCGAAAAATCACTTAAATTATCAAATTCCCGGTGAATTTCTTGCTTAACCGGATTGATTTCCGTCACCCCGTCCCCGGCATAAACCTTAACTGGCCCCGTCACGCCACTGGGCATGGGTTTAACGGGAATTTTGCTCCATTGCCAGGCGATCGCCCCGGTGATGATGAGAAAAAACAGAATACCAGTGGAAAAAAAAGTGCGCATTCCCTTTAACCACAATGGCGGCGGGTTGAAATAAACAAGTTTGGGCACATCCACCAATTCCGGTGGCCCCAGGGTAATTTCATCACCATGCTGCAGACGATAGCTTTTTAGGCGGCGACGTTGCAGATAAATGCCGTTGCTAGAGCCTTCATCTCGAATAAAAAACTGGTTAGGATGGTCAGGGTCCCGCCGCAGGGAACAATGGGTCTGACTCACGAGGGGATTTTGCAGTTGAATATCACAACTGGAACTGCGGCCGAGAAAATAACGATCGCCAAGGAGGGGAAATACCCGCCGGGATTGGGAATTTTTGCCCGATTCCTGCAGACGAATTTTGGCCACCCTGGAGCCTTTTTTGAGGGCTACCTTTTGGCTGTTGCCACCCTGGGAAAGGTTAGTTTGACTTTTTTTAGGGGCAGAAGGGGCTTTGCGGGAACGGGTAGCCATGGCAAATTAGGGCAAAAGCAGTCCAATTTTAGACCGATACAGTGGTGAAATCAGAATCAGGTATTTCTATGCAGACGCATTTATTGCCAAAAAAGGTTGCCTCCTGGATTACCAGCTTGGGTCTGGCGGGGCTCTCCATTCTAGCTTTAGACCCCCTGGCCAGCCGGGCCGATAGTCCCCTGACTTCCACGGATTTAGCTGGAGCTTACTCCGACATTGCCGCCGTGGAATGGGCCCAGCAGTATCGGATTATGTCTCCCCTCATTGTAGATTTTCTCCTTGGCGATCGCCCCTTGGGGGAAAAGGCCGCAGTGATTAATGCCTTGGGCTGGAATATTGACGGCAGCAACAACGCCGAACAGTTCCTCGTGGCCCTGGCCAGAAAAAATGACAAACCCCCTACCCATATGGATTTGGGGGATTTGACCCCGGAAGAATTATTCATTGTCGGTTACCTCCTGGCCCTGGACGATTATCAAACTCTTGGCCCCCTCAGTACCCAGGGTGGCAATGACCTTTGGCGATCAACCCCAGTGCAACTAATGTCTAAGGCGGCCTACGCCCTGCCGGAGAATTTCACAGTGCAATTTGTCCGCTCCCTGGTGACGGGGCAAGCCTGGTTTGGTATTTCTTGGTGTGCCCTTTATCTAGAACCGGCCAATGTGTTGGCCAATTTTCCTCCGGAAAAGCGTAATTTACGCCCCCAAGCAGTGCAAAACGCCATGGAGTATCTCAATCTCTACGAATCCTATTGTTTAGAGGGGGATATTTAAATTTGGACTAAATTGACAGCATTTTTGGCCGGATTTTTCAGACTTTTTAGGCGATCGGGGTAGAATCCAAGCAAGAACTCCCTGTATTTTGCCTTCCCCTATGTCTAACCAACCTTCCCCCGGTGGCCTAATTAAGCTCAGCGTCGGTGATGTAGTTTCCGGCGGCCTCAGGGTTTACCGCGACCATTTCAAATCCTATCTCTGGCTGGCAGGGCAATCCTACCTTTGGCTTTTAATTCCCTTTGCCATAACCGGGTTAGTGATGTTAGCCATAGCTGGGCTAGCGGCGGTAATGGAGCCGATCGCCGTGGGAGGCATAATAGTTTTGGCGATCGCCGTTTTATTAGTGCCCTGGGGTTATTGTCTGGGGAAATTATTGGCGACCCAGGGGGTATTGGCCCGGCTAGTGTTCTTTGAAGTGGGGGAACAACCGGAAACGGTGGCGGCGGCCAAAATCCAGTTGATGCCCAGATTTTGGCGCTTTCTCTGGGTTAGTCTACTCGCATCCCTAGTGTTTTTCCTCTTTTTTATTCCAATTCTCCTAGGTTACGGCATTATTATTGGTCTTTTCACCTTTATTTTCATGGGGGACAACCCCGACGTAGTGACCATTTTATTGTCAGGATTACTAACCATTGTTTGGACTTTGGTTTCCCTTTACGTTTACATTTGGATTTTCGCCCGTTTAGCTTTGGTGGATGTGTGTTTAGCGTTAGAACCGACCCTGAGTCCCCTCAATGCCATCAGTCGTAGTTGGTCTTTAACCAAGGGTTACGTGTTGAGTTTACAGTTAATTTTCTTCCTAGCCTTTTTAATTACTCTGCCCCTTTCTATGTTCACTAATATTGGTTCCCTTACCACCATTATTCTTGATATTGAACCGACCTGGGGCTCTGTAATTGATATTCCGTTGGGAATAATTGTCAGTGTTTTAATTGTGCCTTTTTGGCAAGCGATCAAAGCATTAGTTTATTATGATCTTCGTACTCGAAAAGAAGGTTTAAACTTATCTTTAGATTTGCCTACCATGGATAGTTTCTAATTTAATTAATCAGCATCAAAAAATCCCTCAAGGCTTCACAATAATCCCTGTTGTTATGGTTAAAGTTATCGGTCGTCGTTCCCTCGGAGTGCAAAGAATATTTGATATTGGTCTTCCCCAAGACCATAATTTTCTGCTAGCCAATGGGGCGATCGCCGCCAATTGTTTTAACAAATCCCATTCCACTGCCTACGCTTACGTTACCTACCAAACGGCTTATCTGAAGGCTAACTATCCAGTGGAATATATGGCGGCCCTACTCACCGCCAGTAGTGACAGCCAGGAAAAGGTAGAAAAATATCGGGAAAACTGCCAAAAAATGGGCATAACCGTTGAACCACCCGATATCAATCGTTCCCAGCGCCATTTTACCCCTCTGGGGGAAGCTATCCTATTCGGACTTTCCGCTGTAAGAAATTTGGGCGAAGGGGCGATCGAGCAAATTATTACCGCCCGAGATAATTCTGAAGAAAAACGCTTTAAATCCCTAGCAGATTTCTGCACCCAAGTGGATCTACGAGTCGTTAACCGTCGGGCGATCGAAACATTAATCATGGCTGGGGCCTTCGATGGAGTGCAGTCTAATCGCAACCAACTTTTACATGATTTAGAATTGGTCATTGCCTGGGCCCAAAAGCGGGCTAAGGAGAAAGAAACCGGGCAATTAAATATCTTTGACAGTCTAACTGCAGGGGAATCCATTAAAGCTAAAGAAGCCGCTAATAACGGTTTTGAACAGGAACCTTCGGCACCCCCAGTGGCGGAATTTTCCCTGCAAGAAAAACTACAACTGGAAAAGGAACATTTGGGCTTTTACGTCTCGGAACATCCCCTCAAATCAGTACAACGTTCTGCCCGCCTATTATCTCCCATTAACCTGGTGGATTTAGACCAGTACAAAGTCCGCCAGAAAGTTAGTGCAGTGGCAATTTTAGTAGCAGTGAAAAAGATTATCACCAAAAAAAATGGTCAACCCATGGCGTTTTTAACCTTGGAAGATATGTCGGGCCAATCGGAAGCGGTGGTGTTTCCTTCCAACTATGAGCGTTTGCAGGATGTGTTAATAGAAGGTAGTCAACAAATGATTTGGGGCAAAGTTGACCGTCGGGATGATCAATACCAGTTAATTGTGGAAGATTTAGAACCAGTGGAAGAAGTGAAAATGGTTATGCTGGACCTCACTCCCCAGGAGATTGCCAACACCAGCACTCAGGCCCGACTAAAACAAATTTTGCAAAGCCATGCCCCCCAAAAAGAACAGATGAAAATACCGGTGGTGGCTTGCATTAATGAAGGACCAACCAAACACTTCATTCGTTTTGGAGAAAACTACTGGGTGAATGATTACGGTACTGCGGTGGCATCCCTCCAGGAATTGGGTTTCCGAGCCCGGTTGGAACCACTGTTACCCCAAAGCCAGAGTGTTGGCTAGTCGTGATTGAACAATTACCCCAATGTAAACTAAGACGAGATGACCGACGGAGTTTTTTCTGTCGACTTAGGTAGGGGAAATTGACATTGATTACATTTTGTTGGAATTGTCTAGGCTGTTGCCATAGTCAAATAAAAAATCCCCGAGTTGGATGCACTCAGGGAATTGAAACAATGGGAAATCCATCGGTTGTTTAATTATAGATATCCGTCGTTTAACTTTGGGGCTGGGAGTCAGCTTGGGATTGGGCATATTTTTGGGCCGCCATCAAATTAGCCAAAGCGGCTTCCAAATGGGGGCCTGCATCCACTGCAACCCAACCATCATTGGTTAGGTGTCGCCATTCAAAGTGCAAATGAGGCCCAGTGGAGAAGCCTGTGCTACCAACTCGACCGATCACTTCACCCTGAGTCACCTGTTGTCCACTTTCTACAAAAGCTTCTGATAGGTGAGCATAACGAGATTCCTGGGTTCCATCTAAGTGGCGTAGGGTAACCATTAAGCCATAGCCGCCGGACCATTGGGCCGCTGCTACTATTCCGTCATAGGCGGCCAGTACAGGAGTGCCCATGGGAGCGCCGATGTCGGTGCCATTGTGCATACGCCCTTGGCCACTGATGGGGTGAATTCGCCAACCAAAGGCGGAGGTAATGGGGTTAACGCCGGCAACGGGGAACATCAGATCAGTCCCTTGGTTGGGCTGACCTTGGGTAGAGTACAAACCCGTGGCCCTACTGTATTCCGGTAAAGGAGCTAGGGCGATTTGAATACCCCGATTGGCCATAGGATCAAGGCTGAAAACCTGATTGGACCCCACTGGTTGCCCGATCGCCAGGGAACTGATTTTAGGCTGAATATTTAGAGGATTGAGGGGAGAAACAGAATT
This sequence comes from Synechocystis sp. FACHB-908, assembly GCF_014698595.1. Classification (NCBI taxonomy): domain Bacteria; kingdom Bacillati; phylum Cyanobacteriota; class Cyanophyceae; order Synechococcales; family Merismopediaceae; genus Synechocystis; species Synechocystis sp. FACHB-908. Next base: position 129,275 of record NZ_JACJTH010000035.1, on the reverse strand, counting down.
GTTACCGGGAGCCGCATTACGGGCATTGATGCTCTGCCGACGGGGGGTGATCGCCTTGGGGGGATTAACCGGACTAGATTGCTGACGGGCCACGGGGGCACGGTTAGCACTGCGATTGGCGGCGGGATAACGGGTATTGAGGGGAGCCTGTTGCCCAGAACGGGGAACGAACTCCACTTCTGTCCGGGTGGGCAGATTGGGGGCCGCCGCTGTACCCTGGGGAGCCGCATCAATGTAACTATTTTTTTGCAAACCCTGGCGTATTTGGGCTGGCTGGCTAGAAATGGGTGCAATAGTGGGAGCAGGTAATCTAGGCGCTGCTGGCTTGGAGTCCGGAGTCGATTGGACTGGCACGGGGGCCGTAGCTTTCACCGGAGCTGGGGGAGCGGCTGGGGTGACGGGAGCGGGGGCAGATTGTTCAATTTCCAAATTGCCAGTGGTGCTACCGGGTAAAGACCAAACCAAACCACCGATAATGATCAGCCCGCCCAAAGACAGATTGTAGAGATTGGCACCTTGACCAGGCTTACGTTTCAGGTCTTTTATCCTCGATTGGGACTGCATTGTTCAGAGCCTCACACACACATACGGGTTGCAAAATACTCCCTCGATTGTAGAGGGTTAGGCTATAAATGCAAACCAGAACAGCCGGAACGAAAAATCGTCACTGTCTCGACCTCTGTTACACTTCACTCAACTTCATGGCCCGCCGAGGCGATCGCCGTTCGTAGTTGTTCTTCCCCCAGAGCACTGGTGATGGTGACTTTTTTGCTGGTTAAATCCACTTGCACCGTTGCTTGGGCATCCTCATTTTGCACGGCTTTGGTCACAGCTTCGGCACAGGCTTCACAGGCAATGGTGGGTACAGTTAGTTGAATAGTCATGGAAAATGATAAAAATTGGAATCAAGTATGGGTTGAATTCAGATGGGATGATAGCGACGCATCATCTGGAACTACAGGAAAATCTTCTCCGTTCCAGTGCAACGACAAGGGACTTAGAGCCTGTTTTAAAAGCCCCCCTGGCCCCCAAAATTTGGGGGGAAACTGAGTGAAAGTCCCCCAGTATTGGGGGATTTGGGGGGCAGAATAAAACTTTCCAAACACGTTCTTAGAATTATTGGGTCTTAACGTAGCCATGGTTTTGGAACCAATGCACCGCATCTGCCAAAGCCTGTTTGATAGAGGACTGGGGTAGCCCCAATTCCTGCACCGCTTTACTAGCATCGTAATACATCTCCTGGGCGGACATTTTAACCCCATCCATGGGCACCGAAGGCGATCGCCCCAGGGGAGCCAGAACTTTTTCTTCCACCCAGGCAAAGGTCAAGGGTAACCAAAGGGGAACCGTATTTTTCGGGGCGGGTAACCCCGTAATGGTAGATAGATGGGCCAAAATCCCTTGAAGACTGATATTTTCATGGCCCAAAATATAGCGATCGCCTCTGGTCAGAGCAGTTTTTCCCCGTTGCCAAGCCAGGAGATGCCCCGCCGCCACATCCCGCACATCGATTAAATTCAAGCCAGTGTTAACGTAGGCTGGCATTTGTCGCCGCAGAAAGCGCAGAATTATTTCTCCCGTGGGAGTAGGTTTAATATCCCAGGGGCCAATGGGAGTGCTGGGATTAACAATGACAATGTCTTGGCCTTGCTGGGCCGCTGTCAATGCCTCCTGTTCCGCCCAATATTTGGACTGTTTATAGGCTCCAATTAACTTTTCCACTGGACTTTGATAACTTTCGTCCGCCCTTTGACCGTCCCCTTTAACGCCGATCGCCGCCACGGAACTGGTGTAGACAGTGCGTTCAATGCCTGCTTTTTGGGCACAGGCCAGGATATTTCTCGTGCCTAAAACATTACTGCGGTAAAGAGCTTCCCGGTCTTTTTGCCAAAGGGAATAGTGGGCCGCCACATGGAAGAGACCCTGACAGCCTTGCATTTGTTGGTGAAGATCCCCATCATTCAAATCTCCCACGACCCAATCTATGGGTAAATTTTGCAAATTATCGGGACGGCTGGAAGCCCGCACCAACGCCCGCACCTGATAACCCTGCTCCAACAGATGGCGGACCAAATTAGCCCCGACAAAGCCCGTGCCCCCAGTGACAAAAAAACAATCCGCCATGGCTATCCAGTGATTGACCTCCACATAGTGCCATCAAAGGTTAGCTCAAATTCCCCACTTTATCGATCGCCCGGAAGATTTCTTTCTATTTTGTCGACCTTATCAACCCGGTGATTGCATGATCAATGATCATCAGTCCGTCAAATGGCAATGGTTTTGCGCTGGGTTAACGCCATGGCAATGCCCTTTTCCACATAGGCCGCTTCACCAATAAATACGGGGTAAACCGTCGCAGCTCCCTGGTAAGGCGTAACATTACCCCGGCGATGGTAAAACAATGGTGTGCCTGGTTTAATCGCCTGGTAATCCCGGATGTGGGGCGCAATTTCCGCCACAATCTGTCCTTGTTCATCCCTGGGATAATCAATAGTGTCTATCTGCTGATAAACAGTGCAGTTATCCGCCGCTGGAACATTACCGGAGGTCGAGGCCTGGAGATAGGCTAGAATTCGGGCCAAGGTCCGTTGGGTTTTGGCGATCGCCGTTGGGTCATAGACCCCCTGGGGGACGGGGCCTAGTTCGATGGTTAAGCCTAATTCACACAGGCCACGAATGTAGGGTAAATCCTTTTGGGGAGAATACTGCAACACTCGAATTTCCTCATCCTGGGCGCTGAGATAAGCCGCTAGGTTGAGGAGCAGGGGATGGGGGCAGTTTAAAATCAAAGTTGTGCCCATGGCCGCAGTGGTGGTGTGCAAATCCACAATGAAATCAATCCCCGCCAGGGAAATTTGATGGGCCAACTGCCGAGCCCGCAACTGCTCATAGCCCATTAGATAGGGGTTTTTGCGGTCCTGGGGCCGAAAACAACGGTTTAAGTCCTGGTTAATATATCTACGATTGGCGGCGATCGCCCGGGGATTAGCCAAGAAATAGTGACACTTCAATGCCGGAAAATATCGAGCAAAATCTTTCTGTTGCCAGCGACGCACCACCTCCACCCCCGTCCTTTCATTACCATGCACTCCCCCCACAATGGCCAGGGAGCGAACTGCTGAATTTACCATTCCCCACGTAGTCCTATAAAAACTTAGAATCCAATAAAATGTCCTTATATTGTAACTTTGACTACTGTTCTAGAACAACAATGTCATTGTTTTTACTGTTTTTTGACTAGACTCCCCATCACTAAACTAAATAGTGGCAATTGTGGTGTGGATTTTTTGTGATATTTCCTGAGCTCACTGCCAGAATTAGGGACAATGGAATTGCACGGAACCGGAGAAAAACACTTTGGCCCACACTTTCCTATTGGAGCCAGGCCGATGGCATCTAGAGGGCTTTTGGCAGGAGCGCAATCAATCTCCCCTGGAAATCAAGGGAGGTGCCCTGATAGCTTGGAATCAGGAAGATTGGTTTACCATGGTGACCAAGTTTAGTTTTCCTGGTAGTAGTCACCAAGATATATCCTGTCAGTATCGGGGGCGTCTCAATGGCGGAGAGTCCCAATACACCTACGTTTTGCAACACAGTCAACTAGGGAGAGTAGAAGGGGAAGGCTGGCTCTCTAACCATGCCATTGTTCAGCGCTATTGGGTCCTAGGCGATCGCCAACGGCAGAGTGGCTTTGAAACCTTTTACCGCTTCAATGATCGTCGTTATTATTTAGCTAGTGGGATGCTCACCGGCCACTCCTTGACCAGTACAATGGAAGCCACCCTGGAAAGACAGGGTTGAGGCTAGGGATCGATATTGATTGCTTGTTGCTCAAAAAATTAACGTCACCGCTCGTCGCTGAGATATTTGCGCTATGACCCCTGACTCCCGTCACCGCCGTCTATTGGCCAATCGCTATCAACTGGTTGAGTTGGTGGGTAGTGGAGCTATGGGTCAAGTCTACCGAGCGGAAGATAAGCTCCTTGGGGGAGTCACCGTCGCAGTCAAATTCCTTTCCCAAGCCTTGCTCAATCCCCGCATGAAGGAACGGTTTGAACGGGAAGCCACTATTTCGGCCCTACTGGGGGAAAAAAGTATCCACATTGTGCGGGTGCGGGATTACGGCCTGGACGAAAAGGAAATTCCCTTCTACGTGATGGAATACCTCCAAGGGGAAAACATTAGTGACGTGATTAAATACCGTCCCCTCAAAGTAGAGCGCTTTTTAAAAATAGCTAGGCAAATTTGCTTTGGCTTGGATTGTGCCCATAAAGGAATTATTTACCAAGGGGAAGCCTGCCCCGTTGTCCACCGGGATATCAAGCCCAGCAACGTACTGTTGGTGGAAGACCCCGCCCTGGGGGAACTGGTTAAAATTCTCGATTTTGGTATCGCCAAATTAGTACAAGCAGCAGAGGAGTCGAAAACCCAAGCTTTTATGGGTACCCTTGCCTATTGTTCCCCAGAGCAAATGGAGGGCAAAGAGTTAGATAGCCGTTCGGACATTTACAGTCTGGGGGTGATGATGTACGAAATGCTAACGGGGGAAATGCCCCTGTTCCCAGACAATTCTTCCTTTGGGGGTTGGTATGAAGCCCATCATCACACTAAGCCCCATCCCTTTTCCGCCCGTTATAAAATCCCCGCTTCCCTCGAAGCCTTGGTGATGAACTGCCTGGCCAAAAGCCCCAAAGGTCGTCCCCAATCGGTGGATGTGATTATCCGGGCGATCGATGCCATTGAAGCGGAAATCAAAGCTCCCCCCATTTCCGACACCGAGAAAACCCAGATTGCTCCCCATTTACTCAACACGGATATGGAAGCAACGGTGGTGGCCCAGCGGGGCCCGGGAATCGTCCCAGAAACGCGGTTGCCGCTGGTGAGTGAACTCTGTAAGCAGTTAGAGTGGCCCTCCGATAAACCAAAACAGAAAATTGTTTTTCCCTATGTGCTCAACGCCGCTGAAGGAAAATTGGCTAGTTTGTGGGTGATGTTGAATCAAGAGGATATCCTCACCCGGATGTCCAGCATCCGCTACAACCAATTTTTACTGATGACTTCTCCCCATCCCATGGTGCTGTGGATTACGGTGCTCTACCATCGGGAATATGGTCCCCGCTGGTTGCCCTGTTATTTGGATTTAAAGACTAGGTCGGGTCAGAGTTTTGCCCAGATGTTGGGGGAATCCGGTACCTATTGGTTGCTGTTTTTTGCGTTGGAAAATCCCACTCGCTGTCAGCATATGTTGACCGCTACCGTTGCCCCCAATCAGTGTAAGTTGCTCAAGGAGTGGGCCCAAACTAGTCAATCCATGCCCGGTGGTAAACCCCAGGTGACTAAACGGTTACTTAAGCAGGAGTTAGACCGGCTTAAACCTAAAATTGAGGCGAAATTGTCCCAGGTTAAACCATCCTTTAACAAGGAGGTTTCAGGATTGTGAGGCGATCGCCAAAATTTAAATTGCCCACACTCACACCGCTTCCATTAAATCCTTCTGCCCTAGTGGATAACTGAAGCCCATGCCTAGTCGGATTTACCACAGCCCCAACAATAAGCAAGATTAATATTCAAGCGAGAGCCCAGCTCCCCTTTGGCCAAAGCCAGACATAAACATGGGAAAACTGGGCAAAATTTGACTTAATTTAGTCGAGCAAAAACAGTCTAGACATAAAAATACTAGTCGTAATAATCCCGGCTGGAAACATTACCGATCGCCGCTTCATCTTGATTGATGCAACTGGTGTTACGGGCAAAATTGCAGACCCTGGCCCAGAGCCGGGCCCTCGTTCCCGCCGGCCCAGAGGAAAAAACCACCTTGGAGCCATTTTCAATGGTGACGCCACACACGGGACAGGTTTCTGCGGGGAAAACACTCATGAGTATTTATTCCTAGTGAATGAATTAGAAGCTACGTTAGGGGATTTAACCGGAGTAGACCGTCACAAATGTTACTGTTTACCCAATTAATTTTAAGAAATTTTAAATTTCATTGACAAAAAAGTCACTTTATATTTCAAAAGTGACAATCCATACGAGGTTATCTGGTTTGGCGCTATCCACTATCTACCAACTAGCATTACGCCAGTTACTATTGTTATTAGTGGGCACCGTTTGTCCTTGGCCATTACCGATGCGGAGGGGAGATTGCAACATTAGGGTCAAATCTCGGCTGGAAACGGTTAACAATTCTTCCGAGCCACCGCCAACAATCCCTGCGGTGGGCAGACCCCAACCGGCCAAGGCCCCCGCCGCGGCTCCCCCAAGCACTTCCAGAGGTGTAATACGGCGATCGCCGGTGGTACCGGAAATGATTGTTGCCGTGCCGGCCCCAGCCAAAGTCCCCATAATCACATCGGAAGCACTCGCCCCCTTATTGACCGTTTGAAAACCGACAAGCTCACGGGAACGGGCATTAATCGGTAAATATTCGCCATTATTGAGCACCAATTGTTGGGCCACAAATTGCATCGCATTACCATTGGCGATCGGGCGAAACTGACCAATAATTTCACTGCCAGCAGGAATAATCGTAACACCATCGGATTGACGGAGGGCCGTAGTGGTGCGGAGACTGGCCGCCCTGGTTTCTCCCCTTCTCAATGTGATTTGTCCTTGGTCAACCGCCACAGGAATCATCGTTTGGGCCGGCACTTCCACATTGTAGAGTTGACCTATGTTATAGCTAGACCGAGGAGCGCCGGGATAGGCATTATTGTTATTCCATCGGTTAGAATTTTGGGCGGCATTGCCACGGTTGGGACGGGGACGAGCTTCCACCGGATTAGTAAAACTACCAACCAACCCTCCCATCAAGAGAACGGTAGTCAATAAAGCTGTGGAGCGGCGGGCTTGCCAATGCAGCTTAGGGAACGAAAAACTATTAAACATCCTAATTTCCTCACCTGATTGCGGATATTGGTTGTGGGAAAATCTTGCCCCACTACATCCAGGTTAGGGAAAGGGAAAAGGAATGTCAGTCCCCGCTAACATGGAAGTGTTTAGCCAAATATTGACCAGTCAAGTGGAAAAAAAGGGAGTTCTCCGTCCAAGTAAACGCCTCAACCACGCTTTTGCCTGACCCGTCCCATCGATAGGCGACGGACATAGGCCACTCTTCCCATGCGGCTGGCCACGGAGTGAACAATTTCAGCCCTAGTTTCGTGGTCAACCACCGGCTTATTGGATGCACAATTTAATAATTTTTCCAGGTCGGTAATTTTCCGCTTGAGGGCCAGATCATCGGGTAGACTAAAACAATCAACAGTACAATCAAACATGACTAAAAAAAGACTTGAATGTCACTAACTACATCCAGTCTTTGCCATGGCCAGTCTTTCCACCAGAGAAACTATCACATTAACCAGGTGATTTAGATCACAGACAAACCACAGGGACGTTGCTTGGGCTAAATCCCATGAAGAGAAGGTTTATGGCTCCTGATGAAGTTATTTAGCCCATTAGCAAGGCAAATCAAAGACGATCCCGACTTCGTTATAAAATAAACTTAACAAATCTATACCCACCTGTAGAGAAGAGTCCCTGAATATCAAAATGGTGGGATAAAAAGCTCAAAAAGGAAAGTAGGCTGTGGTTCCCTAGGCAACAGTCTTCCCTACCCCACTGGAAACTAAAAAAACGAGAAAAGTTCGCACCGAACATCAATTGCATAATTTTAGCCCTAAAACATAAGCTGAACGAAACTGGTTGTCTTCCCTTCCCAATCCAGGACAATCTGAGAATCCCCTGCAACATTACTTAACAAAAAAGCAGGAATAAAATTAACAAGATGTAACAGACATAAGTCCCATCACCGTTGTATAAAGTTAACTGTGGGATTGCAAAAGCATTCAAGCCTAGGCGCTGAGCTGTTTGAGCATCCCGGTGGCCCTTGTCGCTGCCTCCGTGTTTCTCCCTGGATTTATTTAGGTAATATCTCTCATAAATCCCCGGGTAGTTAACGAAAGTTAATGGAGATCAGTAACAATAACTCTAGGGTCATTACTTTGGACTCCCTCAGTTTATCCGGGGGAATTGTGTTTAAGAAAATCCCAACTCATAAAGTCAAGTAGGAGATTAATTCAATGTTCGACGTATTCACTCGGGTTGTTTCCCAAGCTGATGCTCGCGGCGAGTACCTCTCTGGTTCTCAGTTAGATGCTTTGAGCGCTACCGTTGCTGAAGGCAACAAACGGATTGATTCTGTTAACCGCATCACCGGTAATGCTTCCGCTATCGTTTCCAACGCTGCTCGTGCTTTGTTCGCCGAACAGCCCCAATTAATCCAACCCGGTGGAAACGCCTACACCAGCCGTCGTATGGCTGCTTGTTTGCGTGACATGGAAATCATCCTCCGCTATGTTACCTACGCAACCTTCACCGGCGACGCTTCCGTTCTAGAAGATCGTTGCTTGAACGGTCTCCGTGAAACCTACGTTGCCCTGGGTGTTCCCGGTGCTTCCGTAGCTGCTGGCGTTCAAAAAATGAAAGAAGCTGCCCTGGACATCGTTAACGATCCCAATGGCATCACCCGTGGTGATTGCAGTGCTATCGTTGCTGAAATCGCTGGTTACTTCGACCGCGCCGCTGCTGCCGTAGCCTAGTCTGGTTATTTTAAAAACCAACTTTACTCAGGTTCCATACCCGAGAAAATCCAGCTTAAAGCTGACATATCTAGGAAAATTTTCACATTCTAACGGGAGATACCAGAACAATGAAAACCCCTTTAACTGAAGCCGTTTCCACCGCTGACTCTCAAGGTCGCTTTCTGAGCAGCACCGAATTGCAAATTGCTTTCGGTCGTCTACGTCAAGCTAATGCTGGTTTGCAAGCCGCTAAAGCTCTGACCGACAATGCCCAGAGCTTGGTAAATGGTGCTGCCCAAGCCGTTTATAACAAATTCCCCTACACCACCCAAACCCAAGGCAACAACTTTGCTGCGGATCAACGGGGTAAAGACAAGTGTGCCCGGGACATCGGCTACTACCTCCGCATCGTTACCTACTGCTTAGTTGCTGGTGGTACCGGTCCTTTGGATGAGTACTTGATCGCCGGTATTGATGAAATCAACCGCACCTTTGACCTCTCCCCCAGCTGGTATGTTGAAGCTCTGAAATACATCAAAGCTAACCACGGCTTGAGTGGCGATGCCCGTGACGAAGCTAATTCCTACCTCGATTACGCCATCAATGCTCTGAGCTAGTCAGTTTTTAATTCTAGCTGGCCTGGAAGGGTGGGAAAGTGTTAACAACTGGTTGACAATATTCCGCTTTTCCAGGTCTTGTCGTATTTATTGACACTTATCTAGGAGAACAAAATGACTAGTTTAGTTTCGGCCCAGCGTCTGGGCATTGTGGCCGTGGATGAGGCTATTCCCCTCGAGCTTCGTTCCCGGAGTACAGAGGAAGAGGTGGATGCCGTTATCCTGGCGGTTTACCGTCAAGTTTTGGGCAACGATCATCTCATGTCCCAGGAACGACTGACCAGTGCAGAATCTTTGCTCCGGGGCAGGGAGATTTCGGTAAGGGATTTTGTTCGGGCTGTGGCTCTGTCGGAAGTGTACCGGCAGAAGTTTTTCCATTCCAACCCACAAAATCGTTTTATCGAGCTTAATTATAAGCATTTACTGGGACGGGCTCCCTACGATCAGTCGGAAATTGCTTTCCACACCGATCTTTATCACCAGGGGGGCTATGAAGCGGAGATCAATTCCTATATTGACTCCGTAGAATACACGGAAAACTTTGGAGATTGGGTTGTACCTTATTTCCGCGGCTTTGCTACCCAGCGGAATCAAAAAACCGTTGGTTTCAGCCGTTCTTTCCAGGTGTATCGGGGCTACGCTACCAGTGATCGTTCCCAGGGAAATGGTTCCCGTTCTCGATTGACGCGGGAGTTGGCTCGCAATACAGCTTCTCCGGTGTATGCCGGTTCTACGGCCGAGAGTTTGCGGGGAACTTCGGCGGGTAGTCGTAACCAAATGTATCGTTTGCAAGTGATTCAAGGGGCGGCCCCCGGTCGTGGCACCCGAGTGCGCCGTGGTAAAGCGGAGTATCTAGTTTCCTACGATAATTTGTCTGCCAAGTTGCAACAAATCAATCGCCAAGGAGATACGGTCACAATGATTTCCCTTGCCTAGAATCAGGATTTTTTGTCAACCTAGTTAGTAAAAGGAGATTATTTAGTGGCAATTACAACCGCAGCCTCCAGATTGGGGGTGGCTCCCTATAATGAGTCCCGTCCTGTGGAGTTACGCCCTGACTTTAGCCTTGATGATGCCAAAATGGTGATTCGGGCTGTATATCGTCAGGTTTTAGGCAACGATTACATTATGGATTCTGAGCGCCTCAAGGGTGCCGAGTCTCTTTTGACCAATGGTTCTATTAGTGTGCGGGAATTTGTCCGTACCGTGGCCAAGTCGGAACTTTATAAGAAGAAATTCCTTTATAACAACTTCCAAACCCGGGTCATTGAACTCAACTACAAACATCTGTTGGGTCGTGCTCCTTTCAGTGAAGATGAGGTGATTTTCCATCTCGATCTCTATGAAAATCAGGGTTTTGATGCGGATATCGATTCTTACATTGATTCGGTCGAATACCAAGAGAACTTTGGGGAAAATATTGTTCCCTATTATCGTTTTAATAATCAGGTAGGCGATCGCACTGTGGGATTTACCCGCATGTTCCGTCTTTACCGTGGTTATGCTAACAGTGACCGTTCCCAGTTAGAGCGCAGTTCTAGTCGTCTGGCAACGGAGTTGGGACAAAATACTGTTTCGGCGATCGTGGGCCCCAGTGGCAGTAATGCTGGTTGGGCCTATCGTCCTTCTCGGGCCGGCAATACCCCAGCAAAAGCGTTGGGTGGTACGGTTCCCTTTGGTCAAGCAAGTAAGCTGTTCCGGGTGGAAATTACAGCCATTTCTGCGCCCGGTTATCCCAAAGTGCGTCGGAGCAATAAGGCGGTAATTGTTCCCTTTGAACAACTCAACCAGACCTTACAACAAATCAATCGTTTGGGGGGTAAGGTTGCTAGTATTACCCCGGCTAGCTTGAGCTAGATTTCTGTTTAGTTCAGGAGGAGAAGTGGCTTGACTTTATTTTCCCTTTGGGGAATAACTTGGGGTCGCTTCTCTTTTTGTCTTTGTAGATGATTTTGCTAATTAGCAAATTAAAACTTTAGTGTTCAGGAGTTTTTAGAATCGCCATGTTAGGTCAATCTTCTTTGGTGGGCTATTCCAATACCCAGGCGGCTAACCGTGTCTTTGTCTATGAAGTCAGTGGACTCCGCCAGACCGATGCCAATGAAAACAGTGCCCACGATATTCGTCGCAGCGGTAGTGTGTTTATCAAAGTTCCCTATGCCCGTATGAATGATGAGATGCGCCGCATTTCCCGTCTGGGGGGAACTATTGTTAACATTCGTCCCTATCAAGCTGACAGCAACGAACAAAACTAGGCTATTTTGTTAATTACTATTTGAGCTGAGTGTAAAATACCTTACTTACTCAAAAGCATTAACTAACCATAACAATGACTAATCTCTTTTTTTGATTGAACTCCAAACTAGAATAGCCATCGAGTCAGTCCATTTAGTTCATTATTAGTGAAAGTTTGTTGGCGGTGGGTTATCCGTTGATAAACCACCGTTTTTGTTTGGGCAAAGTAACGATTTGATGCAGTGATGGGTTTAAAGATAATCCCGTTTGAGGAAATCCTGCAGGACGACGGGAACTTTAACCTGACCGCTGCTGGGTTCGTAATAATTTTCTAAAATTGCCGCCATGGTGCGCCCGATCGCCAAACCGGAACCGTTGAGAGTGTGAACAAATTGGGTGCCTTTTTTGCCCTTTTCCTTGTAGCGAATGTTGGCCCGACGGGCTTGGAAATCGTGGAAGTTAGAACAACTGGAAATTTCCCGGTAGGTGTTAGCCGATGGTAACCAAACTTCCAAGTCGTAGCATTTAGCCGCTCCAAAACCTAAATCACCGGTACATAATTCCACCACTCGATAGGGTAATTCTAGGGCTTGGAGAATAGCTTCTGCATCCGCAACTAGGGCTTGGTGTTCAGCGGCGGATTCCTCTGGTTTAACTAATTTAACTAATTCGACTTTATTGAACTGATGTAAACGAATCAACCCTTTGGTATCCCGGCCGTAACTACCAGCTTCCCGCCGAAAACAGGGAGTGTAAGCACAATGTTTAATGGGGAGTTGTTCTAAGTCTAAAACTTCGTCTCGATAAAGGTTAGTCACTGGCACTTCGGCGGTGGGAATAAGCCAGAGGTCATCCCCCCGACATTGAAAACTTTCCTCAGCAAATTTGGGTAATTGCCCTGTGCCCAGCAGGGAATCGCTGTTAACTAAAATGGGAGGCATAATCTCCTGGTAGCCCACGCCAATGTGACGTTCCAGCATAAAGTTAATCAGAGCCCTTTCCAAGGCAGCTCCAGCTTTCATGAGGGAAATAAAACGACTCTGGGCTACTTTAACTCCCCGCTCACTGTCAATAATGCCTAATTTTTCACCGATTTCCCAATGGGGTAAAATTCCTACTGTTTCTGCTTTTAAGTATTGATCTCCCCAACGTTTTACTTCGATGTTATCAGCTTCACTCGCTCCTATGGGAGTGGTTTCACAAGGCAAATTGGGCAGTTCTAGTAACAGCTTTTGCAACTGCTCTTTAAGATCTTTTTCCTGGGGTTCTAAATCTGCTAACTGGATTTTTAAACTATTACCTTCTTCCCGTAAAGTTTGAATTTCTTCCCCTTTAGGATCGGCTCCCTGACCAATTTTTTGGCCAATTAATTTGCCGATTTCATTGCTACGACTTTGCAGTACAGTTCGTTCGCTTTCCTTGGCTTTTTGCTCAGCGGCGATCGCCAAAATGGGTTCGAGATCATAACTTGCCCCGCCCCCTCTTTGATTGAGGCGATTTTGAATAGCGGTGGGATTTTCACGAATTTGCTTGAGGTCTAACACGAACCAACTCTACTTAAAATTTTGGATTTTTTTAATCATTAATGGTCAACCCCATATAGTTTAAATCGTTGGGGTGAACTTCTAGCCGAACTATTGGCTGAGAGCTTTGAGAAAACGGTTTAAATTGGCCATGATGCCTCCTCGTTTAGGACTAGAGCTGGCACCTTCCGAGCTGGCCGCCTGGGGATTGGCATTAGTGCCTTCTATCAATAGTCTTTCCAGGGCTTCCCCCGCTGGCTTTTCAGGCAATTCCGTTAAAAGTTCGTATTCTTCCCCCTTTTCTAGCAATACTTGCCACCTGGAAGGGTGGGAGCGTAACACTACTGCCCCATCTAGGGGACGGAAATAGTAAGCGCTAAACAGGGTGCTCAAAAACCGTTGTCGCAGTTGCCGGGCCGCATAGCCAATGCCCACAATGGACACATCTTCTAGTTGGGGAATGAGCAAAACCACCGGGCGATCGCCGGCCAATTCACAGAGTTTTTCCACACTTTGCACTTCCACCGCAGAAGGGGAGACCACCAAAAATACTTGGTCAGATTCAGCAATTTTGCGGCCAATGGGGGTGTAGCGACTACCTAAATCTCCAATTTGAAAAGGAACTTCGCCCCAGTCTCTTTTTGCCAGGGCCGCCGCTCCAGTATCGGGAAAAATTATCCGTAGTCCCAATCCTTGATCAGCAAATAATTGGCTAAATTCTAAGGCAATAGCTTGGGCTTGGAGGGCAATTTCTGGCACCGCCAATTCCACCTGGATACGACGGTAGCCATCATCTAAGGCCCTTTGGGTGGCGGCGATCGCCTCGGAGATGGCCTCATCAATGGTGGAGGGAACGGGGAGGGACATGGTTATGGGGGGAGGATTAATGACTCGGAGGTTATTTTAGCGCTATCTGATCTTCCTCATCCCTTTCCATGGCCTGGAGGGGTTGCCAGCCCGAGCGCCAGAGCAGATCATCTTTAAGTTGTTGGGCATTGAGCCAAAACCGCACTTTCGGATCGCAACTGGCCACCATTTCCGCAAAAACCCACTGACCCTCCTGCCGTCGATTGACCACTTGGAAGTGTCGCCAACCCCAGGTTTTTTGTTGGGCTGTCCATTTGGAACCGAGGAGATGGGGAAATTTTTGCTTGCGGGCCATGGGAAAAGTTAACCAAAAGCTGAACAAAATTTTTACAGTGCCTACCTGAACATATGATATCCGTCTACAATGTGCCCAGGCTATGGGGATAATCTGGTGGCCTTGAACTTGGAAACCAAAAGGAACATAATCCTTTCTTTTAGTCCAGTCAGATCTTTAACTTTTGGCTTTTCTCCATTTGATGAATGCTATGAATCCTAGTCAATCCTTCCCTTCTAAACTCGGTGGTGCAGTGCTGGTAACCACCATGGCCTGTTTAGGTCTGTGGACACAGGAAGCATTTGCTCAAATTGGTAGTCCTTCCCCTAGTCTATTACCGCAGACCAGTCCCCAAAACGCTCCCTCTATCCTGCCTCCAGAGAGTGAATACACCCTCGGCCCCGGCGATCGCCTCCGGGTCGATGTGCTGCAGGTGGAAGGGTTATCGGGAGAATATCAAGTTTTAGTGGACGGCACAGTGGGTTTTCCCCTCATTGGCACTGTCAGAGTTGCCGGCCTAACCATCCCAGAACTAAACCAAATTTTAGTTAGCCAGTACGCAAAATATATTCGCCGTCCCTTGGTCACTGCCATTCTGACTGTCCCTCGCCCCCTAAGCATCACCCTTTCCGGTGAGGTCAATTCCCCCGGCGCCTACGCCCTGGCGATCGAAGGCGGGCAGAAATTTCCTACCCTCACCCAAGTAATTCAACAGGCTGGCGGTCTCACCCCAGTATCAGACATCAGTCGGGTGCAGCTGCGGCGGCAAAAGGGTAATCAACAAGAAAACTACAGCATCAACCTGTGGGAACTGCTACAGAAAGGAAATTCCCGTCAAAACGTCACCCTAAGAGATGGTGATATTGTGGTTATCCCAAGCAAAACTGCCACAGATCCGAGGGAAGTGCGACAATTAGCCGACGCAAATTTTGGTATTCGTTTTGAGCAAGAAATTAACGTGGCGGTGATTGGGGAAATTTTTCGCCCTGGTTCTTACAAAATTTCCCCTGCCATTAGAGCCTCTAGTATCACCGAAGTGAGTGGTGACAACAGCAGCACAGCCGCAACTAGCAGTCGTGCCAACGTAGAAAATACCCAGCCGGTGCGCCTGACCCAAGCAATCCAAGAAGCCGGTGGTATTAAATCCCAAGCAGATATTCGCAATGTGGAAGTGCGGCGAGAAAATCGGGACGGGAACTTTGAGTTGATTGTGGTCAATCTTTGGGAACTCTTAGACGAAGGCAACCTAGATAAAGACGTTATCCTCCAAAACGGCGACGTCATTACAGTTCCCCAGGCTAAAGAAGTGTCACCAGATGAATTTGAGGCCATTGCCACTGCCAATTTTTCACCCCGCTCCATCACTGTTAACGTTGTGGGGGAAGTGCGACGAGGTGGTGCTATCCAGCTACAGCCTAATTCCACCTTAAACCAAGCAATTTTGGCCGCCGGTTCCTTTGACCCGATTCGGGCGGATAAAGCCAGCGTTGATCTAATTCGTTTAAATCCCGATGGCACAGTTACGAGACTTAATATCGCCCCTGACTTTAGTCTTAACATTAGTTCTGACAAAAATCCAACTTTAAGAAACAATGATGTAGTCTTAGTTAACACCAGTGGTTTAACTCAAGCTACCGATACCCTCAGGGAATTATTTAGTCCAATTGGAGCACTCTTAGGAGGAGGGGCTTTGTCTATCATCGACCGCCTTAATTAATTCAGAGTGAACTCATAACCCATATGACTATGCTAAGTTTTTACAGTTCTCTTACTGAACATTGTTGATGAACGATAAGCAAAAAGCTTCAGGAATATGCGAAAGTTTATACTTACTTGGTGAAGCTAAGCTGAGCTTAAAGGAAAAATTTTATGAAATCTCTAAGCTTTTTTATCAGTTCATCAAAGCTTTTACTGAACCTGAAAATATAGTTTTCAGAAATTTTTATGCAAAATTTAGGTATTGTATTAGCAAAATAAATCTAGACGAAGAAGATGTAAGCAATTTTGAAGCTTTCCGGAAATTTATCCGCAGGGGATTTTCTGAAAAAGTCAACCAAGTTGCCATTGAGCAAGGAATCTTGTTGCTCCAAAAATTATGCCTGCAAGCAACTGAAAATTCCGAACTACTGGGATTCACTTTTGACAATAGTAAATATAACAATCAATATTTTACCAAGCTTTTTCAAGCAAGGCGATCGCCGTCTACCAAGTACCTGAAGCTTTTATACACAGGGCACCACAGAAGTCAATCAAAGCGGGCATTTCATCTCTACGGTTTTGATTTAGAAAACCTACAAACAAACATTGTCATAGAGTGTGATTGGTTTAATGCTCCCCATTTATTTTATTTGATTGACATATTGAAGGAAGATACATTAATCGCTTGCCATAATTTGGTGCCAGTAGCTGAAAATAAATATCAGGCCAAATCAGAATCATTAATCGTTATTGAGCCGGACTTTCTGGTAGATGCCAGCGCCATCAGTGAGTGTTTTGGCAACAAAAATACGAGCAGTGATATTTTTTGGCTAACCAAACTAGTAGGAGAATTAGCTGGTGCTGCAGCTTTTAAAGGAACCATTGTAGGTTACTGCCTAGATGAGCTAGTCAGAAATAAGCAAATTAATATTGCTCAAATTTTTACAGATTACAAAAAGTCAGATGCTCTGAGATCTGCTTATCTTGGCGAACAGGAGATGACAAATATTCAAACGTCGATTGTTCAAGAACATCTACCTAACATCAGTCAATTAGTGCAGAGATTACAGGCAGAAAACTTAAGAATTTGGATTGAACCTACATTTTTTTCACAACATTATGGTCTACAAGGAAGACTAGATTTATTAACTATCGACTCAAACGGATCTAAGGATATTATTGAGCTAAAAAGTGGTGGCGCTCCCTATCCAGGTAGAGAATGGAAAAATCATAAAATGCAGGTGGTGGCATATAACATGATGCTGGAAAGTACCTACGGAAATTATGTGGGTAACAAGGAGATATTTTACTCAAAATCAGATCAGCCCCGCAGAAATATTGTTAGCGAATCTCAAGAAAAAAATGAGTTGATTAAAATCAGAAATGAAATTGTTAGCAAAATTTACCAATTAGCTGCGGGCAACTTTATTAGCTTAGATAAACTTAAATCTGATGGTGCTGGAGAGTTACCAGAATATAATCAACGACGATTAAAGCGTTTTCAACAAAACTACCAGCCAGAAAAGTTGACGACAAACTATTATCAACAGCTACTCTCGTTCATTCTACGGGAATTAATTAACAATAAAATATCAGATCATCAGCAATCTGAGTTGGAAGATAAGCATCAAACATCGACAGGGTTTGCTAGTTTGTGGCTAGATAATTTTAATGTTAAACAAAATAATTATCGCTTAATTTATGATCTTAAACTAATCAAGGTTGACAAAGAGAAAAGTTATCTTTCATTAGCATTGACTCAGACTGATGTGCCCCATTCATTCCGTTCTGGTGACATAGTAATTATTCATCCCAAAATAAATGGTGTATATGAACCGTTAAAACAACATATTTTTAAAGGTTCGATCAAGGGAATTAATCAGAATCAAATAATAGTTTCTTTATTTAACAAGCAAAATGACTATTCATTTATCGAGCAATATAATTTTTGGGCCTTAGAGCCGGATATTTTCGAGCGCAACTACTGGAGTAGTATTGTCTGTTTGTTGGAAGTATTGTCTTGTTCCATGGAGAAAAAACAATTACTTTTAGGGCATTTGGAGCCACAAAAAGCGTTAATAGATTATCAGGTAAATATTTACCTGAGCAATGATCAAAATCAAATTATTTGCCAGGCTCTCGAGGCTAAGCATTATTATTTACTACAAGGACCACCAGGTACGGGGAAGACTAGTATATTTTTGGTTAATTACGTACAAAATTTACTTAAATTAAACAAGAAAAATATTTTTATCCTGGCTTTTACGAATAAGGCAGTGGAACAGATTTGTAAAGCCCTTAAATCCCCACGCTATGGAGAGCTAATAGATTACCTACGTTTAGGTAACAAAACTGTAGTTGATGAAAGTTTGCTGGCCGAAAAATTAACTGGAGATAATGCGGATCTTTGGCGGAAGTATTTACAAGAAAATCAAGTATTTGTCACAACTGTTTCCACGTTTAAAGATAAATATTTATTACTCAGGGAGTTTGTTGGTGAATTTGATCAGCTAATCATTGATGAAGCTTCCCAATTAACGGAGGCTGATCTAGCCGGAATAGTGGTCTTATTCAACAAATTTGTCTTGATTGGTGATCAAAAGCAACTGCCAGCAGTAATTACTCAAAATGAAGAGGAATGTCGAGTTGAAGTTGAGCCATTTCGACGCTATGCCATTAACATTAGCGATTTGAGAATATCTTTGTTTGAAAGATTAATTAATAATGCCAAAAATAAGGGATGGAATCATTGTTACGGACAACTAACTGAGCATTATCGTATGCATAGAGATATTGCTTCATTGATAGCCCATCATTACGATCGCCCTTTGGTGGAGCAAACACAGGAACAGCGAAAAATTGAGTCAAGTTACGAAAATAATGACAATGACTTGTTAAGTAAATTGAGTAAGAGTAGAACTATTTTTATTGAAACCCCATCGGAAACTAGTATTCAGCGCAAGAATACTAACGAAGCCATCATTGCGGCGACCATCGTCAAAACTTACTGGGAAAACAAACTGTTGCCAATGGCAGAAATTGGCATTATTGCTCCTTTTCGGGCTCAGGTAGCGGAAATTAATCAACAATTGGAAAAAATTTTTGCTGGCGCTGATTTTTCAAGGGATTCCATTGTGGTGGATACGGTGGAAAGATTCCAGGGGGATGAAAGAGAATTAATTATTTTTTCCACTACCATTTCTTGGTCTAAGCAGGTTAAAAATATTCAAAGCATCGCTGATGGCGATCGCCAGGGAACAGACCGGAAATTATTGGTCAGTATTTCCAGGGCAAAAAGTAAGCTAGTCATTTTAGGTAATTCATCCCAGTTGCAATTCGCTCCAGCCTATAGGGAATTGATTAAGCACATTGAACAGAGCAATGGATTAATTGATCTAGAAATAGGACAAAAAATAGTAAATTCCCATGGCGGGGAATTTTAGAGAGTGGGCTAAGGCTCCTGGCCTCCTGCCTCGATTAAGTTTTGCGACTATTTCGCCCCGTCGTCCCATAAAAGGTTCCTAAACTTGCTATAAGAGGATCTAGAGTCCAGTCCAGTGGCGATTGGCGTTGATGTTTTTGATCGAGGAGACGGTGGATGACCCCATTGGAATTGAGCTACCCCTTAAGCGGATTGGTTTTGGCCTTAGGCAGCGGCATATATGTCTGGAATAGTCGTCGCGCCCTAGAAAAAAAACTGGCCCAATCCCAACCCTCCGATCAGCCTCCCACTTTAATCGCTGGCTCTGGAACTCCGGCGGTAAAAGAAGTTGCCCCCGAAAACGATGGGGAATCTCCAGAAGCTGTCATCCATGCCAAGGGAAAATTGCGTCGTTTAGAAAAAGATTTGCAATCCGTCCAGGCTTCCTTGGAAAATGCCTTGGCGGAAAGGAATCAGTTGACAGAAAATTACCAAGCCCAAGAAAAAATGGTAGCCGCTCTGCAACATCAGTTGGCCCACTATGACGACATCCAAAGCGAAAAATTTGTTGGTCTGCAAAAGCTCAATCAAGAATTGCTCCAGGAAAATACCAACTTGTCCGATCGCCTTAAGCAAGCGGTCAATGAAGTGGCGGAAACTCGGCCTAAACTGGTTCAGTTGAATTCTTTAGTGACTCGCAATCAACAGTTGAGTGACCAACTCAGCTATGTAGAACAAAATCAAGCTAAGGCGATCGAGCAACGTTTAGCATCCCAGGAAAAGCTCTGGCAACAAAGACATGAGCAAGAACAAGCTCAATGGAATAGTCAGGCGTCCCAATGGGAAGAGCAGGTACGACAACTGACTGCGGAACGGGATCAAGTTCAACAGGAATTACAGACCGCAAGGCAACAAAGTCAGTCAGCCCAGACCCAAGCAGAAAATCTACAGGCCGCCCTCGATCGCCTAGGCCAACAGGAAGAACAATGGCAAGGGGAACGAAGCCAACTCACGGCTAAGCTCAATCAACTAGAGGAAGCGCAAAAAGAACTAGCCCTGGCCAATGCCGAATTAAAAGTCAAACTGGAAACTACCCAGGCCGAAGGCGATCGCCTTAAAACTGAGAAAAAAGAACAGGCCGCTGCCCTGCAATCTGCCCAGGGGCAAGTAACCCAACTTCAACAAGAATTGGCGGCCCTACAGGAAAACTTAGCTAAGGCTAAAGGCGAGCCTCCTTCTGAGGTGCCGGAAAAAACTAAAGCAGTTGCAACTGCACCAGCCCAGGAAGCACCTGTGGTATCCCCTTCTCCTCCGGTAACCGTTGAGGTTAAACAAGAATCGCCCAAATCAGTTCAAGCGGAAAAGGTTGAACCAGAACCGGAACCGACTCCAGTCCCACCAGCAGCCCAAGCAACCAAAGCTCCTGCGTCTCCAGCGAAAAAATCCACTGCTAAAGCTGTTGACGAGGTTTTGGACCAAGAGGAAAAGCAAGTTAAAGCGGTGGAAAAAACTGAGCCGCCGAGGGAAAATAAAACAGTTGCCCCAGTTGCTACCAGCGAAGATGTTGCCCCTACGGTGGAAACAGAAACCATCACCGATCCAGTAGCCACTGTCCCCAGTAATGAGGAAGGTGCCCATCCCCTAGCTGAGAAAAAAGTTGTCATTCTCGGTACCCTCAACGCCATGAACCGAGAGGAAGCTAAAACCAGACTCCAAAATGTGGGGGCTGAATGCACTGGCACTCCCAGCGGTAAAACCGATTACATTGTGGTGGGCAAAGCTCCGGGGGCAAAGCTGAAAAAAGCCCAGAAGCTCGGCATCGCGCAGTTATCAGAAGCCCAATTCCTTGAATTATTGGGAGACTAAGCAAAAAACGGCAGGTAAACGGGGTTTTTTAGCTTAGACTAACAAAACTCTTTATTGCTCCACAGTTGCTCCCACTAATGCTTGGAAGAATGGAACTACGTGCCAAGTAGTCCTTAAATCACAAACCAAATAATGGCCAAACCCAACAGGGTCAATAGCATCATTAAATGGTTCATCCAGTCATCAAAGTTCCAATCTTTAAACATAATGATTTTGGTGGGGCAAGGCCACGGGGCTTTATTCTCTCCAACTATAAGGCGATTATTCAGTTTTCGCGCACATTTCCATGGAAAACCCTGTCCCCATAACTCCCTCAGAAACCATTGTCGATAGTTGCCAACGTTTAGGCCTTGGGCGCATTCAACGGCATCTGTTTCTCTGTTGTGACCAAACAAAACCGAAATGCTGTAGCAAAGAAGATAGCCTCGCCACCTGGGATTATCTGAAAAAGCGTTTGCCGGAGTTGGGGCTGGATTGCACTCAGTCCAGTCGTGATGGGAACATTTTCCGCACTAAGGCTAATTGTTTGCGGGTTTGCCAGCAGGGGCCAATTTTACTGGTATATCCAGAGGGCATTTGGTACCGGAACGTGACCCCCACAGTAATGGAAAAAATTCTCCAAGAGCATATTTTGCAAAACCGTCCGGTGGAGGAGTATCGCTTTTTTACCCACCCTCTTTCGCATTTATAGATTATCAAAACCGCTATAGAAACGAGTCGGTTCTAGCCAACGGAGAATTTCCTTTTGCAGTCGCCTCAAATCCTGGGAAAGGGAATTTTTCAACCATTGCCCCACTGCGTCTAAGGGGGAAAATTCCTGGCCGGTTTCCCATTGAATGTCTTGCCCCAAAGGAGTCAAATGATTGCCAGGTAGGGGACAGTAGGCCACTAGGTCAGCGGTTTGTTGATTTAAAATTGGCCTTAAGCCCAGGGTTTGGTCAATATCATCGTTGGAAAATTTAATTAATAAATTACGCCGCACTCGATAATTTTCGGCGATTAAAAGGTTGGTTTCCTCCGGGGATGGAGTAAATTCAAAATTTAAATCCACCTGGAGATTGAGCTGTCTTAATTGTTTTTGCACCCCTGTGAGGAATTTATCCAGTTGCAGTTGGGCTAATTGTTCCCCAAAGGGAATAGCCTGTTTAACGGGATAGTTATTAAACGCAACGAGGATATTGCCGGCCCGCTCCACCTCGTACAAACTGCCAATGAGTAGATGTAGTTTACAACCCAAGCTATGGCCTAAGCCGTATACCGGCAGTAAACCAGTGGTAATTTCCCCTTGTTTTTGCAATCTTTCCAGAATAATTTCAAAGCGATTCAGCACACTACGGGCGATCGCCTGGTGGTCGAAGGTGTTGACGAAGGGGGTGGCCACCACCACATAACCAGCTTTACCTAATTCCGTTAGTAACCAACGATAGGCCACATTGGGGGCCGTACCGACAAAAGCTCCCCCGAGAAAATGCACCACGGCGATCGGTTGGGGCGGCACTAGAACCCAACTGCCAGAAATTTCACGCCATTCCATCGAAGTTTATTTCCTCTACAAAAAACTTGCCCAGTGGATAACCACCGTTATTTTAACGATCTTTCCCCCTTTGGTCGGCGCTGTAACTGGCTTGGCAAAATCCCCGGCAACAGCTACCTTGGTTAGGATTGACCGGTAGATTGTGCTGTGAGGAAATTTGTCATGGAATTTACGACCAAAACAGGGGGTTCCCTGCCGACAAACTTACGGGTTCTCCTCCCCTGGTTACAACTAATTGGTAAATCTAGTTTTTTCGGTTTAATTATTTCCCTGGCTTGGACTTTATCCGCCCAGGCGATGGAATTACGGGTTGCCATCAGTAAGGGTGTTAGTAATGTCGGAGTGGGCAGTTCCACCCCAGCCTTGGTGAAAAATGCCGGGGGAGCCACCATTGGCCGCTTAGATTCCCTTGTCCCCGCCAACGCCACTGCCTCCGGTCGCAACATTAACCTGGCTGGTATGCAGGCTTCCCAAATCACCATTGAACCTAGTGGAGACGGCCGCATTTGGATCGGCGATCGTTGGTATCGGGGCAAGGTGCGTCTAATCCGCCAAGGCAATGGGGTCAGCGCGGTTAATCTAGTGGATATTGAAGAGTATTTATACAGTGTGGTAGGTTCCGAAGCCATTCCCTCCTGGCCCCTGGAAGCCCTAAAAGCCCAAGCTGTAGCCGCCCGCACCTACGCCATCTATCAAACTAGCAAGGACAGTAACCGTTACTACGACCTGGACACCACCACGGCCACCCAGGTTTATAAGGGGATGAATAACGAATATGTCAGCACGGTGGAAGCAGTAGAAGCCACGGCGGGCCAGGTAATGACCTACAACGGCAAGGTGATTTTGGCTGCGTTCCATGCCGCCTCTGGGGGCCATACGGAAAATGTTGAAGACGTATGGATGTCGCCCCTGCCCTATCTACGGGGAGTGGTGGATTATGACCAAAGTTCGCCGGTGTTTAGCTGGAACCAAACCTTCAGTAACCGTGATTTGAGCCGACACATTGGGGGCATTGGCACTGTTACCGGTTTAACCCCTCTCAAAGTTACTCCCAGGGGTCGCATTGCTTCCATTCAAGTCAATGGCACCGGGGGGCGCAAAACTTTAACTGGCAATGCCATTCGTCAGGCATTAAAACTCCGGAGCACTCTGTTCACTGTGTCGAGAAATGGCGATAATTTCACCATTACAGGCCGTGGTTCTGGCCATGGCATTGGCCTAAGTCAGTGGGGAGCCTACGGTCTAGCCCAAAAAGGTACCCCCTACCAACAAATTTTGTCCCATTATTACCAGTCCGCCAGCCTCACCCAGTTAAATCGTTAGCATTGCCCTGCCATGGCTCTACATTTTTCGGCGATCGCCTACCCAGACCCAGCAGTTACACCAACGGATTCTAGTTATTTACTCGTGATGCTCCATGGTTGGGGGGCTGATGCTCGGGATTTGTCAGACCTGGCTCCCATGTTGGACTTACCTAATTATCAGTGGCGCTTTGTTAATGCCCCCTTTACCCATCCCCAAATTCCCCAGGGCCGGGCTTGGTATGACCTCGAAAGTCAAAATTTTGAAGGTTTGGCCCAAGCAAGACAGGGTTTACGAGCCTATTTATTGGGTTTAGCAGAGGAAACGGGCATTCCCCTGGCCAGAACTATACTGGGAGGCTTTTCCCAGGGGGGAGCCATGGCTCTGGATGTGGGCTTAACATTGCCCCTGGCTAAAATTTTTTCCCTGAGCGGCTATCTCCATTTCCAGCCGGAATCCCAACCCCAGGCGATCGCCCCTATCTTGTTAATCCATGGCACCGAAGATCCGGTAGTACCACTGCGGATGGCTCAACAGGCCAAGGCTGAACTGGAAAGCATTGGGGCCTCAGTGGAATATCAAGAATTTCCCATGGGTCATGCCATTCCTCCCATGGCGTTGGCTCGGTTAAAGTCTTTTTTGAGTTGAAGTGTGTTGTCTATCACTTACAGTCCCGCCTATACTCTGGTTCCCACCTACGAGTGTTTTAACCGTTGTAGTTACTGCAATTTCCGGCAGGAGCCAAGAAAAGACCAATGGTTAACCGAAAGCGTTGCTAAACAGCGACTGGAAAGTTTGGCAGGGCGGGGGATAAGGGAAATTTTAATTCTGGCGGGGGAAGTGCATCCCCAATCTTCCCGCCGAAAAGCTTGGTTTGAACTTATTTATAACCTAGGCAAAATCGCCCTAGATTTGGGATTTTATCCCCACACCAATGCGGGGCCTTTAAGTCGATCAGAAATAGCTCGTTTAAAGGAAGTGAATTTTTCCCTGGGGTTGATGCTGGAACAGGTTTCTCCCCGACTATTAACCACAGTGCATCGTCAAGCCCCCAGTAAAGAACCCCAGCTCAGGTTAGAACAATTACGATTAGCAGGGGAATTGGGTATTCCTTTCACCACTGGCTTATTACTGGGCATTGGGGAAACTGACCAGGAAGTGGAAGAGAGTTTAATGGCGATCGCCAATGTTCAACAAGAATACGGCCACATTCAAGAGGTGATTTTGCAACCCCATAGCCCTGGGCAAAAACAAACAGATAATATTTCCGCCTACAGCCCACAAAAATTGGTGCAAGTTATTACCTTAGCAAGGGCAATATTACCCGCAGAAATTACCCTACAAATACCGCCTAATTTAGTGCCAAATTTCAGTGATCTACTAGCTTGTTTAGCTGCTGGAGTTAGGGATTTAGGTGGCATTGTACCCATTGATGAAGTTAACCCTGATTATCATCACCAATCGGTGAATCAACTAAGTCAATTGCTAGAAGAAAATGGCTATTTATTGCAACCAAGGTTTCCAGTTTATCCCACTTATTTTTCCTGGCTCAATTGTGATTTACAGCAACGGCTATCAGTTTTTATCAACTAATATCATTAGCCAATTTGGGCAACAATTTTTTCTGCTATCTGGCGACCATAACGTTGCTGGCGATCGCCATGGACGATTGCAAAAGCACGGAGGCGCTTACAGTAAGAATCTGGTGACAAAGAAGTTCTGGTGGGTAGGTCTTAAATTTTGTATGGGGCCTAACGACTAAGCTCACCAGACGCAGATAACCTTTGTAACCCAACCAAACAGCTTATGGCGTTCCGGTGCAGCTCGGTTGTTAGTATTCGTCAAGCTTCAGAGAATCCTCAAATGCCTTTACATTAAAGACTGAATCAAGAATGATTGGCAGCCCTTTGTGTTTAGCTATTGAGTTCGTTTCAAGATCGACGACCCAGGACAGTGAATTAACCTTCTCCCAAAAATGCATCTTTCTCAAGCTTTCCTTTTCCACAGAGCTGAAATTATTTGCTCCGCTTTGATTCGTAAATATCCATAAAACGAATCCAGTTACTGACATCTTTACGCTTCCAAAACCTGCTTTCATTGAAGAAGTAAGGGAGAGACAGTTAAGCATCTGACGATCAAACGACTCAAAAAGAGATCTTCGAGCTTCGGGCGAAAGAGATGCTGCAAACTTCACACCTACGAATACTGGCTGGGAGTAAGCATATCGAAATGCAACCGCATCCATATTCATCCCAAGTTTTAAGAGCATTGCACTCAATTCATCTTCTTTAACATTGAAATCCTGCATAGAAGGCTTGAATCGGAACTGATTTGAAGGGATGTCTACGTCGAAAGATGATTCGATAACAGGTATCGCACCTTTTATTGCAACGTTGCACCAAAAATTTGTCTTTTCAATCAATCCAGATGTAGCTACTTTATCAGCTGCACGCCTGCGCTCATTGAAGTCGGCAGCTGAAAAGAGAAATCCACTTTTGATAAGTGCTCTGATCACTCTTTCAAAATCAATAGTATTCATGCTTTGAATGTGTATTAAAGGATGAATTTGTATTGGGCGACGCACCTCTCGTGGATTTTCTGAATGCTAACGCTGGCCCTAGGGGCAGGTGGTAACCCTAAAATTGTAATGCAAAAGACCGGTGGCGGACTGTCCACTCAAGGGGCTTGTTCGGCAGCAATGATGAGATAGATCTGGTGAACGGCATCTTCAGGACTTGACAAAACCTTCGCCTAGTTCTCATTGGGTGGTTAGACTTTCTAACAATCTGGGATGTCTTTAAGTTGACTAAGGCATTCTATCTTCCATCGATTGGGATCCGTGAAACACCACCGCATTCGGGGCATTTTCCTAGCCTTCCTGCTTGTTTACGCCTAACTCTGACTGAAGCCTCACAATCTGGGCATAGAAATCGAATCATGTCGGGTAGGAGTTGCACAGGAATATCTCGCCCAGTGCTTGAGGGATCTGAATGCGAATTAATGGATATTGATTCTAGTGTTACCTTGGCCGATCGGATCGCATCAACGACTTCATCCGATCCGGCAAAGAATGTGAACATATACTTCGTCGAATTAACGTGAAATGCAATTGCTGGACTGACCCAAGATACAGTGGTAGCTTCAAGTTCGTCAATCAACCCCAATGGAAAGCTGAGATAATCTGTTGTTGATGCGACCGTCTTCATTTTAGCTAAAAAGACAAGTCTGTGACTAGTTACTATGACGAGGCCATCGGGTCTATCCCAGCGGTCTTGCTGATTCCAAAACTTGGCGATTTTCTGAAGTAGTATCTTTTCACCGCTTAAGCCGCCAAGGTCTTGGATGAGCTTGGTCGAATCATCTTTTGATGCCTCGACATCGCGAATAACTTTGTAAACGACCTTCCCGAGCTTGAATGCAAAGTCGGTTAGATTATCCATCAGAGTTGAATGCCGATAATACAGACTGCTATACTATTTTAATGAAAAGAGTGCTGGCAAGCAAGCCCGCCGAACGTTGAAGCTGTGCAGCGCAAACGAAGCGCATTGTAGTTTGCGCTCGAACGAGCGTTTTGTTAGCTGCTTGTGGTTTGCACAAGGTCGAATTCATAAAAATGTACCTTATCATCACGATCTTCTTTCATATGAATTAGATAAAAGCCAGAGTGATTAAATAACTTAATTTGGTGGTTGTTTAGGAGGTTTATTATCTTCTGTCTCCATTCTGGAATGTTCTTTTTGTAGTATTCATAGCCTATTTTGCGACCCATCGGATTGCTCGCATGCATGATTGCGCCACATTTCTTGTAAACTTTTATAAATTCATTTTTGGTTAGATAGTCTTCGTCACGATCTGCTAGGCGATTTTTTACTTTAGGGTCATCAGAAAGTTTCTCTACGACTGGTTTAGGGTAAAAATCAGGATTAATTCTGCCTAAGTCTTTTAGTAAATATTCTGCATTCCATGCGCTGGCAAAATTGGAATATACCTTTTTGTATTCTTTTTCGTTTGCTACAAGTGACGCCATAGCTATTAGCTCTAGGATTTTCCTGATTTGCAGCGCAATTGATTCCAGTGTTGTAGGTTCACATAAAGCGTGACCATTACCAGATAGAAAAAAATCGATAACGCCTGTTCGTCGCTTGATTTCTTCCATTACATTGCAATACACATCAATATCTGGTTTTTTCATTTTTTATTTGCAGCTAACCAGTAATTAGACTGCAATGGGAATCCTTAATGCACATTTATC
Source organism: Synechocystis sp. FACHB-908 (assembly GCF_014698595.1). Taxonomy (NCBI): domain Bacteria; kingdom Bacillati; phylum Cyanobacteriota; class Cyanophyceae; order Synechococcales; family Merismopediaceae; genus Synechocystis; species Synechocystis sp. FACHB-908. Next base: position 101,104 of record NZ_JACJTH010000035.1, on the reverse strand, counting down.
ACTTAACTTGTAAGGATAAACAGCATTAAAACCCATACTCAGCCTTCTAATGCTGAGAGAATGCCTGAAAAGAACCACTAAGTCAAATTATTTGGATTAAGTTTTATTAAGTCAACGGAGGTGTCAGATAGCATTTAGATCGTAAAAGCATACGGCATGAACAACCATGAACGGCTTCCCAGAGGTTAACCCCAGGTTTATGGTTTACCAAAATCCCCTGACTTTTTCCGAGTTGGGGGACAAAATCAACTAATTTGGGCGACGATTTTTTCTGCTATCTGGCGATCGCCATGTTTGTCTAACTTCTGATCCAACCTAGGTTTTTGGGGGCTTTCCAACAAAAAATCCCAGTTGCCGGCGAAAAATTGCTGGTGGGGCACAATTTGGTGCTCTCCGTAGTTCTGCAAACCTGCCAGTAAAACTTGCGCTTCCGCAAAACCATCCCTGGTGAGGGAAATAATCGGGACTTCTAACTTTAACGCTTCAGCAAAGGTACCAAAACCAGGCTTGGAAAATACCCGTCCGCAAAGGGGCATTAAATCCACCGGGCGATAGGTTTTATCATTGATAATGGTCAGGTTATCTAACTTAGGAGCTTGGATGTCAAAGGTAATAAATTGATGGTCGGGAAATTGAGTTAATACTTGGTAGGGAATAGCCTCTAAACCTAAACCCCCAAAGGTGAGCAAAATAGTTTTTTCCTTAGCAGTTTTAATGGCAAAGGTATTTCTTAAACTCTGCTCCCCATATTGAGGACCGCCCCCCAGTAAGCCAGCTTGGATTTGATAGGGGAAAATTTCCATCGGTTCCGATAAGGGCAACCGGAATAATAAATCACATTGGCGATAATCCCGTTCAATTTTCTCAATCACTACCCCAAATTGATCACTAAAATCTCGATAGATAAAATTCCAACCGAAATTACTACTCATCCAACAGGGAATATTTGCTCGATGGGCGATCGCCACTGCCAGGGCCGGAATGTCCGCCAGCACTAGATCCACCCGATTGTTCCGTAAATAGTTAGACTCCGTGGCCACCAGGGCATTTTCCCGCTTGTAAATATCCTGTAAAGCTTGCAGGGTCGCCTTTTCATCCATCTGTAAACTATCTGCCTGTACCACGCCAACATCAAAAGCCACTGGGCGGTGAATAAAGGGTTTTTCCAAATAACACTCCAGCAACCAACGGGGGCTACGGGTAGCCATGATTATCAACGCATCAGGGCAAAGTTCCTGGACCCGGCGGGCAATGCAAGCAGTCCGCACCGCATGGCCAAAACCATGGCCGGTAATTGCACAGTAGAGGGTGGGACGTTTCATGGAAAAAGCTCGGAATTATGAAGATTTCTGTTGACCAGTGAGGCGATCGGGATTTTTCCCGCACAATAACAGTAATAGCTCGGTGAATTTAGAGGTAAAGTCCGTGCAGAGCAACAAGTATTCAATCGCCCCATCGACCTTTACCAATCCGGCCGAAGCTTCCACCCATGATCGCATTTTGAAGGGAGCTTTGAAATTATTTGGCACTAAGGGTTACGAAGGTACTACCACAAAGGATTTGGCCCAGGCAGCCAACGTGGCCGAAGGAACGCTATTCCGTTATTTCACCAATAAGAAGGCCATTTTGGTGGAAGTGGCCACCGCCGGCTGGGTGGAAATTCTCACCGATTTATTGACTGAATTAAGCGAGATGGGCAGTTACAAGGCGATCGCCCAGGTGATGAAACGGCGGATGTTCCATTTGCGGGAAAACAAATATCTATTGCAAGTGTGCTTTGTGGAAGCCCAATATCACCCGGAGCTACGGGAAAAAATCCAGTCGGAAATTATCGACAAAATGACCGATGTGGCGGAAGCCTTTTTCCAAACCGCCATGGACCGAGGCATTTACCGGCGAATGAATCCCAAAATTGTCGCCCAGGTTTTTTTGGGTATGTTTGCGGTGGCTGGTTTTTCCGAACAAACGGTGATTGACCCCCACGCTTCCCCCCAGGCTTTGCAAGAAATGGCGGAAGGTTTAGCAGATATTTTTCTTAACGGAGTGTTAGCTAAAGGAGAAAAAATGTGATTCATCAACCAGTGGAAAACCTTAGAAATTGTCTTAAAAGCCCCCCTGACCCCCCAAATTTGGGGGGAAACAGAGGCAACGTCCCCCAGTATTGCCAGAGCTTTAGTAGGTCGATTTAGGAAGCAAAATAAAGCTTTTTAAACAGATGCCCAGAATGGTTTTAAAAATACTGTCAACCTTTTCAAATAAAGACGGTGAAGCAAAATTTTATCAACAGCATCCTAGATCGAACAATTTAAGTTTTAACGTTTGCCCTGGAAAATTTGTTGCACCTGTTCCCACACTTCAGCGGGAGTAATTTTAAAACCGACGTAAAGCACCACCAAAATAATAGCGATAATAGCCCCATTTTTTAGGGTTGCCGCTGTTACGTTAAAAAACCATCTTAGTACTAAACCAATAATTAAAATAGTGGCTAGGAAAAGGACAATTTCCATTCATTTACTCTCCTAATTTCCCGTTCACTGGGCTGGCACGGCAAAGAAAGCGATGGCAATGCCCAATGCTAAACCAGCAAAAACCTGCACTGGAGTGTGGCCCAGCAGTTCTTTGAGCCGTTCTTCCGTCAAGCTTTGATCTTCCTGGAAAAGTTCATCAATTAACTGATTGAGGATACGGGCCTGTTTACCGGCAGCCTGTCTCACTCCTGCCGCATCGTACATAACAATGACGGCAAATAAACAAGCAATGGCAAATTCATTACTGCCCCAGCCTTTTTGCAAACCGACCCCGGTGGCCAAGGCCCCCACTAAGGCAGAATGGGCACTAGGCATTCCTCCGGTGGAAACGAGGGAACGGAGATTGATTTTACCGTTGCGGAAAATTTCCACGATCGCCTTGATGCCCTGGGCCAGGAAGCAGGCCGCCAGGGAAATCAAAAGCACTTGGTTGTGGAACACTGCGCCAAAATCTTGCATAGGTAATGCGGGCTGGAAGAAGGCCGGGCTTCGCTAGACTACCATGATCAACCATACCTTAAACGTAGGCGATCGCCGTTGTTGGCCAGGGGCACCAAAGGAAAAATAACCTGATTACCACTTCAGACAGCAGGGGAAGTTTCCACCGCAGGAACTGGGACAGGCAAGGAAAAATAGAAAGTACTACCCCGACCCAGACTACTATTAACGCCAATGGTACCGCCGTGGTGTTCAACAATTTTTTTGCAAATGGGCAATCCTAACCCCGTACCCTGGGGTTTATCAGTGAGCACATCTCCCCCTCCCTGTTGGAACGGCTCGAAAATTTTCTCCTGGTCCGCTGGATGGATACCGGGGCCATGGTCAATAATTTCTACCCAGAGATAATTTTGGTGAAAGTGGCTACGGGCAGTGATTAAACCCTTAGGGGTGAATTTGACCGCATTGGAGAGTAAATTAAGCACCACCTGCAAAATCCGGTTTTCGTCTCCGATAAAATCAGGCAAACCCGGTTCCAAATCCCCTTGCAAACTAATATTTTTCTTCTGAGCCTGGGGAGTAATGGTGGCGATCGCCCGTTCAATAATGGGGCCAATGGCACAGGGTTGTTCCTGCCAGGATTCCTGTCCTGCTTCCATTTTGGCAATATCTAGCACATCATTGATCAAAACAGTTAGGCGCTGGGCCTCCGACTCAATGATGGCCAAATTCCGCATCACCCGTTCCGTAGCCTTGCCAAGGTGGGGCTGGGCCAAATCCAACTCCGGGATAATCACTCGGTTTAATTTATCCTGAATTACCGTGGCAAAACCCAAAATAGAAGTGAGGGGAGTACGTAATTCATGGGACACCGTGGCCAAGAAATCCGTTTTCATCCGCTCCACTTCCCGCTCGTGGGTCACATCCCGGATCATAATCACCGCCCCCAGGCATTGGGGATATTCGCAGCCATTTTCATGGGAAGTAATGCTAGTGATCAAAGCTTGTCCTTGGCGGCCCTGACTTAATTCCACATCAGCGGTGACCAGTTTTTGCTCTTCCCTTTCCGGTTTAGCTAACAACTGATTCAAAGTCTCGGGGAAATAGGCATCCACCCCCGCGCCCAATAGTTCTAGGCCCTCCAGATCAAACATGGCCAACAGGGCCGGATTGTAGCGGGTAATGCGACCAAATAGATCAATCACCAATAGACCATCGGCCAGGTTATCAACGATCGCCGTCAGATCAGCCAGAGTATTTTCCATGGTTTTAGACTGCTCTTGGAAGCGGGCCAGCAACTGGGCTTGGTACACTGCTACGCCCAACTGATTGGCAATTTGATGGAGCAAATGGATTTCCCTCGCTTGCCAATGGCGGGGAGCCCCATTTTGATAGGCCCCCAACAGGCCCCAGAGTTGTTCCCCCACAAACACTGGCACAGTTAAAAAGGCACGAATTTCAAACCGGCGCAAATTGTCCAAATGGCAATCGGTAAAACCGGCTGTTTCCACGTCCCCCACCGCCAAACTCTCATGGTTGCGGTAACGACCCCCCTCATTTTCCTGGAGATAGGTGTCTTGCCAGAGGGGGAAATTATTTTGCAAGTCTTTCAGTGGTTCCCACATTTGGGCCACCGACTCATGGATAAATTCCCCGCTCCAGTCCGGATTAAAGCGATAGACCAACACCCGGTCACAACTGAGCAAATGACGCACCTCATCACTGGTGGCCCGAAAAATATTCTGTAACTCCAACGTTTGGCGAATGCCTTCAATCACCCTAGTGAGGGCCCGTTCTTCCTCCGCAATGCGGGCGAGATAATCCTTTTGGGCTTCCACTTCCCCCAGGGCACTTTGGAGAGCGGTCGATCGCCGTTGGGACTCGGTCAATAATTCTGCCTGTTGTAACGCCACCCCTAAGTTGAGGGCAATTTTGAGGGCAAACTCGATGTCCGAACTTTCCCACACCCGGGGCCCATCACACTGATGCACCGACAATACCCCCCAGAGGCGATCGCCAGAAAAGAGGGGCACCACCAAATTAGCCTTGGCTAGTGCCAACATTGATTGATCGAAATCCGCCCTTTGATCGTCGGTGTCATCCATGGCTAAAATCAATCCCTTGGCAAAATGATCAATCCATCGCGATGACAAAGGCACTCTTTCCTTTGGAGGCAAGAGGCATAGCTTGTCGTCCGTTTGGGCTTCCGCCTGAATTTCCCCCCAGGAAAAATTTTTATTCTGCCTAACTTTAATAATCATTACCCGGTCTGCTACCAACAATTTCCGCACCTCCGTCACCGTAGTTTGAAAGAGGGAGCGTAGATCAAGGGCAAAGCGAATTTTATCGATAACATCAGCAATGGCCCGTTCCCGTTGGGCGGATTTAAGGTAGGTTTCCCTTTGGACCTGGCCCTCGGCCACCACAGTCTGCAACGCATTTTTATGGTTCTGACAATGAATCCAAAGCTCCGTTTTCATCAAACCCAAACAGAATAGATGGGCAATGCGCTGGGCAAATTGTTGATCCTCCAGGGGCCAGGGCCGGGCTTGGTGGAGATATTGGAGACTGAGAACTCCCCAATGACGCTGGTTAATCACCAAGGGCAAATGCAATAGACTTTTAATCCCCAAAGTTCGACAAAATTCCCCCTGGACCGGATCTAGTTGGACAAATTCACCTTCCCCCTCCCACACTGTCCACAGCCCGTAGTGGGGAAGCTGCCCCAGCAGATGGAGCCAACGACAATCGGCACAGGGTTCATCCAAAAGCATAATATCCCTGGCCGGAGCGATGGCCTGGGCCACAAGGCGGGATTGACGGTTCGGGAACACTGCATTTTGCACCAACAACACCCGGTCTACCCCCAAACCCCGCTGTAATCCTTCCACCACCAGTCGATAAGCATTATGTAAATCCTGGGACTGGAGAATCATTTCCAACAGTTGATCGGCGATCGCCTGTTGGACTGCGGTGCCATGGGAAGAAGGGGACATTGTTACATTCCTTAAAAAAGTGTTACAATAGTTAACATAGACTTTTACTAGGAGTAATCCAATTATGACCACCCGTGGCTTCCGCTTGGATCAGGACAACCGTCTCAACAACTTTGCCATCGAACCAGAGGTTTACGTCGACTCTTCCGTACAAGCGGGTTGGACTAAATACGCCGAAAAAATGAATGGTCGTTTCGCCATGATTGGTTTTGCCTCCCTCCTTATTATGGAAGTGGTCACAGGGCACGGCGTCATTGGTTGGTTAAATAGCCTGTAGAATAGGCCGAGTAAAGCTCCCCAAGCCATCCAAGGTGGGCAAAAGCTCAAGTAAAAAACCTCCGTATTGGGTGGCTATGCCTTGAAGAGCTGTCAAGGGTTTTCAACTGGGTCATCAAACCGTTACGTAAAACCGGGGGAAATGTAGTGGTCTCTCCCCCTCCGGTTGTCCAAGCAAAAACTACTATTATGATACGGAAGTAAGCTTAGTTTGAAGCGTTGACACTTCCATTTATCAAAGGTTTTCCTGCATCTTTACTAAACTGAAAACTGCCAAACAAAACTCGTCATTTGAGTGCCCAGGGGGTGAATTAATGATTAATTTCACCAACCAAGCCAGGAAAAGCTTTGGTAGAAAATAAAGCTAAATAGCCAGGCCGTTACCAGGGGAGTAGCCACAGAAATAGCAGTGTAGGCAAGGGATTTACTTTCACCCCAAATCGCCCCAAGGGTAGTAAGGCAAGGAATATAGATCAAACTAAATAAACAGTAGCTAAAACCCTGGGCAAAGGTTACTGTACTGTGGATTTGGTCAGAGACGGCTTCGGAGTTGTTGAGACCATAAATAACAGTTAGGGCTGCTATTTGAACTTCTTTGGCGACAAAACCAAAAATCAAAGAAATCGTTAAAAAGGGATTGATGCCCAAGGGATTCATTAATGGTTGGAAAACACTGCCAATGCGTCCCGCAAAGGTTTCTAAACCCGTACTACCTTGGGGGAAGCTGGTTAAAAACCAAATGAGGCTACTACCAATCACCATAAACATCGATAAACGGGCAACAAACTCCCGCATTTCTCCCCACACTCGCAAAAATACCTGCTTAAAGGTGGGCAAACGATAGGGGGGTAATTCTAATACGAAGGGGTCCCGGGCTTGGAAGTAATGAAAACGACTTAGAATGGCGGCCACGGTGAAGGCAGCCACAAAGCTCATTAAGTACAGTAAAAACAGAGCGATCGCCCCTTGGGTGCCGGGCATAACAGCCGCCAGGATAAAAACAAATACTTGCAGGCGGGCAGAGCAGAGAGAAAAGGGAATGACTAACATAGATAAAAGTCGCATTCCCCGGCTACGCATGACCCTAGTGCCCATAATGGCCGGGACATTGCAGCCAAAACCCATCATTTGCAGCACAAAGCTCCGTCCATCTAGCCCCAGTCGCCCCATGAGGGCATCCATCAGATACGCGGCCCGGGAAAGATAGCCACTGCCCTCTAGGATTCCCATGACAATGAAAAAGATCGCCACCAAGGGGACAAAGGAAAGTAGGGCGGCAAACCCAGTCCAAATACCGTCCAACAGCAGTCCTTGCAGGATGGTGGGTAGGGGGGAAAATAACGGCTCTAAAATATTGCTTTGCACCCAACCCGTTACCGCATCTACGGGATCGGCGCTGGGCAAACCCACATGCCAAATTACCCAAAATACCCCAAACATAGAAGCGAAAAAGATGGGTAGGCCAAAAACGGGATGAAGCATCACCCCGTCAATGACATTGGTGAGGGTACGAGCATTGGGGGATGGCATCTGCACCACACCGGCCAGGGCCGTTTCCATGTCGGCGATCGCCACGGGGTGATCGGAAAGAACATTAACCAGATTGGGGATTTGGTAGGCTTCTGGTTGATCCTTCACCGCCCGACCAATGGCATCCATGGCCCGACTACAACCCGTTCCGTATTTTGCACTGATGGGATAGAGCGGCAGACCAAGCCGTTCCTGGAGAGCAGCCACGTCAATTTGCACTCCGTAGCGCTTAGCTTCGTCGGCCAGGTTTAAGAGGGTGATCGCCGGAATGCCTAGGGTTTGTACCTGGAGGAGCAGACGAATTTGTCGGTCAATTTGGGCAGCGTTCACCACCACCACCACTAAATTGACGGCATAGTTAGCAAGGAAACGTTGCACCACCCGTTCATCTTCGGAAAAGCCATTGAGGTCATAGATGCCCGGCAGATCAACAAACTCGATTAGTTCCCCCTGTAACGGCACCACCGCCCGGAATAAGTCCACTGTCAACCCCGGCCAGTTGGCGATCGCCGCATTGGCTTTGGTGATCCGGTTGAAGAAAGTGGATTTACCTGTATTGGGCTGCCCAATAAAAGCAACCCTTTTTTTCACATCTGGACGACTGGACTGGACTGACCCCCTTTGGCAATGACTCACCATCTCCGCCCTACTCTCCTAAGGTAATCTGCACCAATTGGGCTTCACTACGGCGCATGGCCACTTCGGTGGTGCTACCAATGCGGAGGTGGAGTGGTCCCCCCAAACCAGCCTTGCGGAGCAATTGAATTGGTTTATCAGGAATTATTCCCATTGCTTCTAGGCGATTAACTAACCCCTGACCGTGGTTTCCTAGTAAAATTTTCTCCACAAAAGCCAACTGACCCACCGATAAATCCAATAACGTCATGGTTTTCCCAAAACTGCAAATAATTCTCAACTATTAAGTTAGCATTATCTGTTCAGAATAAATATCAAAAATCACTGGAATAATTGTGAGTATAATCACTTACCATTGATTAAATTCCATGCAACCTATGGAAAAGTCCTGCCCAAGACAGATGCTGGGAGCATTGCTGTAGATCGCCAAAAATCTCCGCAACTATTTGGGACCTAAGCCCCGGTTTGTTAAATCATTAGTGTTGACCGAGTTAAAGAAAATCCCTGCTGGGAGCTAGGATTCCAATAAAATAGTGCGGCCATTTTGGTTAGTGCGGTAAACCCAATTTTTTTGCCCCGATTGCACCGTCACTTGCCAGCCTGGGGTCATCACCTGGGCACACATTTGCCCTTCCTGGGCCAAGCCGAGGCAACTATCGGGCCAGGTTTTGTTTTCTGAGGACTGGACTGCAAACGCACTGGCCGGTTCGCCGGTACGTTGAGCAAGGTCAGCAATAATTTTGTCGGCGATCGCCTGGGGAAGCATGGGGGATTGGGAAATTAAAGAACTAGGGGAAGAAGACGGGGTGGCAATGGCAGGGGAGTTTTGCCCTTCCGGGGATAAACCTTGGTCAGCAGGGGCACAACCCTGCACCGGCATCATACTGAGCAAACTAAGCCATAGTAATACACCCCAAAATTTACCGCCCTTGGGGGAGTTTTCCGGTTTTCTGGGTTGAAAATAGATTGTACGAGGATCGGACATTGCACAGATAGGGGGCTACTTACCGGCTAGAGCAGGCTGTTTTTGAGATTGTTGATAACTTTCCACCAGTTGCCGAAAATGCTCCCCTTCAATGGTTTCTTGATCGATGAGCGCATCGACTAGTAAATCCATTAAATTACGATTTTCTTCAATAATGCGGGTGGCCCGTTGGTGGGCAGCGGTGACAATGGCTTGGATTTCCCGGTCAATGCGGGCGGCAATGTCTTCGGAATATTCGGAACGCTTGCCCCAATCTCCGCCGCTAAAGTTACGATCGCCTTCCTCTTCCAAGGCCACTAGACCCAGGGAAGACATGCCCAGTTTCGTCACCATTTGTCGGGCTAGGTAGGTGATTTTTTCAATGTCGTTACCGGCTCCGGTGGTCACCTCGTCGTCGCCAAAAATAACTTCTTCGGCCACCCTCCCCCCCAACAATCCTGCAATGCGGGCAATCATTTGGTTGCGGGTCATGAGGCTTTGGTCTTCATCAGGGGTGAACCAGGTCAAACCTTGGGCTTGGCCCCGGGGAATGAGGGTAACTTTTTCCACCGGATCGTGGCCAGGACAGAGGGTGCCAATCAAGGCGTGGCCCACTTCATGGTAAGCAATTAAGCGTTTACTTTTACTATCCACTAGGGGTGTACCTTCCATCCCCGCCACCACCCGGTCAATGGCATCATTCACTTCCGCCATGGTGATGGCCTCCTTGCGCCGCCGAGCGGTGAAAATGGCCGCTTCATTTAACACGTTGGCCAAATCTGCCCCCGTAAATCCGGGAGTTCTCCTGGCGATCGCCGCTAACTGCACCTCTTCGTGCAATTTTTTGTTTTGGGCGTGGATTGCCAAAATTAATTCCCGGCCCTGGACATCGGGGTAATCCACCGTCACCTGGCGATCGAACCGTCCTGGCCGCAAAAGGGCCAAATCCAGCACATCGGGGCGGTTGGTGGCCGCAATGACAATGATGCCGCTGTTGCCCTCAAAGCCATCCATTTCCGTCAACAATTGGTTGAGGGTTTGTTCCCGTTCATCGTTGCCGCCGCCATAGCCCACACCCCGTTGTCGACCCACCGCATCAATTTCATCGATAAATACTAGGCAGGGGGCATTTTCCTTAGCTTTTTTGAATAAATCCCTGACCCGGGAAGCCCCCACCCCGACAAACATTTCCACAAATTCTGAACCGGAAATGCTGAAAAATGGCACCCCCGCCTCCCCGGCGATCGCCTTAGCTAATAAGGTTTTGCCCGTACCGGGAGGGCCGATGAGTAGAACACCCCGGGGAATTTTTGCGCCGATGGCGGTAAATTTTTCCGGTTGCTTGAGGAAAGTTACCACTTCCTGCAATTCTTCCTTCGCTTCGTCAATGCCGGCCACATCGTCAAAGCCGACACCGGTTTTTGCTTCCATTTGGAACCGGGCCTTGGATTTGCCAAAACTCATGGCCTGACCCGACGCATTGGCAGAACGTCGCACCACCATCACCACCAAACCGATCAGAATAGCCACCACCAGCAAATTGGTTAGTAGACCATACAGGGCCGAATTATCCGGGGTGCGGTTGATGTCTAAATCGATGGTTTCGGAACGGCTCCGCAGGAGGTTGAGCAACTCTGGATTATTGTCTAGTAACTGCACGGTTTGGGGCTTGGACCCTGGGGGAGCATCCTTGAGGGTAACGATCGCCTGGCGGCGGTTAGTGTCCACTTCCACTTTGGCCACTTGATTAGCTTTAATGGCATCGATCAACTGCCCATAGTTCATTTTCGGTTCAGCAGACCGGGGGGAGCCAGAGTTAAAAAAGGAGCGGGGTGTGGCTTCTCCATTGCTGGAGTTAGGGGATTGGATGGGACTGGGACTGGCCTTGGGTTGGGCCCCTTCTCCCCCTTCCTGGGCCAGGGTAGATACCGGTAGGGCTAGGGTGCCAGCTACCAGTAAACCCATCCCCAAACGGTGCCAAAAGCGGCTAGGGCTGGAGAAACTATGGCGATCGGAACGGGGACGATGACTCATGGACGTTTTAAACTAAAAAAATTCCAGCAGAGGGGAAAAACTCCAACCCCCATGATAGCTTGGGTCTTTGATTAACAAAATGTAACGAACTGCTCTAACTATGGTTTTAACTCCCTCCACCATGCTTGCCCTTGGTACCCAAGCACCGGACTTTTCCCTTTGGGACGTGACTGCGGAACAGCCCCTCACCCTAGGGGAAGCCATGGGAGAAAAAGGGCTATTGGTAATGTTCATCTGTTGTCATTGTCCCTTTGTCAAACACATCCAGGCCCAGTTAAGTCAGTTGGGGAAGGATTACCAAAACTCTGGTTTAGCCATGGTGGCCATCAGCGCTAACGATATAGAAAAATACCCCGATGACGCTCCCCCAGGCCTGAAAAAAATGGCCCAGGATTGGGACTATTGCTTCCCGGTACTGTACGACGAAACCCAGGCGATCGCCAAGGCCTACCGAGCAGCCTGCACCCCCGACTTCTTTTTGTTTGATGCCCAGGGGAAATTGGCCTACCGGGGCCAGTTAGATGACAGTCGCCCTAGCAATGGTTTGCCCGTTACCGGAGTGGACCTGAGACAGGCCATGGATCTAGTGCTGGCCGGCAGTCCTGTGCCGACGGAACAAAAGCCCAGCATTGGTTGCAACATTAAATGGAAACCCGGCAATGAACCTGATTATCAAAGTAATTAGGCAGCCAAAAACCCAAGGGGGAGTAACCCCTGTGCCAAAATAACGGGAGAGTAATTGTGACAGAGCAAAGGCATTCCGGTGGAAAAAGGACAACTAATTGAATTCCGGCATCAAGGAGAACGGCGGTTGGCGGTGGTCGATCGCCCGGACGGCAAAAAAGATTGGGTGGTTATTGATCAACAGGGCCAAAGCCATAAACTGAAGCCCCAGCGGGTGGAGTATGAAATTCCCGGCGGTCCCTACACCGTCGATGATCTGCCTAGTTTTTTAGGGGAAGTGGACCAGTATCTCGACCCCTCTAGTTTGGAGGTGGCCTGGGAACTATTGATTGAAGAGGGGGAAAGCATCACCCCGGCGGATTTGGCCCTATTGCTATTTTCTGAGCAAAGTCCTAGTCAATGCTATGCTGCCCATGCCCTGCTAGCAGAAGATAAACTCTATTTCAAACAAAAAGGCAATCATTACGAACCCCGCCCTAGTAGTCAAATCGAAGAAATTAAACATCAAATGCGGGTGCAAGCCCAAAAAGAACAGGAGCAACAGGGTTTCATTGACCGGGTAAATCAAGCCCTGGCCGGGGAAAAAGTTACCTGGGAAGGGAGCGATCGCCTACGGTTGGAAGCGTTGGAAAAATTTATCCTTTTCCCTGAACAAAATCATCGCCAGGCTTTGGATATTCTCCAAACCCTTGGTAAACCTGGCCGTACCGACGAAACCCAAAACCTCCTGATAGAATTAGGCATCTGGCAACGCCATGAAAATCTCTTTTTGCGTCGTAGTGCTTACCCCAACCAATTCCCCGCCAAGGTATCCGATGTGGCCCATGCTTACCTAACCAATCCTCCCCCCGACCCCGACCAAGAACGCTTCGATCTGACCACCCTAAAGACCTACACCATCGATGATGAAAGCACTTCGGAAATTGACGACGGTCTGAGTGTGGAAACCTTGGCGGACGGCGGCCATCGGCTTTGGATCCATGTGGCCGACCCCACCCGGTTGTTGAGTCCCAACGATGAACTGGATTTAGAAGCCCGTAAACGCAGTACCAGTCTTTACCTGCCCACGGGCATGATTTCCATGTTTCCGCCGGAGTTGGCCACGGGGCCGATGAGTTTACTCCAGGGGCAAAGATGTGTGGCCTTAAGTTTTGGAGTGACTTTGGATGAGGTGGGGGCAGTGAGGGATTTTACCATTGCCCCTAGTTGGGTTAAGCCTACCTATCGCCTCACCTACGAAGATGTGGATGAGATGTTGGTGCTGAAAATTCAAGGGGAACCGGAATTGCCCCTCCTAGCCGAAGCAGCCAAAAAACGGGCCCAATGGCGTAAATCCCAGGGGGCTATCACCATCAAAATGCCCGAAGCCATTATTAAAGTTAATGCCGACGAGGAAGTGCAAATTTATCTCCAGGAAACCTCCGTTTCTCGTCAACTGGTGGCGGAAATGATGATCTTGGCCGGGGAGGTGGCGGGGCGTTTTTGCCAAGAGCATGGCATCCCAGTCCCCTTCCGGGGCCAACCCCAGCCGGAGTTACCCTCCGATGAAGAGTTGTTGTCTTTACCGCCGGGCCCTGTGCGGGAATGTGCGGTACGCCGTTGTATGCCCCGTAGTGAAGTGGGCATTACCCCCAGTCGCCATGCTAGTTTGGGGCTGGATTTGTATTCCCAGGCCACCTCCCCTATCCGTCGTTACACTGATCTGATTACCCATTTTCAAATGAAGGCCTACCTACGGGGGGAGCCGTTGCCTTTCTCTGGGGAGCAGGTACAAGAAATTCTATACAGCGTTATGCCCTCTTCCAAGGAAGCTACGTTGGTGGAACGGCAAACTAACCGTTACTGGAGCTTGGAGTTTCTGCGGCGCAATATTAATGAGGTGTGGCAGGGGGTGATGCTCCGTTGGTTGCGGGAGGATGATGGCTTGGGTTTAATTCTTCTTGAAGAACTAGGTCTTGAATTGCCCCATCGCTTTGACCGTCCCATTTCCCCCGGCGATCGCCTAAGCCTAAAGGTTAGTAATGCCGACCCCCATCGAGACGAAATTCGCTTCCGGGAATTGTTGGCCAATGAAGCCTAGACTAAAGACTTTTGGTACTCAAAATAACCATTGAATCCTCATTTAGTTTATTGGGTTGGCGGTTATTTTGAACTCATTAAACGGAGCAAACAGTTTTTTCTTACCCTTAAGCAGGGCCCGCAGAAAATCCTGCCATCTCCATCACCGGCCATAGGAATACTTCCAAAATTAAGAGCTAATGACCTTAAATGTTATTTTAATAATAAGAACATTAGACCGAAAATCAGTCTGAGAGTAAAGCTTTTTGAGGGACGACTCGGGATTTTCCTCCTACTTAAGTAATTAGGGATACTTAACTAAAAAGAGTTGAACCTATATCAAAAAAGGGAATTTGATCATGGCAAATGTAACAATAGATACTTCCCAAGGGATAGATTTCCCATAGATTGAAGAGCAAAAACGATTAGTCATGGCTGATCGTTGAAGAAATGGGATAAGGGATGAAATGGTGCTTGATTTTAGAAATAGTATGGGGTTAAACTCTACTCATTAATTTGCATTGTTCCCATAGCAAAGTGATCAACTATAGTTAACTTAAGATTAAGAAAATAGTTAACTTTAGGGCTAATAATTATTGACAGGTTTCGCTCTCACCTTAGATGGACTTTATTTGTTCAACCGCCATTGTTGTCCCATGCAATCTCCCCTGTCTTCTTCCCCGGCCACGAATCAGACCACACTAGGGTTGGCCTACCCCCTGCCATCTCCCCCGAACGCTATGGAAGCTTCTCCCCCCTCCGCCAGTGAAAGCCCTAACTTGTACCAGGTTTTACAGAACCTCATTGCCAAAGAGAGCTCTGGCAAATTGATCGTTCATAGCAAGGGCAATCCCCGCATCCAATGGCGGATCTATCTGGGCAACGGACGCATTCACTATGCCGGAAGTGACCAAGGGCAATCGGAAAGGCTGAACTATCTGTTCCAACGCTACACTCCCACTAAAAGACTTCGCCTTGAGCAGCCCATCACCAGCGATTATCAGTACCTCTGTGAGTTGTGGGATTCCCAGCAGTTTTCTTTTCAGGAAATCCGCTCCATTCTGGCCAAGTTAACCCAGGAAGCTTTGATCCAAATTCTTTCCCTGTCCCAGCCGGTTTGCACTTTCGAGGAAACGGTGGGGCTAGATCGTTTACTGCTCTATCTGGACTTCAAGCAGTTAATGCAACCTGCCGCCCAGGAAATCAAACATTGGCTCAAAATTTGTACTGTCATCAACTCCCCTTTCCAACGGGCGATCGCCGAGAATGTGGATACCATCTTGCCTGGGCTATGTAAGCTCGAACACATCACCAGTGACTTGCTGAACCGCTACCAAAAATTGCCGGAATTAATCGCCCAGGAAATGTGTGTGTATGAAATTGCCGAGTCTCTGCACACCAGTAGCCTTAGTGTGGCCATTATTCTCAAAACCCTAGTGGGCCTAGGTCTCATCACCATGGGACCCTACGAACCGGAGCAGGAGGATAACCGCCCGGTCATTGCCTGTGTGGATGACAGTCCTTCCATTCAACGGGTGGTGAGCTTTGCCCTCGAAGCCACGGGTTTTAAGGTGATCAACATCAAACAAGCCTCTAGTGCCCTAACTACTTTGATGCACGCCAAACCGGCCCTGATTTTAATGGACATCAATATGCCCGACATCGACGGCTATCAACTGTGCAGTATTTGCAATAAATCCGAAGCCCTCAAGCATATTCCCATTGTCATGTTGACCGGCCGCAGTGGAGTTTTAGACCGGGTAAAAGCAAAAATGCACGGCTCCGTTGGCTACATTTGCAAACCGTTCCAGCCCCAGGAATTAGTGGAAACAGTGCAGAGCTTTATCTCCGCAGCTGTTTAATTACTTAATTACTACTGATAGTTGTTTGTATAAGTTAGTTTTAATTACTGATTTGCTTCTTCTATCCTATGATTATCATCGTTAGCAATTGCCCAGGGGGATACCAGTGAAAACTGTTTTAGTTGTGGAAGATACCAAGTCTGACCAGTTATTGGTTCAGGGGCTTTTAAAGTCCATGGGCACAGAGGCTGTCATTTGTAACAATGCCGATGAAGCCCTGGAATGGTTAAACAAAAATACGGTGCCTGACCTAATTATGCTGGACATCGTTATGCCGGATATTAGTGGTTATGACCTATGTCGCAAAATTCGGGGAGAATTGGCCCTAGAAGATGTGCCCATTGTCTTCTGTTCCACCAAAAATGAGGATTACGACCGTTTTTGGGCCCTGCGCCAGGGGGGTAATGCTTATTTGATTAAGCCCTATAGCCCCATTGAGTTGATGAAAACCGTTAAGCCCTATATTTCCTAGAACTTGCCAATGCTGACTACGGTGATGAGGTTATGGTAGAGGACTATTTTTGGATTGATTTGGGTCTGCCCCTGACGGTGGCTATTCCTTTAGCTAAAACCCGGGAGGTGTTGTCCTTTCCCCTCAGTTCCCTTTGTCTCATTCCTGGGGTAAGACCGGAGTTATTGGGGGTGAGCAATCAACGGGGAAATCTGCTTTGGGTGATGGATTTGCCCCGCCTATTGTCCCCGGCTACGGCTAACCCCCTCAATTACCGTACCTTGAGCAATACTAAAGCAGTGGTACTGGTGGGAGAATCTGCCCAGGTGGCGGCGATCGCCGAAGGATTGAAGGGCATTGTTAGCTTTAGTACAGAGGAAATTAAGCCACTGCGGGAGCCCTTTTTATTGGGAGAAGGCAACAAAGACGGGGAAACCATTCTGATTTTGGATGTGGATCGAATTTTTGCCTGGCTCCAGGGTGGGGGTTCCATTAAACCGCTTCACCCATTGGAGAAATAGTTATCGGGCCTCCCCAAAGTTTTTGCTCAACTTAATCTTGGTCTTAATCCTTACTTTTTCACCTTAACAGAGTCTTAATTTTCATCGTTAATCCTGAAACTGTTCCGACCCATTGCCCAATTGTTTTTTAATTACTTTTAATCGCCATGGTTAGCACCCCCACTAAACCCCAATTTTCCCAAGAGATTCTGGAACTGCAAGCAGCAGCCATGGCTGCCCCGGATGATCTATTTGCCCAGATCGTCCTGGCCGGTGCTCTCCAGCAAGAGGGTTTTTGGGAGGAAGCGGCCCAATACTATCGTCAAGCCCAGGAGTTGGACAGTGACGGCATTTATGGCGAAACCATCAGTAAGGCTTTAGCGGAAATTCAGCCTAATTTACCAGCGGTGGAGGAAATCCCCGCTATTCCCCAACCCCTGACTGAGGAAGAGAAGAAGCAGGTCTATCCGCCAGAGATTCTTATGCTCCAGGAGACGGTGCAAGAGAGGCCCGACGATCTGGTGGCCCAAATAAGTTTCGCCAGTGCCCTAGAAGCGGGGGGATTTTTAACCGATGCTCTCCAAGCCTACGAAGATTTAAAAATTAACGATGAGGAGGGGATTTTCCATGCCACCTGTGACCAGGCGATCGCCGGCATTGAGGCCCAACTAGCGGATCCCAATCGCATTACCCCGGCCATGGCTTGGACTGGGACCTTAAAATACGCCGCCGCCACCGATGATTTAGCCCTGGACGAAGAGCGGTCTAACCTAACATTGCAAAAACGCTGGGCTAACTTGCCCATTGCCACCAAGCAATTCACCGCTTTGTTGGTTTCCAGTGCCATAACTGTGGTTGCAGTGGTGGGCACCGGGATGATGATTGCCATTTCTTCGGGTAGATTCCAACTGAAAAACCAGACTCTGGCGGAGTTGGTGGTCACCGAGGGCAACTACAACATCAAAATTGACCAGATGAGTTTTGGTTTTCGGGGTCAATCCGATAACCTGGCTATTATTCAAGCGGCTCGACTCTACAGCGAAAGGCAACCTATTCCTGCTCCTTTGGCGGCCCAGGTACGGGACATTTTAAAAAATGAGACCGCATCGAGGGATATCGAATACGCCACCCTGGTGGGTCAAGACCAAAGGATTATTGCCAGTGCCAATGCCCAACGGAACGGACAAATATTTGACCCCAGCAACCTTGTGACTCTGCGGATGGGTTATCCGGGACAAATTAAATTTAGTACTATTGTCAGCAAAGAAGAACTGGAAAAGGAACTACCCCCAGGCATCGACAACTTAGAGCAGGAAAATGCCCTCATTCGCTACACTGTCACCCCGGTGCAAGATCCCCAATCCAAAAAGAATATTGGTACCTTAATTGCTGGAGACATTGTTAATGGCAAAGACGCCATTGTGAAAAACACAGTGGACAACTTTGATGGGGGCTACAGTGCGGTTTATTACATAGACCCGAATGGGGAAATTCAACTAGCTACCTCCAACCTAAAAACTGGCAGCGGTCAGAATACCAAAGTCTATGAGAATGTTGCTTTTCCAGATTTAGAGTTACTGAAAAAGGCCCAAGAAAATCCAGACATGCCCTTAGTGGGGAGAACTACCGTGGAAGGGGAGCCTTTAACGGTGGCCATTAAAGTGATCAAAGACATTCAAGGCCAACCCCTCGCTTTGCTTGTTCGGGGCACCTCTGAAGTTGAATTTAATGACCTCCTAGAAAGAACTCTTCTGCTGCAAATTGGTGTGGGGGCAGTGGCTCTGTTGGTGGCGGCGATTATTGCCTATTGGTTAGGTAAAACCTTGACCAAGCCGCTGAAAAATTTGCAGACCACTGCCCAAAAGTTAGGAGAAGGGGAAACCGGTGTGCGGGCGGAAGTGGAATCCAAAGACGAGGTGGGACAATTGGCTGTCACCTTCAACGCCATGGCGGAACAGGTGGAAGCTTCTACCCGTTCTTTACAGGAAACGTCCCTAGAGCGGCAACAGGAGGCCGAGAAACAACGGCAACTAAAAGAAGAACTCCAAGACGGGGTGGTGCGGTTGTTGACGGACATTGAAGAATCTTCCCGGGGGGATTTGACGGTACGTAGTTCCGTGGAAGCTGGGGCCGTAGGGGCGATCGCCGATGCGTTCAATGCCACTTTGGCGGGGTTGAGAAAACTGGTTAAACAGGTGGTGGATACGGCAACGGAGGTGAGCGGCCAAGCCCAGGAAGATAGCCAAGAAATCACCAGTTTGTCTGACAATGCTCTGGAACAAGCCCGGGCCCTGGAATTCGCCACTGCTTCCGTAGCAGAAATGGCCCAATCCATTGAGTCCGTAGCTATAAGTGCCCAAACGGCGGCGGCGATCGCCAAACAGGGCAACGAAGCGGCCCAACAGGGGCAAAACACCATGGACGAAACGGTGGAAAGTATTTATAAAGTACGGGGCCGGGTGGCAGAAATTTCCAAAAAGTCGAAGCGATTGGCGGAATCTTCCTTGGAAATTTCCAAAATCGTCGGAATTATCTCCGGTATTTCCGAAAAAACCAACTTATTGGCCTTTAACGCCTCCATCGAAGCGGCTAGGGCGGGGGAAAACGGTCAGGGTTTCCGGATCGTTGCGGACGAGGTACGACGATTGGCGGAAATGGTAACCCTCTCCGCCCAGGAAATTGAGCAGGTAATTCTCAGTATTCAAGAGGAAACCTCCCAGATGAGCCAACTGATGGAGGAAAGCACCAACGAGGTAGTCACCGGTACCCAATTGGTACAAAAAACCAAGGAAACCCTGCAAAATCTGGCCCAGATTAGTGAGGAAATTGACACTGTACTGGATTCCATCTCCCGCAACACGGAATCCCAACGGTTAGCATCTCAAATGGTGACGGAAACTGTACAAAACGTAGCCAGCGTCGCCAAAGCCACGTCGGACAAATCCCAACTGGTGTCCCAGTCCCTGCAATCCCTGGCCAAAACCGCTGTGGATCTGCAAACCGCCGCCGGTAAATTCAAAGTGGAATAAGCGGAAATATTTCTCCATGCCTTGTCAACACACCCAACCCCGAATTTGGTCAACGTATGTTTGATGCCGCCACCCTCGCCGCCATTACCGCCGAAGCCCGTCAGGCCTTTTTGGAGGAAGACGCGCCGGAATGTCTAGCACAGTTGACAGTGGGTTTCCAGTCCTTGGAACGGGTGTTAGGCCCCGCTGGGGATTCCCAACAACGGCAAAAGCTGATTCAGGATATGGGACGGGCGGCCCATTCCCTCAAGGGGGGAGCGGGAATGTCGGCTTTAACCCCTCTGCAGACCCTCTGTCACCGGTTGGAGGATTTATTTGAGGCTCTAGAACAGGGAAGGGTGGAAGATAAATCCATGGCAGTGGGTTTGATTGCCATGACCATCGAGGAAACCCAGGCCATGGTGGAGTTGGCCAACAGTGGTCGTTTACAGGACACGGATGAGCCGCCGGAACTTGCCCTGGCCCTGGGGGAGTTTTTAGAAACATGTCAACCTCAACCTTCCCAAGAGGAGGCGATCGCAGGAGATGTGTCCCAATTTGTGCGTACTTCCTTAACTGTGGAGCTAGAAGCTTGTTTAGAGCGGGTAGAACGGCGACTGGAACGGGGAGGGACTGCCACGGAGCTACGGGAAAGTTTTAGTCTTTTGCTAGAGGAATGTACCCTGTTAGGCCAAGCTCTTAGTTGTGATTGGTTGGAGGAGGCCGGGAACCGTTGGCGGGGAGAATTGGTGCGGCCCCAGGTGGATTTGCTCACCCTTTTACCCACGGCGATCGCCGAATTGAGATCTTTAAGGGAGCAGTTTTTAGCGGGCGAGTTGACCCCCCCAGCGCCGGAAATTGTTGCGGAACCGGATCCCGAACCATTACCAGAGGTTAAGCCAGTAACGGCAGTAATTGCGCCCCCCGTCCCCGGCGTTCCAATTCCCGCTGTCGTGACCGCCAAAGCTTCCCCTGCCCCCAGCACCAGGCAGACTTTACGGATTCCCCTCGATCGCCTGAATAAATTAAGTAATACAGTTAGTGAATTGCTAATTAACCAGGAAAGGTTGTTGGAATATGACAAACAGCTACGGCAAGCTAGTCGGAACCTAAAAAGGCGGGGGCAACAGTTAATCCCCATGCGGGAGCAAGTGGAATCCCTCTACGATGAACTTTCTTTCAGCGACCAAACCAAGATCAGTCCAAGTAACGGTGGCGGTAACCAAAACGGTGATAGTCAAAGCAGTTTGGGCATAGCGGGATTGGTGGATTTTGATGCCCTGGAAATGGATAGTTACACTGCTGTCCATGGCATTCTGCAAAGGTTCCAGGAACTGATGGTGCAGGTGCAGGAAATCCAGGAAGACGTGGATTTAGTGGAACGGGATTTACAGGAAACCCTGATCCAGATGAGTCAGTCCCTCCATCAATTGGACAGTGAATTGACCCAATCCCGCCTGGTGCCCTTTCGGGGTCTAGCCCAATCCTTTGCCCAGCCGTTGGAAAAGCTAGGCGATCGCCATAAAAAACCGGTGCAGTTTGTCATTGAAGGGGAAAACACCCTAGTCGAAGTGGCCATTTTGGACCAGTTACGCACCCCCCTAACCCATTTAATTCGCAACGCCTTTGACCACGGTTTGGAATTTGTGCCAGAACGCCAAGCCCAGGGCAAACTTCCCGAAGGGACCATTACCCTCAGCGCTAGCACGGCCAATAACCAAGTTTTAATTACAGTAAGTGACGACGGTCGGGGCATTGACCCAGAAAAAATTAGCCGCAAAGCAATGGAATTGGGTTGGCTAACCCCAGAGCAGTTGGGCACCATCGGGGAAGCTCAAATGTTGGATTTTCTTTTTCAGCCGGGATTTTCCACCGCAGCGGAAGTGAGCAATCTGTCCGGGCGGGGATTAGGACTGGACATTGTCAAGCAAATGATTGAATCCCTGCGGGGTACCTTGACGGTGGAAACCAAATTGGGCCAAGGCAGTCGTTTTCTGATCCGTATTCCCCTAAGTTTGAATATTGTGCCCCTACTGCTGGTGCGCTATCAGCAACGGTTACTGGCGTTTCCTTCCGAAAGTGTGTTGCGAATTTTGCCCCTGGACGATTACCCGATTAAAAATGGTCGGGTGGAATGGCAATCCCAAATTATGGAAGCTTGCCCTCTGGATGAAGTGTTGCCCCAAATTTATCCCCAGGGTTTTAGTCCTTCCCCCGGTTTACCCCATAAAGTCGGACTGATGGTTAACCTTGGCGATCGCTCGGCATTGTTGACAGTGGAGCAAATTGTCGATGAACGGACCTTGGTGGTCAAAGCTCTGGACGCCATTACCCCCATTCCTTCCTATGTGGCGGGCTGTACCGTTTTGGGTACTGGAGAAGTGGTGCCCGTATTAATTCCCAACAATTTTGCTGTGCTTTGGCGTACTGAGCCTACCTTGCCCCAGGATGCGGCGGGATCCGCTGGTGGTCAGACCACAATCCTGGTTATTGACGATTCCGTCACAGTGCGGCGAACTTTACAACGGGTGCTGGGAGGCAGTTTCCGCCTCATCCAATGTCGGGACGGCAAAGAAGCTTGGGATTTACTCAACCGGCAAAACCAAGGCATTGATTTAGCTCTGTGTGACATTGAAATGCCCAATATGGATGGGTTTAGTCTGCTGCAACTGGTGCGGGCTCACCGAGTTTGGCATAGCTTAACGGTAGTGATGCTCACCTCTAGGGAAAATCCCCTCCATCGCAATCGGGCCAAAGCTCTTGGGGCTGATGGTTACCTCACCAAACCATTCCAACCCAATCAATTGTTAAGCACCATCGATCAATTTTTGGCAGAATCTGCCCAACGCTAATCACTCCTAAAAAGCATTTCCTTTCAGTTTTTTGATCCCCCATTGCCGTGATGTTTGCTTAGGTTCCATCGGACAATTATCGGTATTGTTCTATGTCGGCGATCGCCGACCTTGAAAATTATGAATAATTGCGTAATTTCTTTTCCTCAAACTAAATTTTTGCCCCTATCACTAGAATTTAACGCTTGTCTAGCGGAATATTTAACCCCAGACAATTCGCCAATTTTATTCGGTTGTCGCACAGGATTATGTGGTACCTGTCTAGTGAAAGTCGTGGGGGAAATCCTCTCCCCAGAGGCCGAGGAAAGGGAAATTTTGGCTATTCTGGCTCCTGATGATGTTCAGGCTAGATTGGCTTGTCAAATTAAGTTAACAGGAGATATTGCCATTAGAGCTTATCAAAGTGATGAAATTTGAAGATTTTTGGTATGTGGTGGCTGAAAGTAGGAATTTGAAGCCTGGTAAAGTTTTAGCTCGGCAAATTTTGGGGCAATGGCTAGCAATTTTTCGAGACCAGCATGGTATGGCGATCGCCTTGGAAGATCGTTGTGTCCATCGCCACAGTCGCCTTTCCTGTGGTTTAATCAAGCAAGGAAATCTTCACTGTCCTTACCACGGTTGGATTTATGATCATCGTGGTCAAGTCATTGGTGTGCCAGCGGAAGATCAACAGTTTAAACCAAGGGAAAATTTACGGACGAAATGTTACCCAACAATGGAGCAGGAAGGCTTTATTTATGTCTGTTTAGGGGAACCGATACAACCCCCTTTTGCGTTACCCCAGTATGGTAAAAAAGGTTGGCAGAGAATCAGACTAATCCATCGATTTGCTAATAATGTCACCAACTGCGTGGAGAATTTCATCGACATTCCCCATACAGCTTCGGTGCACCCAGGCATTTTTCGCACCGCCCAACGGCAAGCCATAAAAATGATTGTGGATCGCCATCAAGGCCAGGTCAAAGCTGAGTATTATAACGAAAATAATAATTTGGGCTGGTGGGGTAAATTTCTTAATTCCCAGGGCAATGAAATTAGCCATACTGACCGATTTATTATGCCGAATGTAACTTCTGTGGAATATAAATTTAGTTCCCAACGTCATTTATTTATTACTAGTCAATCGGTGCCAATAACAGAACAATCTACCCTCGTTTACACCGACGTTGCTTTCAATTATGGCATGTGGAATTTCTTTGCCATTCCCTTAGTTTGGTGGACCGCTAAACGGATTATTGCCCAGGACCTAAAGATTCTCGCCATTCAACAGGAAGTAATCGCCAAATACGGTACTAATTTTAACCATACCCCCGCCGATACTATCCATATTTTTGTGGAATCTATCCGCACGGCGATCGCCAAGGGAGAAGATCCTCGACAGTTGCCAGATAAAACTGTAGAAGTGACTTTTTACGTATAGATGTTTGATGTTGATCGTCAATTTAATGAGGCCAATTTTCCCCAGCACCGGGCTTAGTCCGACGCAGACCTTTGCCCAGATAAGCTATGGTAAAAGTAGTCAGGGCCATCATAGTTAAATTAAAATTCTGGGTGGTGCCCCAGAGGGTGAGGGGACAGAGGAGAAACACCGCCATGCTTAGATAAATTTTTGTTTTTCCCGCCCCAGTCTTTTGTCTAATTTGCTTAGACTTATCGCCAATATTGGTAAAGAAAAGTAATTGTTTCAAGCGCCGGTAACTCTTCATGATGTGTACTGTTTTGCTCCTAGAATTTATCCTTGTAATTCTATTTATCCCAGCTCCCCAATGAGCTGTGAAAGTTTACCTTGTTTCATACACGTAAATGGTAAGAAAAGCGCAGCAAAAGTATAACTAAAATATAGACAATGATGAAAAAGATTACTCTAGATCTTTACTCCCTGTTTTAGGCTGGTAAAAGCATACAAACAACATTAGAAACCTGGCCATGGTTATCTAGGATAGGAGAAAACCAAGCATCATAGAACCAAGTGCCGTGGTCGACTCGTTCCATCTGCACGCTCACAGACTCAATAATGTTGTTAGCTAGGGCATGGCTGGTCAGGCTTTTTAGTTCATTAGCCTCAGGTAATAAATAATAAATTGATTTACCAATGCTTTCCTTAGGGTCAAGACCAATCTGGGCTAAATATTTGCCCCCACATTTGAGCAATACTCCCTGGTTATCTAGGATAAAAATTATACTGGGAAACCAGAGAATAGCTTGGTTTAATAAGTCGTCTTCCTGTTGAATCAGAGTTTCATTTTGCTTATGCTTGGTTTGAATGCGAGCATTGTTCAAGACTAGAGCAATTAATTCTGCCGTTTTTTCCATGGCAGTGGCACAGGCCGGGGTGAAATGATTCACCTGGGAATGCATCAGAGTCAAAATCCCCAACAGTTCGTCCCCCCAAACAATAGGGACCCCCAGGGCGGACAGGGCCTGGTAAGGTTCGTCGGGCAGTTTTAGCCAACGGTAATCCTTGGTGGTGTCGTTGATGAGACCAGTTCTTTTATTTTCCCTGACCCAACCCGCTAGCCCCTTGTCCAGCACTTGGCCGACAATATTCTTTTTCTGGCTTTGGTCGGTGGCTCCCCTGGCTAAAATACTCTCCGTGACCCTGCCGTCCCCATCTAGTAAGAAAAGACTGCCCAATTGGGCCCCCGTTTGGTGAATGGAGGCTTCCATGGTTTTTTGCAACGTGGCCTTAATTAACATCCGCCCCGCCGAGACGTTGGTGAGGGAGATAAAGCCTTTCAGAATTTTATTTTGGATGTCCAGGGTGTTATGACTGGCTTTGAGGTTGGCCAACTCCTTCTCTAGGGCGTCGATTCTGGCTAGAGACTGATCTGGGTTGGGATCGTAGATACTCATACGCGGAGGACGATTAAAATTGGCCTAGATGTTTTTATCCTAATCTTCTTGGGGATTTTCGGGTTGTTAAAGGGAAGACTTTTCCTTGATTTGTTCAGTTAGTGGCAGTAAATCACGGCTATGTTGACCGCATTCTACCCCTTGTCAGCCAAAGTTTTGGCAGTTGCGGCAATGTGGTTGGCGATCGCCAGGGAACCACCGGGGGAGCCAATGCGCTCTTGTCCATTGTGCCGACAGCGTTGCTGATAATGTTGATCCGCCAGAATTGCCAGCGCTTTCTGACTAGCTTGACTGATTAAATTAGCTTCCTGGGGATTTTTGCCGACGGTGGTGACGGAACAGCCCAATAATCGCATTTGAGCTTCGGCAAAACCATAGGTAAATTGGGGACCATGACCAGGGATTTGCAACACTGGCTTGCCTAAACCCACGGCCTGCTCCACCGCGGTCCCCGCCATACCCAACACTAAATCCGCTTGGTGCAAAATGTCAGCAAATTGATCCCAGGAGCAATGAATGGTGCAATTATCTTTTTCCAGGCGATCGCCGTGGTATTGCCAACCATGCTCCCTTGCTAGGTTTTGTAAATGTTCCACCGTCACTGCCGGCACGAGGGCAGCCCAAAAATCCACTGCTTTTTCCTGGGCAATGGCTCCACACAAGGGCAATAATTGAGCCAAATTATGTACCGCTTCCGGCACCCGGCTACCGGGCAAAAGGGCAATGAGAGTTTTGCTGTCCCGTCGTAGCTGCTGTCCCGTCGGTTGTAAAGCGTCCATAATGGGATAGCCCAACCAGCGGATGTTGATGCCCCGTTGACTTAAATCTTGGGCAGTAAAATTATCTTTGGCGATCGCCCCTAGGCAATGACGAGATTTTAAACACCAGGTCACGGTAAAGGGTAGGGACAACCGGCCTTCGTAGTAACTGGAATTGGCCACCAAAAAACTTAGGTAGGGTTTCCCACTTAGACGGGCGAAAGCCAGGGGCACAATGTCCCCGATCGCCACAATCAGGTCAAACTGATGTTTTTGTTTGAGTAGGGCCTTAATTTGCTTAATAGTTAGACCCACTAAACCCCCAACAATGTCCCGCCACCAGGTTAAAAAGCCAGTGTAAATGATCCCTCCCGAGGGTAAAGGTTGGGTAGGCGCAATGATGCTAATTCCCCTATTTTGATAGGCTTTACCTTCCCCCACCAAGGGCAGAGCAAATAACTCAAATTCTGGTGATCGCCGTTGCAGGGCATCGATGATCAGGCCAGCGTTGAGGTCTTCTCCGTGGCCGTTGCTAATGAAAAGAATCTTCACTGGGGTAATTCTGATAGAGCCACTTTGGTCATTCTGACTCTTGATCGTGAGGATTTAGGGAGGATAAAAGTTTAGGCTGAAGCACTTCAGTTTTCTGGCCTACAAGGGGAAAGCCTTGCTCTTGCCAACTCTTGAGATCTGCCACAATAGCGTGGATGTTGTGACCATGTTTGGCCGCATACTCGTCTCGTAACCGTCGTGTTTCTTCAACTATAGGGTCATTCCACATCAGAATTAACTCCGAGTAATTCCTCGGGGGTACAAAGGATAGGGGACTCAAAGCCAAATTCTCGGCAGGCACATTCAATACGGTGACGTTTAGCTGCGTTGGCAATGTGCTTACAATTCCAAGTAAGCAAAAAATTAAGTTGGTGATAAGCCGCCGTTGCAATATGTAATGCGTCTGCCACTGCTTTCTGGGGAAGGGCTGCTCTTTGAATAAGATATTCAGAAAGAGCCTCAGCCTCTTGGGTGATAGCAATAACGGGAATCCCCTGCAACCATTCTAAACGGGCTGATGCGGCCTCTGGGTTACCGCTACTGGCCTCCCGAAGGACTAGAGTTGAAGTGTAAAGGGAAAACTTCGTGCGCTCTGTATCCCACCATTCGTAGCTGACCTGTTGATGTCCAGCCGCAACGACATCCCGACTGGGACGAGCCGCAAGATAGCTAATCACACTAGTTTCAATGTAAACCGTACTTTTCATGGTTTAGATCAAAGGGCCTTTTGATAGGCTTTACTTTCTCCCACCAAAGGCAGAACAAATAGATCAAATTCCGGCGATCACCGTTGCAGGGCATCGATGATCAGGCCGGCGTTGAGGTCTTCTCCGTGGCCGTTGCTAATGAAAAGAATCTTCACTGGGGTAGTTGGAATCAAACCGCCTTAATCATCTCCATCTTTGTTGTCATCTTCCTCATCGTCGTCGTTATTGTCATTATCATCATCATTGGTATTGGCATTCCCGTTGTTATTTTCTTGCTGTTCGATGTTCTGTTGAGTGGGTTGACCTTCCTCCCTCTGATTGCCACCACCGCAACCGGTAACCGTTAGCAAACAGCCCACAACAAGCAAAGACAAAAGTAAGCTGGGTTTAAACATTATTTTCAATTCCCTTAGATTGCAAAAAACACAACGGTGGTTACCTTTAAGTAACAACAGTTACAATTTGTGATTTTAACGTTTTTCCCGGCGTTGGCAGATAATGTTTTCCCTCTGGGAGCCTAAATCCAGCAGACGTAAATTTCTCCTATTGCTTTTTCATGGGGCCCACAAGCGGAATTAGTAGCCGACAGAAGCGATCGCCGTTCTCAGACAGGGCTTTCAGTACAGATTTTGAGATAGGCTAGGAGTTATTATTTCCGGGTAGTTTATGACTGTTGACATCAAGACCACCTTGGTCACCATTCCCAACCAAAATTTGCAAATTGCAGGCTATTTGGCCGAGCCGGTGGCCGTGGGTCAATATCCCGTGGTGATTGTGATTCAGGAAATTTTTGGAGTTAATAGCCATATCCGGGACGTGACAGAACGGGTGGCTAAAGAAGGTTACGTGGCGATCGCCCCGGCCATTTATCAACGGCAAGCGCCAGGTTTTGAAGAGGGTTATACCCCAGAAGGTATTGAAGCGGGTAGAAAGCTCAAAGATCAGACTAGTAGTGCAGAAATTTTGAGCGATCTGGAAGCCACCATTGCCTACGCCCAAACTTTACCCAACGTTAAACCGGAAGAAGTAGGATTAATTGGTTTTTGTTTTGGTGGTTGGATTGTCTATTTAGGGGCTAGTTTACCCACAGTCAAGGCCACGGCTTCCTTTTACGGCGCGGGTATTCCCCATTGGGCTCCAGGGACAGCGGAACCGCCCATTACCTATACCGATAAAATTCAGGGCACTTTATACGCCTTCTTCGGCTTGGAAGATACCAGCATTCCCATGGCAGATACGGAGCAGATTGAACAGGCTTTAACCAAGTATCAGGTGAACCATAAAATTTTCCGTTACCCAGGCGCAGACCATGGCTTTTTCTGTGACCAAAGGGCTAGCTATAACGCCGAAGCGGCCGCCGATGCTTGGCAAAAAGTGAAACAACTTTTCCAAACCGAATTGAAATGAAATTCCTGATTCTCAATGCCGGTTCCAGCAGTCAAAAAAGTTGTCTTTATGAGCTGACTGGCGATCGCCTACCGGAGACGATACCGGAGCCCTTATGGGAGGCTTTCATTGATTGGACGGTGTTGGCAAATCAGGGGCGGTTAACGGTGGAAACTGCTGGCCAAAAACAAGTGATCATTCTGGAAACTGGCGATCGCCAACAAGGTATAGCCCGAATGTTGGACACCCTGGTAACGGGGGATGATGCAGTGTTGAAAAGTTTGGCAGAGATTGACCTGGTGGGCCATCGAGTGGTCCATGGAGGAACGGATCATGCCGAAGCCACTTTGATCACGCCGGAAGTGCAACAGGCCATTGCAGACTTAATTCCCCTGGCTCCAGCCCATAATCCTGCTCACCTAGAGGGCATTGAAGCAATCAGCGCACTGTTGGTGTTGGGGGAAGTGCCCCAGATCGCTGTGTTCGACACGGCTTTTCACCGCACCATTCCCACCCCTGCTGCCGAATATCCCATTCCTCAAGCCTGGACTAATTTAGGCATCCGTCGCTATGGGTTCCACGGCACTAGCCACAAATATTGTGCCCAGAAAACTGCGGAAATTTTAGGTAAACCTTTGGCGGATTTAAAACTCATCACCTGCCACATTGGTAACGGTGCCTCCCTAACGGCGATTAAAAATGGGGTCAGCATTGATACCACTATGGGCTTCACTCCCCTAGAAGGCTTGATGATGGGGGCCCGGAGCGGTTCCATTGACCCGGCAATTCTACTTTTTTTGCAAGAAACCCAAGGGTTAACCCCGGCGGAAATTAACACCACCCTCAATAAAAAATCCGGTTTGCTCGGAGTCTCTGGGCTGTCGGCGGATCTTCGTACCATTTTGCAGGCCAAAGCAGAGGGTAATGAACAAGCTCAATTGGCTTATGTCATGTATATCCATCGCTTCCGGAGTTGTTTGGGGCAAATGATTGCTTCCTTGGAAGGTTTGGATACGTTGGTGTTTACCGCCGGGGTGGGGGAAAATGCCGCCACTGTGCGGGCAGATGTTTGCCAAGCTTTTGAATTTCTAGGTTTAAAACTTGATCCAGAGTTGAATAACCGATCGCCAAGGGATACTGTCATTTCTCACTCCGACTCCTTGGTGACGGTGTTGATTGTCCACACCGAAGAAGATTGGGCGATCGCCCAGGATTGTTGGCACTGGTGGCATAGCCAGGGACAGAGAAAGCAATCGTAAATTGCGAAAATGTTAGAAAATGGCTGTGAAGATAAATGTTGAATTAGGCTAAATTTCCTTGGCTAGAGTCCGCATCCGCCAACACGTCAACCCCCTCAGTGAAAAATATCGGCAGGTGTTGGCCTGTCCCGATTGGGCCACCGTTTATGACGATGTCCAACGACCATTGCATCTAGATATTGGCTGTGCCCGGGGTCGCTTTCCCCTCAAAATGGCTCAACAACACCCCGACTGGAATTTTTTAGGGGTGGAAATCCGTCAACCCTTGGTGCTAGAGGCCAACGAAACCGGCGATCGTCTGGGGTTAAAAAATCTCCATTACCTGTTTGGCAACATCAATGTGGAGCCAGAAAAATTCTTTTCCGCCTTTCCCCCCACTCTGCAACGGGTCAGCATCCAATTTCCCGATCCCTGGTTTAAGCAACGACATAATAAACGCCGAGTGGCCCAACCAGAACTAGTGACGGCGATCGCCAACGCATTGCCTCCAGGAGGGGAAGTTTTACTGCAATCGGATGTGGAGCCCGTGGCCCAGGATATGAGGGACCGTTTTGCCGAAAATGACAATTTTGTTTTTACCCATGACACCCCTTGGTTGGCAGAAAATCCACTGGGGGTACCCACAGAAAGGGAAATTGCCTGTTTTAATTTGCAACGTCCGGTGTATCGCTGTTTATTGCAACGAACTCCCTAGTCGGTGACAATTTTGCCCCGGAAAACTAAGTAATTGTAGATGTTGTAGAACAACAGGATCGGGATCAGGAAACCAATGAAAGTCAGCATAAACACTAGGGAACTGGGGGCCGCCGCCGCTTCATAAATAGTGACGCTGGGGGGAATGATGTTGGGGAAAATAATGAAACCCAAACCAATAAAGGAAAGGGAAAAGACTAAAAATGTCCAGATAATCGGGGTATTTTCTTCCCGCAGATACAAACTCCGCAACAGTAGGCCAATGAACAGTAAGCCCACCAGGGGAATGGCGGCAAAAATGTACACCAACGGAGCGGTAAACAATTGGGCCCTGGCCTCTTCGGAAAAAGCTGGAGTGCTAATGGTAATAAACACCGCCCCCGCCAAAGTGGTCCAAGTGGCGATCGCCGCCGTCTTGAAATAGGTTTTTTGCAATTCTCCTTCCGTCTTCAAAATGAGATAGGTGGAGCCGATCAACACATAACCCTGGATGAGGGTAAGGGCCACAATGACCGATCGCCAAGTCAGCCAATCCCACATGGTGCCGGCAAAATGTCCCTGGGCATCGACGGTAATGCCTTCAAACACACTGCCAAGGGCAAAACCTTGACCTAGGGCGGCGAGGAAACTACCGACCCCAAAGGCGATGTTCCAGACTAATTTACGATTAGCATTTTCCCGAAACTCAAAGGACACTGCCCGGAGAATTAACCCCACCACCATAATCACCGCCGGTAAATAGAGAGCATTCAAAATGGTGGCGTAGGCCAGGGGAAAAGCCCCAAATAAAGAGCCGCCCATTAAAACTAACCAGGTTTCGTTGGCATCCCAAACATTACCCAAACTGGTCATCAGAATACTGCGCCGTTCTTCGCTGGAAGCCGTAAGGGACAAAATCCCCACCCCCAGATCAAACCCATCCAACAGGACATAGAGAAAGAGAAATAACCCCAAAATGAAAAACCAAACCTGGGGCAGAAAATGTTGTAGCGGTTCTAACGGTTCCATGGGTTACTCCTTAACTTCAGCAATTTCAGCGGGACGGCGGTTGGTTTCATGCTTGGTCACAGTGCCCCAAAGGGAAGCTTCGGAACCTCGGGGAGCAGGCAAGGTTAAATCCGGCCCATTGCGGATAATGCGACTGCCGAAATAGAGAGTGGCAATTAAAAAGACGATATACATTACACTCAACCCGGTTAGGGAAAAAAGAATTTCACCGGGGGGCAGGTTGGAGGCCGATTCTGCTGTCCGCATCTCTCCGTAAACGATCCAGGGTTGTCGCCCCACACAACGAACAATCCAGCCCGTTTCCACTGCTAAATAACCCAACGGAGCGGCAAAGACCCAAGCCCGCAGTAGCCATTTTTGTTGGCTGATAATTTCCGGTTTCAATTTCCCCCGCAACCATTGCAGTACTGTCACGGCCATGAGAGCGGCAAAAAAGAGTCCAATGGCCACCATAATGCGGAAAGAATAGTAAATTAAGCCCACCATCCTCGGGCGATCAACCGGGGCCCAATCTTTCAGGCCTTGAATGGGTTTATCCAGTTGGGGTTTAAGTTCCAAAATGTAGCTCAATGCGCCGGGAATGCTCAGTTCCCAGTCATTTTTTTCTGCTTTATCGTTGGGTAAAGCCACCACACTCCAAGCCGCGGGGGTTTTGGCTGGCACCGTTTCCCAGAGAGCTTCCATGGCCGCAAGTTTAGCCGGTTGATGCACTGATACTTGTTCCGCACTCAAATGACCAATGAAAATTTGCAGAGGGGCCACCGCCATCACCACCACTAAAATTACCTGCAAAGAGCGGGCAAAAAATTGCGGTTGACGACCGGTGAGAATACACCAAGCACTGATACCCCCAATGACAAACATAGAGGTTTCTAAAGTGGCAAAGAACATGTGCAGGAAACTATTAACCATAAACGGATTGGCGATCGCCGCAAAATAGTCCTGCACCACAAATTTTCCATCGACAAAAATGCCCCCAGCGGGGGTCTGTAACCAGGAATTAGCCGAAAGAATCCAAAAGGTGGAAAGATTTGCTCCAATGGCTACCAAAATGGTGGCGAGGTAATGAATTAAGGGCGGAACCCGGTCCCAACCAAATAGCATAATGCCTAAAAAACTGGCTTCGAGCATAAAGGCCATGGTGCCCTCAAAGCCCAGCACTGTGCCGAAGAAGTCCCCTACGGATTCCGAAAAAGGAGCCCAGTTTAGACCGAATTGAAAGGCCATGGGCAAACCGGTAGCTACTCCAATACCGAAATTTAAAACGTAGAGCCGAGCCCAAAAGCGAGCATGGTGATAATAGTCTAAATTACGAGTTTTCAGCCATAATCCTTCAATAATTACTAAATAAATGCCCATACCAGTGGTTAATACCGGCCAAAGCATATGGAAAATGGCAGTGACGGCAAATTGTAGCCGCGACAACGCCACTGTGTTACTCAAAAAATCCTGCATCTGTAAAGAGCGCTCCTAAATGGTTTTCTGATAGTTAGAGTTTAAAAAAAGAAGAGAGTTGTGCCCACCCTATCCCCTGCTCAAAACTAACAGAAATCCCAGGTAAAGTCTCTGTATTGTCAGCTACATTCCTCTTCTGCTGACTCACGCCATAGGTGAATAATTGAGGAAGTTCTATCTTTTGGTGGACTTATAGTTAAGCCTCTACCAAACTCTCCGCCCCATCCTGGCTGAGACGCGATACAACCCCCACTTTTTGTCTTGTTGATGCCAATACTAAGCGTTAAAAATTTGCTCTGGGGTCAATACCAGTTCCGCAAACGTGGGGGATACTAAGGTTTCTTGCCCTTGAAAAGCTTGGCGATCGTAAACTCCTTCTGGATTGAGGGTATAGATGGAAACGGTGGGCTGCTTTGGTTCCCCTAAAATGTCCCGACTACCGATCGCCAGATAATCGACAATCCAATATTCTTTGATGCCAAGGCGTTGATACTCATCCAATTTATCAAAATAATCCGTTTCCCAGTTACTAGAAACCACCTCCACTGCTAACTGGACTGGCTCAGTTAAAGCTCTGTAGTCACCGGGATCGGAGCGCCATACATGGCGATCGATAACACTCACATCCGGAATGCGTCCATGAAAACCGCCGGTCTTAATCTCAGTTCTGATGGTGGCCTGGGTGGTGACATCAAAGTTTAATGAGAGACGACGTATTTCGTCATGGAAAGCGAAAAGAATGAACTCAGCAATCAGTTTATGTTCGCGGGTGTTAACCATTTCGATGATTTTTCCATTTACCCACTCAAAGCGGCCTTCTTCGGGACATTGCTTCAAAAATTGGTCAAAGGTTTGGGGAGCAGCAGTGGCGATGGTTTTAACGAGGGTGGGGGTAACCATAATTATTTGATTCTCTCCGCACAGTGGTGATTGCTTATAATCTAACGACTCTCCGGCACTGTCTGGGGGGAAATGGCTGGACTTTCCCATGCTTGGGGGCTAATTTCTACTGCTTCTCGCTCAGCATCATCAGTCAACAGGCCTACCCGGGGTACGGGCCAAAAACGGACAAAGGCACGGCCGAGCAATTTTTCCCGGGGGACAAAGCCCCAATAGTGGGAGTCATAGCTGTTGTTGCGGTTATCCCCTAACACTAAATACTGATCATCGGGCACTTTCACTGGGCCATATTCATAGGCGGGAGGAGCCGCAATGTAATTTTCGTCCAGCATTTTGCCGTTGACATAAACGTTGCCTTGGGAAACCCTAACTTCATCCCCCGGTAAACCGATAATGCGCTTAATAAAAGCATCGTGGAAGTTTTTTGCTTTTAGGGCGTCAGTGGGGTTAAAGACCACAATTTCTCCCCGCTCCGGATCCCGCAATCGGTAACTGATCTTTTCAATGATCAGGCGATCGTTAATCTGCAGGGTCGGCTCCATGGAGGAAGAGGGAATGTAGCGAGCTTCGGCCACAAAAGTCCGAATACCGATCGCCAGGATAACCGCGGTAACCATGGTTTTGCCCAACTCTAACCAGGTATTTTCCGGGGGGCTTTCTTTTTTCTTGCTGGTTTCGCGGACAATATTTTCGGTCATAGTGGGGCCGGGAAAAATAGGGGAATTTATTTTAATCTGTTCCAGTTTAGTCGCAGTCTTCCTCTTCTTCTTCCTGGTGGGACTTTGGCGATCGGGCTAGTAACTGTTCCGCCTCTGGACAATCTTCAGAAATTAGCAGTTCATGACCAAGGCGGGAAACGGAGGCCAACTTACGGTTAACGGAGCCAATGCTTTCCAGGCGCACCATTTCTTCCCAGGCACAGACCTCATCCTCTTCTTCGGTCTCATAGCGGAAAGTGACCAAATCCCCCTCCAGTGTCAGAATTTTGGCATTTTCTACCCACCTTTGTTGGTCCCTCAGGTAAAGACTGACTTCGTGGCCATCGGTACAAAGTTGATAGATTTTCCGGTGTAGCATGGGCAAGCTCCTAGATAGCAGTGGGAGGACGGGACGGGGCGAAACAGGGCCTTAGGGTATCCGTCTTGGAGGGTACTGGTGGGAGGTTGGTGCCGGATGGGCCAAAAAAAGTAGCATATGGATCGAGAGAAAAATCCCTGATGGGGAAAGCTTACGAGAATTTTAACGCAAATCAGCGGAAACCTGATTCCCTTCGTTGCAGTCCTATCGCTGTACTATGGTTGAACTTTGGAACTTCTTCTCCAATGTCCAATGGCGATCGGAAGACTGGTAAAGGTGTAACTCCAGGTTGGGACCATCATCACCGACCCAACCCAAATGCTGGAGATAGTCTTGTATTTCAGCGATAGTTAGGGAAGCGTGGAGGGAATCAGCAAAAAGTTTCCTCTGCTGGTCGTTGTAGTCGGAGCCGATCGCCGTTACGAAATCAGCTAATTTTTCCGGGGATTCGGGGCGAATTAAATCCCTAATTAATAGGAAACCGTGGGGCTTGAGCACCCGTTTTACCTCCCGCAAAAAATCCAGCGGCCTGGGCAAATGATGACAGAGGCTATTGGCAATCACTCCGTCAAAGGAACCATTGGCGTAGGGCAATTGTTTTGCATCGACAAATTCCAGGCAAATTTGAGTTTCACACCCCGCTGCGATCACATTTTCCTTGGCGATCGCCAACATAGAACGAGCAAAATCGATGGCAGTGATTTGCCATGCAGGACGTAACTGGGCGAGTAGAATGGGAATACGGGCCGTACCAGTACCGGCATCTAACACTGTGGCTTTGCTTGGGCCGAGTTGGCAAGCTCTCTGGGCAAAAGCCAGATTAACCGCTTGAAAGTCCATGGCATCGTAGTCCATTGCTTCTGCTTCGGTGTCCATTACCTCTGGCTCCAGAATTCTTTCCAACATCGGTCAATTACTCCAACTGGTTGCCCTGTTATTGTAAACACCCCACACCACCAGCAATGGCTAATTCTTCTCCCCCCAATGGCACAGGTAATTCGATACCAATTTTGTTCTATGCCGGGGAAGCCCTAGGACAAAAAGGTCAAGGGGCCGCAGTGGCCATTTTGCTATTGCCCACGGGGAAAAGAACCAGCGTTAAACAGTTACTGGCCTCGGCCACCGGCACAGAAGCGTCCTATCGAGCCTTATTAATTGGTTTGCAAAAAGCGCGGCAATTGGGCATCCACAACATTGAAGTCAAGGGCCACAATGAAAAGGTCTTTGACCAGGTCAACGGACTAGAGGAAATTGACCAACCTCCCCTGCGTCATCTCCATCGGGAGGTGATGACAGTGATGAAGCAATTTGAGCGGGTGATGGTGGAATGGATTCCCCTGGATCAAAACCGTCCAGCCTACCAGACCGTGCAAAAATGTTTGGCAACAGCGGCCCGTTCCCCCAAAGTCGATGGGTTACCCAGACCGATCGCCCCGGAAATTGTGCGATTAATCAAATTAGGCAGTCAGGCCACGGCCAAGGATTTTCAGGCGTTACAGGGTAAGTTTGACGAATTTTCTCAGCAATCTCTCTCCACCCTGCGTCGCCGCATTCCGGTGCAGGTACAGGACAGATTGGCTTTGGAGTGGAATGGTGATGAGTCCCAGTTAGCGGAGATGTATCGCTGGTATTTAAGGGGACTGCCTCCGGACTTCATTGTCCGCAAATTTCAGCTAGAAGCCCTAGCCCCCGGCCGGCAGCAGAAATTACCCTGGGAAGACCAGTTACTGAGCCAAATGACTCCCCACCCTGGGGATTTCACTGCCCAGAAACTTACCGATGCGAGGGAGCACCTTGGTCATATTGAGTTTGTGCCCCCTCCACCACCGCCATTTTTTGCGCCCTTGGAAGAAGGAAATCTGTTAACTAGGCAAGGTTTTTCCCCCACAGAGCCTGGCCTTGTTGAACCAGCCATGGCCTCCACCGCCTCCGATCCCTTTGCCACCGACCACGGCGACTCTTACCAAGAAGGACCGAGTGAAGCCAAAGACACGGTGCCCACAGTGGACCAAGTTCAACAAATTGTTAGCATGATTATGGATTTGTCCTTGGGGGAGAAAACTCGGCTGGTGAAGAATTTAGCCCAGTTGCCCGAATTAAGCAATCAGTTCCTCACGGCGATCGCCGACCGTCTTAAACCCTCTGGAAATTGAAAAAGCTATGAGCCTGAAAAAATTTAAGGAAGAATTCCTACAACAGTCCCAACAAGCGCAAGGGAGCGAGGAAGAGAAAAAAGCGGTGCAGTTGGTGATGACTCCCCTGTTTGAAGAAATCGGCAAAAAGCTGAATGTGGATACGCTTTATATTTGGACTGGTCGCCACAATGACAATCTAGTCAAACTCACCCTGAGCGCCCAAGGGGGCAATAAAACTGCGGCCGCCATATTTTGCTTTAGTAATAAACAGGATGCCCAAAGACACCCCAATTTTGCCAAGGAGGAATATCAAATTAGGTCCATCGACATTTTTAATTTATTGTTGCATTTTGCCACCCTACCGGAACTTGATCTGTTGCTGGTCTATAACCAAAAAGGTCACCTGAATAGGTACTCGCAAATTGAGCGCAGTGGGTTGATCAAAGATTTCCAGAAACTCTGTTGGGAAACTGGCTTGGTGCCCCGTCCAGTGGCGGAAACAGGACATTTTGGTTTAGCTTAGGGTCAAACGTGGTTCACCCACGGTGTTCTTGTTGAATGCAACGACCATTGGAGAACTCAATCCTGACCTTCAACTACCTTAAGTTTTAACGATGACTACCAACAACAGCACTTTGTTAGACACTATCCAGCAAGGTTTTCGGATTACGGTGGGAGCCACCGCTAGTTTGGTGGAAACATTGCAGGATCCGCAAAAACGCCAGGGTACTTTCCAGGATTTGCAACAGGAATGGGACCAACGGGCCAGCCAATGGGCCCAAAAGGGCACTACTACGGAAACGGAAGCCCGTCAGTATGTGGATCAATTGCTCGCACAATGGCGACAATCCCTGCCCAACCCCCTTAGCAAAACCACTGCCACTGGTTCCAATAACATCATCGATTTTGCGACGGCGAAAAGGGAACTCGATCGCCTGACGGAGGAAATTGCCACCTTGAAAGGGGAATTGGCCCAGGATAAACCGGGAACGGAGGGCTAATTTTTGACCAGTGCGGCCCCTTTTACTCCCCAGTTGACGGCGGATGGTTCTTTTACGTTCTATTCGCCCCAATTTGGGGAAACGTTCCATTCCCAGCGGGGTGCTAAGGCGGAGGCGGACGAAAAGTTTGTTCATCCCTGTCTTTTGCCCCAGTTGGCGGCCAAAAAATCCAGGTTAACTATTATTGATGTCTGCTATGGCTTGGGCTACAACACAGCGGCGGCCCTAACAGCCATCTGGCAAATTAATCCCCATTGCCACGTAACTCTGTACAGTTTGGAAAACGATCTGCAAGTGCCCCGCCAGGCGATCGCCAATGGCTTGCTCCAGGGTTGGCCGGATTTGGTGCAGGAGATTTTGCAGGATCTAGCTCAAAGAGAAATGGTTGCCAGGGAATTTTTAACTGCCCATCTGGCGATCGGGGATGCCCGGCAAACATTACTATCCGTTGTGCCCCGAGATATTAAGGTCGATGCTATTTTCCTCGATCCCTTCTCACCGCCCAAATGTCCCCAACTGTGGACAGTGGAATTTCTCTGTCATTTAGGCGATCGTCTAGCCCCAACAGGCCGTTTAGCCACCTATTGCAGTGCGGCGGCGGTGCGTCATGGTTTACAACTGGCCGGACTGTCCATTGCCACCATGGGAGACGGTCAACCGCCCCATCCCCGTCGTCGGCCCCTGGGTACCCTGGCTAGCCACCAGCCATCACCCCCATCAATATTTGCCCCCTGGGAAATGGAACATCTGCAAACTAAGGCGGCCATCCCCTACCGTGATCCTTCAGGAACAGATCCAGCGGAAGTAATTCTGGCCCGTCGTCGAGCGGAACAGAGCAAAAGTACATTGGAGCCCACCAGCCGCTGGAAAAAACGTTGGCTCGACCAGGAGATTAACCATACCCCTAACTCTGAATCTTTCTAAAATGGACTATTAATCCTCTTCTTCAATACCCAAAATTCCCTTCGCTTGGGCCAATAAATCCCTGGGGCCAAAGGGTTTAGTTACGTAGCAATCCGCCCCCGCGGCTAACCCTGCCTGGCGATCGAACTGTTGGCCCTTGGCCGTGAGCAAAATCACCGTGGTATTAGCTAGCTCAGGATTTTCTTTAATACGTTGACAAACTGCTAAACCACTAATCTTGGGCAACATCACATCTAAAATAACCAATTGGGGTTGATGTTCCACTGCTAAAGCCAAGGCTTTTTCCCCATCCATGGCGGTCAATAACTCCACCCCGTAATCTTCTTCTAAAAGCTCAAACACCTCTTCCAGCAGAATTACAATGTGGGGTTCGTCGTCAACAATTAGGATTTTCAGTTCGGACATTGGTAAGGTTGTAATAAATTGAGCACCGCTGAAAAGTTAATTTCCCCTTAACTCCCCCAGCATAAAGCATCATGCACCATGTTTCTATTCGTACTGCTAATATCCATCGGGCGATCGCCTTTTATGAGCTATTGGGTTTTACCGTGGGGGAAAGGTTCACCACTGGTTATACCTTAGCTTGCTGGTTGACTGGTCTGGGGGGACGCATTGAATTAATTCAAATTCCCCAACCCCAACCCGCCCCTGATGCCTTCAAAGATGAACATTACGTGGGCTACTATCATATCTCCTTTGATCTAACAGACCAGGTAGAAAGTTTACCGGAATGGTTGAATAATCTCAGCCAAAGTTTTAGCCAAGCCTATCAAACCAATCCAGAACAAATTGAGCCGTTAAAAATTCTTTTAAATCCCCAGCAACAACAAATTGGTGATCATATTTATGAAGTTTTATTCATTGCCGATAGTGATAACCTCCCTTTGGAATTTATTCGTTGTCAGAGTGCTCCCAACAAATAGAAAAAATTATATTTTTCGCCATCAAAGATTAAATTTAAGTCAATTAATCGCCCTTACTCTGCTCACCTTACTGCTAAGCCTAGGTTTTGCCCAAGCCCAGTCGGCACAAACTCTCCTTAGTCAACTACCGCCCCAAATTGACCTAGTGGATCCCGTCAAGTCTGATTTCCCCCTGCAAAATAAAGCTTTTAATCTAGGCTTTGAATCAGATTTATCCGGTAGAATTGGTAACTTGGATTACACCACCGTTAGGGTAGATGGAGAGCCAATTTTTTTGATTGCTGTGCCCACAGGAAATGCTAGTAAAGAAGGAGATTCTTCCCTTAGTCCAATTGTTTATCGTCAACAACGTATTGAAAGTAAGTTTAAAGAAATTGTCCAGCGGGGTTTTGATCCAGAAACCTTAAATGTTGCTAGTTCTATTCTCAATGGGGCGATCATTATTCAAATTAGCGATGACAAAAATCTCCGGCCACAAATTCTTCGCACCATTACCAAAGCTGATGCTGATTTATACGCCCTTACCCCGGAAGATTTAGCGTCCGAAACCGTAGATCAAGTCCGCAATGCCCTGATGCGAGCGAGGCGGGAACGACAACCAGAAGCCCTGAGAAGACAAATAAAAGTTGCCCTAGTAATTGTCACCATTGTGGTCACAGTTTCGTTGGTAGTGCTATTTATTTATCGGTGGCTGGGACACAGAATTCACTTACTAAAGATGGCTATTAATTGTTTAGTTAAGGCGGAGGAGGAAGACCCAAATTTTGATTATAATTACATTGATGCGTCTATTTTTAAAAATATTGCTGCCATTCCCCGCTATTCCTTCGCTTTTCAAATTTTAGACCGGATAGCTATTTTTCTTTATTATTTAAGTGCTTACTCCAAAACTATACTATTCGGAAATGTTGGCTGGGGGGACAGTAAAAAAAATCCTCCCCTGACATTTTCTTTGGATAACCAGAAAATTTTTGAAAATATTCTTGAACTTTTCCAAGGCAAGGATTTTTACGACTTCCTGAAAAACCGCCTCAAACAAGTTGTATTTACCCGGAGAATACTAATTTTTTTCCTGTTTATTATCTGGATCCGTGGTAGTGCTTTTTTTCTGCAGGTTTTTCCTAACACTCGACGTTTAGGACGACAGTTATCGGGCACTCCCATTTCTTTAACTTTAATTTGGTTATCGGCAATAATTTTAATTAAAATATCTGATTTTTTAATTGAGTCTTTTTTCCATACCATTGAAAACGATTATGCTATTTTACAAACTGCCAAATATACACGAAGAAAAATTAGAATTAACACTGTCAGTAGTGCTGTCAGGGGCATTAACCTGGTGGTCTGTATTTTTACTGCCTTTGTCTTTTCCCTTAGTTTGTTCGATGTGCCGGTGGCCACAGTACTGGCTGGGGCAGGGATCATCGGTTTTGCGGTGTCTTTCGGTTCCCAAAACTTGATCAAGGATTTAATTGCCGGTATTTCTAATCTGATGAGTGATGCCTTCGCCATTAATGATTTCGTTCTGATTGGCGAGTTTGAAGGAGTAGTGGAAGATACAAACCTATTTGTTACTCGCATCCGTTGTCCCAACGGGGATTTAGTCACCATTCCCAACGGAGCCATTGGCACAGTGTGTAATCAAACTAAAGACTGGTCCAGGGTAGATTATTCCGTTATGGTGGCGGCTGATGCTGATCCCAAAAAGGCGATCGCCGTTTTGCAACAGGTGGCGCTGGGTCTGTACCACGATCCGTGGTGGCATCCTAAAATGCTCCAGGCACCGGAACTCAAGGGTATTGAAGAGGTTTCTCACCAAGGTATTCTTATTCGTATTTGGCTTAAGACCCTGCCGGGGGAACAATGGGACGTGGCCAGAGAATTGCGACTGCGGGTGAAAGTGGCCTTTGAATCCCAGGAAATTGCCATTGGGGTGCCCCAACAACAATTATTAATGACAGGAACCGGAACTTCTCCTTTGTATGGAGATGAAAAAGAACGTGCCTCTAAAGACGGGGAAAAATAGTACCGGCTGAGCGTGAACTCACAACAACGAAGAAACGAAGAGTGAGGCGGATCCCTGAAACTGGGCCAGAAACGAAGAAAGGAAAGCTCTGTAAATCAATAATGGAGAGTTTCAAATAGATAATGATAAGGCATATGAGCGTGTTACTGGGAGACTCATCGACTGGGAACTGGGAACTGGGAAATCGTGATAGTCAAACCCTGAGTCGTTTGCTGGAGAGACTGGCAAAGTGGAAAGTGACGGTGTACTGCACCGATGACTGGAGGCCCTATCAACAACTGCTGGATGAACATCCCGATGCGTTTCATGGGATTAGCAAAAGAGAAACAGTAGGAATTGAGAGAAACAACTCAGATAACCGTCATTGGTTTGCTAGATTTCATCGCCCCACGAAAGTTGTCTCCAGGTCAGCCCACATGGTTGATATCACCATGGCAATATTTGCCGAATTTAGGGTCAATGGTAACATAGAACTACTACGCAACTGGCGCCTCTCATTACTTTCTTGAAACTCTCGAATGTCCATTTTTTTCAGTCAGGGTCATCTTGGATCCCCTTATATTTTAATGGACAGCTATGGGCGAATCCTAGGTGATGTCCAACAGCCCTTGTTCTTTCAGCTTGGGATTGAAGCGAATTTGTTGTGCCACTCCCCTGGCTTCCAGTTTTGCCAACACTTCTGCCTCTAGCCTACGGGCAATTTTTTT
Source organism: Synechocystis sp. FACHB-908 (assembly GCF_014698595.1). Taxonomy (NCBI): domain Bacteria; kingdom Bacillati; phylum Cyanobacteriota; class Cyanophyceae; order Synechococcales; family Merismopediaceae; genus Synechocystis; species Synechocystis sp. FACHB-908. Next base: position 57,923 of record NZ_JACJTH010000035.1, on the reverse strand, counting down.
CAAAAGTTTGGGCGTGTCCCCTGGTTCACTTTTAGCAACGGTGGCGGCCTCTTCTGGAGTCCAATAATCCTGCACATTAATCGATTCAGCCCAAATTTTCTGACTTTCACCATTGCCAGGAGGATTTTGCCCCACCAACCAATGGTTTTGAATTTGAACTAATAATTGGCGATCGGGGCGGTCGATGATGTGTACTTTGAGCCCATGGCAATGCTCTGGTTGACGCACCAAATGTTGCAGCAGGCTAATGGCTAAATTACGGGAATAGCCTACGTATTGTAGATTCTGATGCTGGTCAAAAATGGCGTAAACCCCAATACGTTTTTCGTAGTTCGGATCAATTTCCCCAGCCTCCGTTAAAAAAGGTAAGAAGTTGAGATCGACTAAATTGGGAAGGGAATCCGCCATTGTGGAAATTTCAAGTTCAAGGAAAAATCTGACTGGGAGTAGCTGAATTGTGGATGTTAGAACGGAATATCATCGGTGTTACTAAGGTCCACTGCTTCAGGTTCTGGAGGAGAAGACAACTCACCAGGATTAATGCCATTGCCGCTATCCACCAAACTAATGCGGGAAGCAGTTAGCTCAGCTCGTTTTTCCTTAAAGCCTTCCTGCCGTTCTATCATATTCATACCTAAGCGTCCTTCGATAATTAGGCGATCGCCAGGGTGATAGGTTTCTTTGATGGTGTTGGCCAAATTGCCCCAACCAACTACTTTCAAACTTTCCTTGGGGGAATCATCCCTCATGCCGGGGAATTCTACTAGAAATTCGCAGACGGGGGTTTGATTTTCTTTGGTGAAGCGCAGTTCCGGTTCCCGAATAACGGTGGCCATTAAAACAAAACTGTTCATGGGGCGATAACCTCAATTCTAAGGTTGGGCAGTAATTGGTTGAATCTGGACGGATCAGGCAGGAATGGGCAGGATTGACCGGTCAAATCAGTTCGCCCCAATTCTACCTCGATCGCCGACGGAGAGAGTAGTTATAAATTACTATTTTAATTGCTAATTCGCAGTGAAGCGAATAAATTTTTTCTTGCCTACCTGGAGCACCTTACCGTCCAAATCCTGCGGTTTCTGGTATTCCTGGTTAACATCCCCCAGGCGATCACCATCTAAGCGCACCGCTCCTCCCTTGATTTGCCTTCTCCCTTCGCTACTACTGGGGCACAGGCCACTGGCACTGAGGAGATAGGCCAATTTCACCGGAAAAGTAATTTCAGCTAGGGAAAATTCCGGCACGCTATCCGTATTGCCCGCTTTCCCCTGGGTGACAATATCCTCCGCTGTTTTTTGGGCGGCGATCGCCTCTTAAATTTTTTCCCTTTATGAACCCCAGAATATGAAAATCAGTCGTAGTTCTAACTCAAATCGTTAAGAATCCCAGTATTGCAGAAAGATAGTGAGCCATGCTTTTAATGTTTGTGAACGTCGTTCAATTGTTTTTTGAGAAAGTGATGGACAAGTTGCCGTTAAAAATTCTTCTGCACTGTCAGGATTAATCTCTGAAAGATCATTGGCATTTTTCCACAGTAGCCAAGCAGAACCAACATTAGAAGAAATAAATTGATAGGCAAGAAGTCTCATTTTTGCCTCTTTTTTAGATAAGCGAAACAAAGCAGAACAGACGTTGGTCGGATGCCCACGCCAATCAATAAGGTTAAGAATTTCAATTGCTCTACGATAATAGAAAAAATCTCTAGATTTTGTTCCTCTTATCTCAAGAAACTTATCACTAATAGTTTGAGTTGAAGATGAATATTGAACAAATAATTGTGCAAGCTCCAAAATTCTTTCAATATTATTAGCTTGTGGAACATCACAAGAGAGAATTCTAATGTGTGTTCTTTCTTGTTCATTAAAATCAGTAGTTGCTCCTGTAGAGATATTGGCAAAATTCTCTGTAGAAATGGGAGGAATAATCTGTAATCCTATATCCTTTGTGGAAACAGATAAGTTAATCTTAAAGTCCTTTTCACTAAGGATTTCTGCACATTCTCGCCAACTATCAATAGTATTTTGATTAATCTCACTTTGTTCGTAATTTTTTGAGGATAAAGAAGCAATTTCTGTTGCTAAAATATTAGCTTCCCTAGGAGTTAGAGGAAGATTAAGAACCTGAATCCAAGAACCTTGAATTGATTGTATTTGATTAAATTTAGGAAATCCTAGTTTGAAAATGCTTGATACTTCCTGAAAAAAACGCTCGATTCTATCTATTGCGCTAGCTCCAAGTGACCATGTTAGTTCCTGATTTAAATGCTCAATGTGTACTACGACCGACAAGCCTCCTCTAACAAAAATAGTTCCGATTACAGCCAGAGAAGAATCAATTAATTTTAGAATATTTTTTTGAACTTGACGGTGCTTGTCTGAATATTCATTATTATTATTTAAAATATTTACAGGATAGAGATCCTTAAGTAGTTCTACTGAAGACGACCAAATACGTTGATCTGAATATTTTATTTTACAAGCAATATGAGCAATATTTAAAAATAAATCTAACCCTTCTGACCATTCCTCCTGAAGAATAGGTTCATCAACTTTTTGTAAAACTAAACGAGCTAAAGAGTTAATCTTTGCAACTTGCTCTAAAGTACGAGGTGCTTGAGCATAATTCTCGCCCCAAGTGGCAAGAAAATCTAAAGTTTGCTCTGCAATTAAAGGGTCTCCATATTCCAGGCTATTACGTAAAAAACTATCTAATGCGGTAACTAGTAATGCAAAAATGGGTGATGCCCAATCTTCAATACGAGATACTATTCCTAAAAGACTAATTCTTAAAGCACTGGCAGGCGTAATATTTGAACGAGACAAAACGGCTGCCAAAAATAGCCAAAGAACTTCATTATTAACCCTATTTGGTTCATATTTCATGATTCCTCTAACTAATATACCTAAGACAATCTCAGCAATATTTTCTTCGGCAATTGCTAATAAAAATGCAAAACACCTTATCTGTTCATCTACGGCACCAAAATTAATAGAAATTTTGTCAAGCTTATCTATTGCTCTATCCAAATCGGTAGAGTCTGACATTGCTTGAATTTTGGTAAAAAGTATTGTCATTCCAAATTTTTAGCAGGAATAAAAGTCAAACCTTTGCGAATTTCAATATCAACACGAGCGTTTGGAACAGTACGTCTAGGATTTTGAAAAGGATGAGGTTGAGAATTTTGATCAACACCTCCATTTTTACTAGCATTCTTGATAAAACGTTCAGCTTTGACAAAAGCTGAATTTCGTTGTTCTTTCTGAGACTCATTGCATTGTTCCTCAATCTTAGCAAGAAAGTCTAATCCCTCTTGAGCCGTCACAGGAGTACCCCGCGCCCAAGAGCGAGTATAGCCCCCATTTTGTGTAATGTCGTCACCTTGAGCTTGTACAGCCCCGCGATACAGTGCTTGTGGGGTGGGCATATCAAATTCGTTTGATTATACTCATAACTAAAAAACCTGCTCATCAGCATACTATCTATGCTGGTGTGATCTACAATATCGCAGTGCGATTTTTGGGAAAGCGTTAAACCTCTTTTTTCGAGTGTGAGCTTGTTACGAATAGAATGATCGCTTTTTGTGAAAGTTAAGAAGCTGATCGCCTTGGAGATTAAGAAATCAGACGAATAAATTTTTTCTTGCCCATTTGCAACACCTTATTAATTAACATTTTGGGATCGGCATATTCCTGATTAACATCCTCTAGGCGATCGCCATCTAAGCGCACAGCCCCCCCCTTGATTTGCCTTCTCCCTTCACTACTACTGGGGCACAGGCCACTGGCACTGAGGAGATAGGCCAATTTCACCGGAAAAGTAATTTCAGCTAGGGAAAATTCCGGCACACTGTCCGTATTACCCGCCTTACCTTGGGTGACAATATCCTCCGCTGTTTTTTGGGCGGCGATCGCCCCTGCAACTCCATGGAACTGGGCTGTAACTTCCTTGGCGAGCAACTTTTGGCACTCCCTGGGATTCTCCGGTAACTCGGCCAAGTCCAAGTTAGTTAGTAACTCGAAATATTCCCCCAACAGGCGATCAGGCGTCTTCTCCAGCTTGGAGTACATGGATAAAGCATCTTCCTGTAAACCCACATAATTGTTCAGAGACTTGGACATTTTTTGTTGTCCATCTGTCCCCAGCAAAATCGGCAACAGTAAACCAAATTGAGGAGTTTTGCCAAAATGCCGTTGTAAATCCCGGCCCACCGCAATATTAAACTTTTGATCAGTGCCCCCCAATTCCACATCTGCATTTACAGCGACAGAATCATACCCCTGCATTAAAGGGTAAAGAAATTCGTGCAAAAAGATCGGATTTTCCTTTTGGAAACGCTCCGCAAACCCTTCCTTGGCTAACATCTGTCCCACTGTCATCGTTGCTAGCAATTCCAGAATTTTATTCAAATCTAAATTGCTTAACCATTCGGAGTTGTAACGGATTTCCAATCTTCCTGGAGTATCAAAATCTAGAATTGGTTTTAACTGAGCTAGGTAACTTTCTGCATTGCGTTTCACCTGATCCGCAGTTAACTGTTTCCGTACTTCCGATTTCCCAGTGGGATCGCCAATTTGGGCAGTGAAATCACCAATAATTACCACCGCTGTGTGGCCCGCATCCTGAAACGCCCGCAATTTACGGAAGGGAATGCTATGGCCTAAATGAATGTCCGTGCCCGTGGGATCAATGCCCAGCTTTACCCGTAGAGGTCTGTCCTGTTGGGTTAAAATCCCTAAATGTTCCTGGGGATTGTTTGAGTCAGCATTGTGGGGAAAAATTTCCGCCGTTCCCCGCCAAAGCCAATCGGGATCAGAATTTACAACCATAAATCACACAATAAAAACAACAGAGATTGCCGCGTTAAGCTTCATCGACAACGCCAAAAACCCGTTTAAATACCTTTTCCACCTTACTGCCGGAATCAATGGACTCTAGAGGATCTTTCCGTAAACGATGGCGTAAACAAAGCACAATTACTCGGCTAATATCATCCACTGTTACCTCAGTGCGACCTTCAAAAGCGGCCAGGGCTTTGGCGGCCCGATTGGTAACAATATCTCCCCGTAACCCGTCCACATCAAGTTCTGCACAGACTTCCGATACTTTCACCCGATAGTCGTAGTCAATGGTCACTTGGGGCAGTAAATTCTGGGCATTAACAATTTTTGCTTGTAACGCTTCCTGTTCCGTTTGATATTGGTCACAGAAAGGATGGGGATTTTGGTCAAACTCCGTCCGTTGTTCGACAATTTTTACCCGCAATTCCGGTTCCCGCACAGTGCGAATTTCAGCATGCATGCCGAATCGATCCAACAATTGAGGCCGCAATTCCCCTTCTTCTGGGTTACCGGAACCCACTAAAACAAACCGGGCCGGATGGCGAATGGAAATACCTTCCCGCTCCACCGTGTTCCAACCCCCAGCAGCGGAGTCCAACAACACGTCCACTAAGTGATCGTCCAACAGGTTAACTTCGTCCACATAGAGAATGCCCCGGTTGGCTTTGGCCAATAAACCCGGTTCAAAGGCTTTAACTCCTTCTGATAATGCCTTTTCGATGTCGATGGTGCCGCACACCCGGTCTTCCGTTGCCCCCAGGGGCAAATCCACCATGGTGACTTTCTTTTTGACAATAGATAAAGGTTCTTGGCTATCTACCCGGATCCGTACTTCCTCACTCATCATCTCGGGATCGCTGGGGGAAGAGTTAAAAGGATCATTGGCCACCACCTCAATTTCCGGCAACAAATCCGCCAAAGCTCTAATGGTAGTGGATTTCCCGGTTCCCCGATCGCCCATGATCATGACGCCGCCAATCTTGGGATCAATGACATTGAGCAACAGGGCCAACTTCATTTCATCTTGACCGACGATCGCCGTAAAAGGAAAAACAACACGGCGGGTTTTGCTGGGGGCGGCAAGGGTGGCAGTCATGGGCAAAGAGACAATAATAGTAAAAGTTTCGAATTCAAATAGGGATTTGACTGGGCAAATCTGGCAGTTTAGTGACAAGGCGCTAAAATCCGGCCGTTAACCATTCTGACACACCCTCGGGACAGGAGTGGAGCGGACTAATTTCGGTTGCGGGACCAGATCAGACTCAAGGGGATAGATCAGCCTATTCCTCTATGTCACTTTTGTACTTAATTTATGAAGTTAGAAAGCTGAATTGTAAAATTATGTCATTGTAGTCAAGATCGCCGCCGCCCACCATATCTTCAAAACCAAACAGGTTACTACCCAGACGACTCATTTGGCTCACTCCCCCAGGATTGGCTTGCTCAAAAGAAAAAAGGGCCACAGGGCCAAGGTTCGGGTCGTTAGTGGGATTTTTGCTTAACACTTCTTCGATGGATGAGTTGGGAATAATCGCCATGCCATAAATATTATTGCCCGACAAACTGATGGTCTTTTGAGTAGTGCTAAAAAACTCGTCAGGGGCGTTTAAGCTTAGCCCCGTTGCTGGATTCTGGGCCCTGGTTAATGCCGCCTGTACATAGCCCACATCCCCTGGGTTTAAATTAATCTGGCGATCGCCATCGGTATCAATGCCCCCGGTCAGACTATCCACTTTGTAGAGAACAATAAGATTTTCGTAAGCCCCCGCACGACTAATGGAAACATTTGTCGTCACAGTCTGGTTTAAAATTCCCGGCACAACCAAAGTTTTGGAAGCGATTTCTGTAGTAATGCCATTAAAATCTAACTGATGATAACCTCGACTATCTGTTTCAACCATTAGTGGAGCATCAATGGAAAAAGCAATTTCTTCTCCCTGTTGACTATAGAGCATATAGTAACGATTAGCTTCTAAATTAGAGTTACTAAAGCTACCAAAAAATTGTGATTCTGTCCTGGCAAAAGCTTCAATATCAGTAAAACTTTGTCGGGCTAAACTACGGGTTAAAGCCTGGGCTGAGGCATTGGCTTGATCACTAAAAACAGCTTGTTTGCGGGCCAAAGCGGCCTCCTCATAGCCCGGATCATCAGGAAGTAAACCATCAATGGCACCATCGGCACTATCCACCATAACCCAACCAATTTCATAGTTTTGTGAGGGGCTATTGATTAACCTGAGTTGCACTTGGCCATCGGCGTTGGTGGGAGCCCAAAAAACTCGGTTATTATTGCTAATTAAGCCTGGGATGGTGCGGCCCGCATAACCATTAGTTGCCACCAAACCATTAACTATGCCATCGGCATCACCTCGATCGCCGTCCAAAAGTTTAAGTTCTACTCCGCCAATAGCGTTTGGGCTATCTGAATTGGTGAGCCGGGCCCCTGTGGCACCATTAAACATTATGGATTGATAGGTTTGGCTGAGGGGATCGTAACCAAAAAAGTCGTTAAATTCCCCTAAGCCTTCAACACTCAAATGAATCTCAGCTTGGTCGGAATTAACCGTGGTGGAGAAATCAATCAAGCCACCCATGACACTGTTATCCCAATTCCCGGCCAGGTAGTTCCAACGACGGATCTGGGCACCATTGGCATCACCGGCTAAAGCAAAAGCATCGCCCCAATCTCCTGCTTCCAAACCATCATTCAGCAAAGAAACCAATAGGCTAAATTGGCGATCGGCGGTATAAACAGAGTCAGTAGGAATTTTAACTGTGATGTTTTTTTGGTTCTCTCCAGGATTAAATATTAACTGTCCTGCTATGGGTAAATAGCGATCGCCAGCTTTGCCACTCATATCCTGGGTGATGTAGCTGACCAACACATATTTGTTTAAGTCTCCCGTGCGCTCAATGACAAACTGGGCCTCTCCAGCAGCTTCGGAAACTTTCGGGTTAGAGACAAATAAACGGGTGGGTTGATTTGGGTCAGAATTAGTGGCGGCGAGGATGGTTACATCGGTGGTAGTAGGAGCATTGGGTTGAGCCGTGGGAATTAGGTTGAGACTGGGGGAATTGCTCGTCGTAGCAGTAAACGTAACCTGATTGGAGGGGACATTGACCAACACAGTGGCGGCTGAAGCGTTAGAGGTATAAAGATAATAGTTTTGGTTATCGAGATAGACTTTTTCACTAAAGCTAAAACTTGAATCTAGATTGATCTTGTCATTGGCGTCTAAAAGAACCCGAACTTCGTTATTAGCTGAAAGTTGTGTAATCGTCAGAGCATTGAGGGTAAGGATATTAGCCCCGTAATCCCGGACATCGAGAATATTAAAATTTTTCAGTCGCAGGCCTGGGGAAAGAGTGGTTAAATCCCAATCTTGATTTGTGTAGCCCGTAAACTTGAGAATATTATTGCCACTGCCGCCATCCAACCGTCGGAAATTCGTATCAGTGACCGTCACGAAATCATTCCCAGGGCCGGCATAAACCGTATCCACCCCGCCATTGGTATAAATTTGATCATCTCCTTGGCCAGCAACAAATATTTCCCCTGTGGGACTGCCCAACATGACATCATCGCCAATGGTTCCCAGTTGATTGACTTGGTTGGTAAAGTCACTGCCAAACAGCACATAACTGAGATTGTCAAAGTTACCCGGCGCACCTAGGGCAAAATCACTAAAACCATCACCATTTACATCTGCCCCGCCACTGATGGAAATACCAGCTTGGGATCTCGGTAATCCAGTCGTCACAAAACCATAGGGATTAAAGTTTTGACTATTATTGGTTTGATTGTTGGCAAGGTTCCCTAAACCGAAAGGCGAATTTGCGGTGTACTCAGTTCCCCAATGGGTTCCGCCAAAAACGACCCAGCTTACCCCTTGATCACCATTGACATCAGGAAATTGACCAGCAATAACAGGGGTGAGAGGTGCACTAATTAACAAATCATCAAAGCCATCTCCATTTACATCACCAGTAGGAGTAATTTCCAGTAATTCAAAAATGGTTTCCTGGGGAAGATCAGGCGCAGCTAAAACAACATCAGGAGGATCATTAACCGAAATCCCACTCTCCTCTCCGTAGTAAATGAACACACCCCCTAAATTGTTGATAGCTGGGTAGTCTAAAATTGGAAATTGCAGTAGATTTCGGTAGCCAGGGGCCAACACGGCTAAATCAGCAATACCATCTCCATTAAAATCACCAATGTCCCGGACTTGCTCACCCCAACGACTTGCTTGATTCGGCTCGAATAATGAATTTGAAAAAGCAAAAAGAAGAGATTCATTATTACTTTGATTCAATGATAAAATAAAGCTTTGATTAAATAAGATTGATGCAACACCACCAAGGTTGCCATCATCCCAGGGAATTAATGTGATATCTCCCCAATTCAAGCCATCTGTAGAGGTAGCATATGAAGCACTAGCCTCAGTGCTTGAAGTGAAAAATAAATAATAAGTCCCATCTACCACAGTTAGGGATACTTGGGAGTTGGCGTCAACCTGGGTTAATTCTGCCGAACCCTGCCAATTTGTTACATCGCTGGAGTTGAGAAGGCCGACCCAAGTTGCGGGGGAGTTATTAGAACGAAATGCTACGGCAAGAGTATCCCCATCTAATCCAGGGACAACGGTAGCACTGAGGGGGAAATTAGTCGCCTGGTTAACATCGCTAAACGTGAGAACGGTACTGGTACCATCCCAGCCACTACTACTCCCTGGATTGCTGGAACTGGAATAGAGAATGTCATTATCGGAAGCATCTTTAACAAAGAATACATAGAGTTCATCATTAAAGGCCACTAATGTTGGGCCATTATTGGAGGCTTGATTGATTGGGACGGCATTGATGAGTATCCCGGAGTTGGCATTAGTATTGACTCCTTCTGCAACCCACACCTGGCCATTGTCAGCAGTAAAGCCTAAATAAAGTGTGCCATTGTAAGCCGTAATTGAGGGGGGCAAATTCTTAAGATCAATCGGCGTACCATTGCTATCGAGCGGGACGACTTGAGTGAGGTTTTCCCAGCTGACTCCATCTCGGCTTCGTTGGATATAAATGTATGAATCTTTAGTGGAAATACGCTCGTTGATTCCGTAAAATGCTTGATACAGCCAGCCATCTAACGTTGCAAATGACGGCACACCAGCTTGGGCATATTGATTAGGAAACGAAATTTGTCCCCATGAAGACAGACCAGAAGCCTCCGTAACTGAGGCATTGGGAGGATTAACCGTTGGTTGTAAAACCGCATTTCCAGCCTCATAGGTAAAATACTGTAAACCACCACCAAAGCCACCGATATTAGGGACTGGGTTTAAGTTGGGCTGACCGGCGACAATTTCCTTGATGCCATTGCCATTTAAATCAATACCTGTGAAAGAACTGGGTAGGGGGAAATTGTTACCAAACGTTAAAGGAGATGAGTCGGTTAATGTTCCATTAGCGTTACCGTAAACGGCGATCGTAGAATTAGGGCCTTGTAAGACAAAATCATCGTAACCGTTGCCATTAAAATCTCCGACTCCCCAGGCCTGGTTAAAGTTAGATAAATTTGGCAAAGTAGAGTCAATAACAAGGCTACCTTGGCTACCTAATTCCGGACTGCCTAAAACCAGAAAGAAGTTGCCTTGATCATCAATAACGCCAAAATCAGCTAAGCCATCCCCATCAAAATCTCCAAGGGCAACAAACTCTTTAACTTGAGCGTTTTCCACCGAAATAATTAAATCGTCAGTGCCTAGGGCTGCATCGAGTAAATCTTTAGTGCTGTTGCCAAAAATAAGCACTCCCCCAGCCGGACTTCCCCCAGAAATCACATCAGCAAAGCCATCGCCATTAACATCCCCAACCATTACAATGTTGAGGCCATTACCAAAGAGACTGCCGCCATTCTCCCCATTGGACAGAAAGGTATCGAGACTGATATTAATTTCTTGATTTTCGTCGAGGGTAACAGCATTAGTAATCAGGCTAGTATTCCCAGGATTTAGAGTACCATTGGGGACAATATTGCCCTCGGAATCAACAATATAAAGACCGCCATCCGAGGCTAATTTCAGAACAGCCCCGCTATTCCCTGCTGTATTGGAACTCCAAATGACATCCCCTGAATTCCCCCCTGGTTGGCCGTAAATCACAAAGTTGCCGTCACTTTGCATAATGGCATAGGCTTCGGGCGTAACCGTTACTCCTTCTCCTGGATTCGAGCGCCAGATGACTTGACCAGTGGGCGAAATTAACTGCAACCAAGCAGAAACCAGTTCAAAATCATTGCCATAAACAAGATCAAAACTGAGGACATAACCAAAGGGGCTAGATGGGAGGGAATATTCGTAGCCATCAATGACAAAGCCATTATTAGAAGAAACATCCGCAAGTTTGATACTGCCATCGTCCGCTAACCAGGGATGCCCATAAACCGCATAAAGTTGTTGACCCACTGGAGCCGTGAGCATTAGGTCATCTACGCCGTCATTGTTAATATCACCCACACCAACTGCTGCTGTTCCCGTAGCCTGGAAGGGTTGATCGCCATTGAGTAAAAATGTGGTTTTGTTGTCGTTAGCGGTGACATTGAGATCAAAAACAGTCCCGAATTCACTTAAATTCAATGTCCCAAATAAGACATAACTTTGACCCGTAGCATTGGCTCCTTGGGGCGCAGTAATTAAAAGGTCTTGATAGCCATCATGGTTTAAGTCTCCCACTGAAGTAATGACTGTTCCCGCTTTGCCCCCACTTAATCCACCATTGATCACGAGGTTACTGACTGTATTTAAGGCTTGTGTAGTTGTTGTAGTTATTCCAGATTGTGTAGTTGTTACAGATGGAGTTGCAGTAGACCCACCAATCACAAAGGCTTGCCCCGTGTTGGTATTGGCCCCAGGCCCGGCAATCACTAAATCTTGGCGGCCATCTCCGTCATAATCTGTGAAATCCGTATTCAAACCCGAGCCAATCACAGTTCCAGCAAAATAACTAGTGGCAGTGCCTTGAGCATTGGGAATCGTTGGCCCGGTATAGATGGCCCAAGGATTTGTTTTAAGACTTAAGCCTTGATTAGAGTTATAGACATAAACGGCCCCGGCTGAAACAAAACTGGAACTAGGAAAAAGGTCTGATGTGATTTGTTGATTTTGTTGGTTTTGTGAGTTTTGGCCTGGGAGATTACTTTGATTTGTCCATTGATTTACGACTTGAATTTGATAGTTGGGCGCGCCAATAAAGAGATCATCTGTCGTTGTGCTACCTGTAAATGTAGATGGTCCATTACTCAGTCGCCGTGAAACTCCCAGTGCAAACCCTGCCCCTTCACCCACTGTTAGGGTTTGACTTGGTGGATTCGGTTGGGGATTGGGAATATCAAAACTTTTGCCAGAATAAATGACTGTAGGGCTAATTGAGTCTGGAGCACTTCCTTGGGCAAAACCAGCAACTAGATAAACCTGGCCAACCCGATTCCCGTTACTATCTTTGGCGTAGGGCGCACCGTAAACAATGTCACCATAGCTATCCCCATCAAAGTTCCCCACCACTACTGAAAAGCCCGCTAAGTCTTCCGCTTCATTGCCATTAACCACAAAACCCATAGTGTTAGGTTTCGTGCTGAGATTTGTGACATCAATTATTTGTCCTTTTTGATTGCTGAGATAACTGCCATAGATGACGTAAACCGCTCCAGCAAAGTTACCCACATTGGGCGCACCAATCACTAAATCAGGAATGCTATCCCCGTCAATATCTCCCGTAGCTAAGGAAAGCGAAAGGTTCCGCTGATTATCCCCCGCATCTTGAATATTGGTAATTAAAACCCCATCAGGATTGCCATTGAGAATTGTTGTACTTAATGAGCCACTGCCAGAGAGAATATCACTGCAACTAAACAAGATCTGGACAGTCCCGTTGTTAAGAACATTGCCCTGACTGTCGCTATAGCCACGATTCCCCACTGCCACATAGGCTAAAGTACCATCGGAATTAAACGCACTGGCCAAAACATACCCGATCGCCGGATTATCGGAATTAATAATAAACCCACTATCAATTAGGGCGAGGGAGGAATCATTGGCTTCAGTAACCGTTGCTGTTCCTGTAACTGTTTGATCTGGCCCCATTGTTGCCATATTTATCTGATAGGGAGCAACAGAAAACGGTGTAGGGGTATTATCGTTGTTTTCGAAATAAACCGTAACTTCAACTGGCCCAAGAGTAGTATTGGAACTGCCGGGATCAATGAATAAAAAGAGATTTTCGGTATATCCCTGAATTGGATAGCTAAAGGATTGAGTATCGGGATTAAGACTGTTGAGTAGGGTATCTCCTAAAAGTAGGCCAAGCTGATTACCCGTGAGTGCTGTGCCATTGTCGTCGGTGCCAATCGCCCAGGCCTGGTTGCCACTAGTAACTTTAATTCCGCTGATAGTTAAGTTTGGATTAGAAAGCGAAATCTGATAAACGGCATCAGCAATTCCATTGGGCGCAATCGCGGTGCTGGCCTGGGCGGGAGTGGCAGAGACTAAATCGAAAACAGGGATATTGGCCCCGGCTAACTGGGTGGGAACGATTGCGGGTGTGGGGTTAATTTGACTAGGGAGTTGCCAACTTGAACCATCCGAAACGGAATAATAAGTATTAGGGCCTGGGGGAACCGGCTGGTTGTATTGGGCGGCGTAGTGGTTGCCAATTTGATTTGTCCCCGCAATGATCTCAAGAATTTGGCTACCTGTTAGGTTTTGGAAATTTGCATTGGTTAAATCTGCCGCATTGACATTAGAAGCTGTTAATGCCTTGGGATAGAATGCCACTTCATCTAAATAAACCGGATTATTCGCTGTAGAAGCCCCTGCTAAAGCTAAGGCCGCTGCGGTGGGAAACGGATCAAATTCCACATCATCCAGGGTTCCAGCTAAGACACCATTGAGATACAAACTCAGGTTTTGACTTGAGCCATCATAGGTACCAACAACGTAATACCAAACATCAGTGGCAAAGGTTTCACTAGCTTGGATTTGGCTCTGATCATCATTACCCAGGCCAAAGGTAAGTTTCGGTGGCGCATTAGGATCATTGGGATCAACCTCCAGGCCCAGGCCAAATAATCCCAGTGCGGAAACTAGATTGATAGATTCCCGAGGTAAATTGGGCAACTTAAACCAAAACTCAATCGCAAAAGCCTGGTTTGTCAGAGGTACAGGTTGATCAAGCGTTACACCCCCACCTTGAAACAGCACGGCAGGATTGGGATCACCAGTGTTACTTGTGGTTTCTAAGGCTCCCATTTCCCCCAGAGTAAAAGTACCGCTATAGGTGCCATTGGCGGCGGCTTGAAACTGACCACTATTGCGGGCTACATCACCAGTCCTTTCCCCAAGACGTAAATAAACCGATGGGGCGGCATTAAGAACTAACTGACGATAGGATGCTGGGGAAGATTCAGTCCAGAAAATTGCTGGTTGTTGATTGATCGTACTAATGGTTAGGGGCGTAAAGGCATCGGGATTAATGTCGGGAAGTATGGGAACAGGGGCAGACCAGACCGGGGAGCTATCATTTTGATTGAGTGTGGAATAGTAAATCGTGGTTGTGGGCGTACCATTATTATCCAGTGTGGTATTTAACCAGGCCGCCATAATCGAACCATCAGGCCCCAGGCCAAGCGTGACATTGGTATTCTGTCCTGTTTGCTGGTGGGGAATGGGGGCGGCCACTGACCAGGGAATGATTTGACCGTTGGGGCCAAGATCACCAAGATCCTTTAAAGAGGCAACAGAAAAGTAAATAGTTGAGCTTTGCAGGGCCTGGGTAATAATCTCTAAGTTGCTATAATATTGGCCTGGGATGAGTTGATTCTGAATTTGGCTACTATCAACATTCACCCAAGCAGCAAATACCTGATTTGTGGCCTGGTTAAAATACACGGCTGGATCGTAATTTAAGCCACTTGTCCCAATAATTGAGCTTGGATAGGCAATACTAACGCTTGAGGTGCTGGGAGTGGCTAAAAGTGTTTTAATCACCGTCCCAGGATTCGCAAATGTGGTCAGAATATCGCTTGTTGTAAAGGGAGCAACGGGAATATTATTACTATTAACTAATGTGCCAGCACCAGAACTATAGCTAACGGTAACAATATCGCCTTGTCCAATGGGTTCTGATAAGGGCAAAGTAACAGAATTATTCTCAATTGTTACCTCATTGATCACAGTAATAAAATTATCGGAATTGTTGACTGTAACCTTAAATTGACTTCCAGGAGGAAGATTGCTAGATGAAAGGATTTGGTCAAAGGTGAGCGTAATGACATTGGAAATTGCCACTGCTTCTAATAGCGTTGGGGCATTGGTTGAACTAGCTGCTTGCGTCACAGGCGTGGTAAAGTCAGGCACCCACAAGGCGAAATCTGTGGCATCAGAAAGGTAAAGATTAAAGAGGCTATTTTCTAGTGTGGAATCAATGCTGTAGCTAACCGAGATCGTATCGTCAGCATCAATAACAGTACTTGAATTCAACGAAATTGCAACATAATTTCCTGTGCTAGATGAATCCTGAATTTCAACACTTTGATTATTAATTAGAACTGTAAACGGATTACTAGTGGCCTTGTTGGTATTAATTAGATTTACGAGGGTGTCAGCAAAAGTGAGGATAATCGTAGTTCCCGATAGCAAGGCAGAAATGGGTGTAATCGGCGGGGTATCACTACTCCAGGCCAGCAACACACCAGAATCAGTGACAGCTAAAGCAGGTGGGCTATCCTCAGCATAATCTTGGGCCACTGTACTACCGAGCAGGGGGTTAGTTGTAATTGCACTTGTGGTTCCTGCTGGCACGTTGCTATAGGTACGATTCACTTGTCCAGCGGTGCTTGGTGGCGTATTACTGGCAATCTTAAAATCACTAATTGCAACATTATCTTCTGTGGTTAATACATTTCCAGAACTGCTACTACCCGAATAACTAACGCTATAGGTGCTGCTCGATCCGGATAGAGTTAAGATCACACTGCGAGACGTTACAATAACAGAGGAAATTGAGATTGAATTGCCATTGGTATCCGTAACTTGAAATAGAGATGAATCGGGTATGATGTTGGGATTTAGAGTGGCATTAAAGGCAATTACAACCTGCTGACCTGTGACTTGATAATTACTGTTAGTACCACTAATCGGATTGTAATTATAGGTAAAGGTATTGGCCGATTGATTAACAACAGGAATCGGAGCATTATTTTGATAAGTAACCTTAATATTTGAAAAAGGCTGATCGTTTAAGTTGGTTTGCGGAATTGCTGATTCAAGCCGGAGAATGGTCGTATTGCCCTGAGTGATCACCCCAAAAACTGGAACTGTTGTGGTCTGGCCTAGGGGGTCTTTGACGTTAACTTGGAAATCTGTGGCCTGGGGGGTGCCGTTAGTTTGTAACCCTTGGATTTCTAATAGCGGCCCTCTCACAATTGCCGTGGGAGAATCGGCACTGGCTTGATTAAGGGTGGCGAAATCACTATTACTGGCACTACTACTGGGATCATCACCCCAAGTCCAATAGGGATAGATACCCACTGTTCCGCCAAGAAAACCCAAGAATTTAATGGTGATATTCATCGGAAATCCCAGGCTTAGATCTCGGTCATATTGAAATGCACCATTATCCGCCGACCGAGTGCCGCCAACGGTTCCGACTAAGCTCGCCTGAATCCCAGCTAAGGCTTCAAAAACATAGGGGATTTTAATCCCGCCATCAATACCAGTCGCAATCGGTATCGAAAATAACAAGGATTCGAGTTCTATGGCTTCATTGCCGTCAGGATCAACGTCGGTGAAAATCAACTCAACTACTTCAGTAATATCAGAGATTACCGCCAGTCCGATCGCCGTGATAGCACCCAAGGGAGGAACATTAAACAGGACTGCCAGTACCGCATCAGAATCACCACCCGTAGGAGATAAAACTGCCCCAACAGGAGACACATAGGTTTGAGGGTCTTTCGGAGATAATTGCCACTGCATTCCCAGGCCAGCACTACCTAAAAAGTTAAAGAGAATGGGTGTTCCTTCAATCGGAATCGGAAATGTAAAGCCAACTGTTAGGCCAAGACTGCCCGTTTCTACTGTTAAAGGATAGGAAAGATTGTCTTCACCTAAGCTT
The DNA here is from genome assembly GCF_014698595.1 of Synechocystis sp. FACHB-908. Taxonomy (NCBI): domain Bacteria; kingdom Bacillati; phylum Cyanobacteriota; class Cyanophyceae; order Synechococcales; family Merismopediaceae; genus Synechocystis; species Synechocystis sp. FACHB-908. Next base: position 40,923 of record NZ_JACJTH010000035.1, on the reverse strand, counting down.
TTATCAAAGGTATAAAGGGTCGCGGCAATGGCAGAGAGGGAAATTTCTGGCTTACGGGAGAGTTGTGTTGTATTTTCTGCCGGATTGAGACTGCTTCCTGCAGTTCCAGATGAGGTATTGTTGGTGTCCTGGTCATCTTCATTGAATTGAACCGCCATCGAGGCATTGAGTAATATTCCCTCTGTACTGATTCCGCCACCAAAAAATGAAAGATTAGGATTGTTACCTGAAGATCCCAGTAATGTTCCAGTAATATTGAATTTCTTAAAAATGGGCGTAAGCAGAGCCTCAGGAACACCCGCCATTCCCTTAAAAAGTTTTAAGTTGCTTAGGTTAGTGTCAAATGTCTGGGAGACTGTCCAATTTGCCCCCCATCCCTGAAAGCTACTGGATTGTGTTTCTGCAAGGGTCAAGGGTTGGTAAGTAGCACTGGGTAATGCGGCCACAGTATTTTGGTCCCGCTGAATGTAGTTGCCTTGAACGACACCATCTTTAGTAATCTGGGGAGCATAAGCGGCGATGGGCGTAACTGGGGTTGATGGGATTGTGGAAAACTGATTGCTGTAAATTTGAAAGGTTTGATAGTATGGATCCGCATCTTCCCGGATGGCCTGGTTTTGGGCTTTGACGAGATCAACTTTTTGCCCGACTACTGTAATAACCCCGTTGTCTACCACCGCCCGAGGTTCTAAATCCCCCACTTGATCCGCTGTCAGGGCCTGGGGGGCTTCGAGCCATTGCAGTTTGCCAACATTGTCATAGCGCGCCGCGGTATAGAAAAAGTTACTGTCGTTTTCCAGACCTTCTTGATAAATAACTGCCACGCCTGGAATCAGCGTATTATTGCTTGTTCCAGATTCGACAATTAACCCTGAATCGGCAACCAAATTAAGACTTCGGATGTTCTGACCAGCGGTATTGACAATGGCCTGGGCATTTTTCCATGTCTGAGAAACTGGGTCATAAACAGCGTGCCAAATATTGGTTCCTTCTAGCCAAACAATATGACTCGTTCCGGCACTGTCTTGAACAACGGCAGAAAGGCGATCAGATAAAGTTATACTCATTAAGGCTAGGCTCCACAAATAAAATGAGGGTCGACGGTCAAATTCAGGCTTTTGATGGACTGGCCAGCAATATTGGTGATCGCCTGAGCGTTGCTCTAACTAGCAGAATTCGGGTCATAGACAGCGTGCTAAAACTTATCTCCCTGGGCTCCCGGCCCACCAGGGCAGTCTTGCAATAATGGCGAAAAGACCGTCGGTAAGATTTAAAACCACGGTGACGGTCTCAACAGGGACTCAATTTTTTCGTGGTATGAACCAAACAATCTACTAATGGTATATTGACCTTTATTGAAAAATGCGCTACGCAAAGGCGAAAGATACAAAAATTCACACCCAAATGACCGTTGCCAAAAAGGAACGGGGTAATGATGTCAGCAAGCCCCCATCTGTTGCTCTTTTGCCCAGTCCCGATGTGCACTGTCAACAGCCGTAGCTGTCAACTATCCTTTCCCTGTCCCCCGGAAATATTCCATTAACACCGAAATCCTAGCCCCAAAAAATATGGGAGAATGGAATTGAGTAGCAAGCCTGGGTGCGTAGCTCAGTGGATAGAGCATCCGCCTTCTAAGCGGACGGTCGCAGGTTCGAATCCTGCCGCACCCGTTATTCCCTTCAACGTTAAGGATCTGCTATGAAATCCCGTGCCGCCGTTGCCTTTGAAGTGGGCAAACCTTTGCAAATTGTGGAAATAGATGTGGCTCCACCCCAGCAAGGCGAAGTTTTGGTCAAGATCACCCATACCGGAGTCTGCCACACGGACGCATTTACCCTCAGCGGCGATGACCCGGAAGGACTTTTTCCCGTTGTGCTGGGCCATGAGGGAGCAGGCATTGTGGTTGAAGTGGGGGAAGGGGTAACCAGTGTTCAACTGGGAGACCACGTTATCCCCCTTTACACTGCTGAATGTGGGAAATGTTTGTTTTGTCGCTCCGGTAAAACCAATCTCTGCGTTGCAGTGCGGGCCACCCAAGGCAAAGGGGTTATGCCCGATGGCACCAGTCGTTTTTCCTACAATGGCCAGTCCCTCTATCACTACATGGGTTGTAGCACCTTTAGCGAATATACCGTTGTTGCCGAAGTTTCCCTCGCCAAAATTAACCCCGAAGCAAACCACGAACACGTTTGTTTACTGGGTTGCGGCGTCACCACAGGCATCGGCGCTGTGCACAATACCGCCAAAGTACAACCAGGAGACTCAGTGGCGGTGTTTGGCCTGGGGGGCATCGGCCTCGCTGTTGTACAGGGAGCTCGTCAGGCCAAAGCTGGTCGCATCATTGCCATCGACACCAACCCCGCCAAATTTGAGCTAGCGAAGCAGATGGGCGCCACTGACTGCATTAATCCCAAAGACCATGACCAACCCATTCAGCAAGTCATAGTGGAAATGACCGGCTGGGGAGTGGACCACTCCTTTGAATGCATCGGCAATGTGGAAGTAATGCGCTCCGCTCTGGAATGTGCCCACCGGGGTTGGGGGCAATCGGTAATCATTGGCGTAGCAGGGGCTGGCCAAGAAATTTCCACCAGACCATTCCAGCTTGTTACCGGCCGCAAATGGATGGGCACCGCTTTTGGCGGTGTGAAAGGTCGTTCCCAATTACCAGGTATGGTGGAACAATCCATGCGGGGGGAGATCCAACTAGCCCCCTTTGTTACCCACACCATGGAACTAAAGGATATCAACCAAGCCTTTGACCTCATGCATGACGGCAAATCGATTCGCAGTGTGATCCACTACTAATACAACCCATGGAACGATTAGAACACCACGCCAGCTTTGGGGGTTGGCAAAGCGTTTATAGCCATCACAGCGCTGTGCTTAATTGCACCATGAACGTTGGCGTTTACCTGCCTCCCCAGGCTACTAACCAACATTGCCCAGTTTTGTACTGGCTGTCTGGCCTCACCTGTACTGAACAAAATGCCATCACTAAATCGGGTCTACAGCAGCACGCAGCAAAGCATGGACTAATTATGGTGACGCCAGACACTAGCCCCCGGGGTGAAGGCGTAACTGATTCTGAAGATTATGACCTCGGTATGGGAGCCGGTTTCTATCTCAACGCCACCCAACCTCCCTGGGCAGCCCACTATCAAATGCATGATTACATTGTGCAAGAGCTGCCTACGTGGATTGAGGCTAATTTTGCCGCCACCGATGCCCGGAGTATTTTTGGCCATTCCATGGGGGGCCATGGGGCCCTAGTCATTGCCCTGCGTAATCCCGGTCGTTATCGCAGTGTTTCCACCTTCTCTCCCATTGTTGCCCCCACTCAAGTTCCCTGGGGACAAAAGGCCTTCCAAGCTTATTTAGGGGATAACCAGTTAAGCTGGCAAGCTTGGGATACCTGTGCTCTGATTAAATCGGCTCCAGAGCGGCTACCATTTTTCGTGGACTATGGCGACGCTGATCCATTCCTCCCTACCCAATTGCGGCCAGAGTTACTCCAAGCGGCCTGCACGGCGGCTAACCATCCCCTCACCCTCCGTATGCAACCGGGCTATGACCATAGCTATTACTTTATTGCTAGTTTCATCGGTGATCACATGGATTGGCATGGAGCGGCGCTGCTAAACTAGTTTCCCCCTAATTTTTCCTGGGGAAACACCCAAAAATATGCCGAAAAATATTGGCAAAGATTAAGGTTACGGCAGGCCAGGAAAACTATCCACGTACTGAATTTTAACGTCGGGAAAGGATTCGACAATTTGAACTTTGGTATCGGGAAAGGAGGTGACAATTTGCCATTGCCCACATTGATTGGGAAAACTTTCCACTAGTTGCACCTTAAGATCGGGAAAAGAACTGACCACCTGCACTGTGAGATCGGGGAAAGAGCCAACTAATTGAATTTTGCCGTAGAGGGGATGGCCATTGAAGCTACAATCGCCAATGTTAATGGTTTCTTCCGCTCCCACACCACGATTAATAAAGAGGGAAAACAAACAGTTACAAACTAATATTATTCCCAACTTATTTTTCATGAGCTTCTGCTCTCAATCATAGTTAATTCTATGGGGTAACTTCAGACACTTTTGACAACACAAATAGACTACCTTCGCCACCTCTACCGATTCTCAAATCATCATCAAGGTAGGTGATTTCTAAGAAAGGAATTCTTCCCTCTGGCGATCGGGCAGGTACAACTTTGGCTGGGTCTAACTTGGGGGTGGGGACACCCATTAATTTTTGAATGGAAATCATTCTTTCTAAAAATTCCACATTGATGCGCTTATCCGGTAGCACTGTCCCAGCCGGTTTGGCAATTTCAAACTTTGCTGTTACTTTGACATAACCTTTTGCTAGCCCCAGGGGATGGTAAACAAAAGCTTGATTTAGAAACGATTGATTGGGGACGTTAATGATTTGATAAATACGGCCAACTTTCAGCCCCAGGGGCAACTTATCTAGGGATCTAATTTCCCTGGCAGTGGAGTAATTTAACCACCAATTGCCATCTAATAATTGGGGTGAGTATAACAGTGGGGATAGGTTAGGATTTAAGGCTTCGATCGCCGTCACTAGGGATTCAATTTGTTGGCAGGTGGTGGCAGATAAAGTACGATTGGTGAGGGGAGCGCCCCGCTTTGCTGTTTGTAGCGGTTGAATTAAGGTTGATAGTTTTTGCTTTAAAGTTTGACGCTCTAGGGACATAGGGATTTAACTAAAATGTAAAGCTAGCCAAATGCAAGGGGGTTCATGAGTGGTAAATGTTACCCGATGTTTTTGCCGAGCCGGAATGAGCAGATAATCCCCTTGACCAAGGCTAATCACTGCACCGGTATCGTAGGTTATTTCTGCTTTTCCCTGCAACAATACTACCCATTCTGGACGGTCTTGGTCATACCATTCCCCTGGCGGAGTTATCTGCCCAGTGGAAATAATTCGTTCTAAAGTAATATTTTTATTTTCCAGCAGCAGGTCAAATTGCTCTTGATCCGGTAGGCGATCGGGCAATTGCCAAAGGTTTTTCATGGCGTGGCAAGGAGAAAAAATTTCAGCAAGTCAACTAGGCCAATGGTTTGATTTCCCAGTAACAAACCGCCCCAGACTGCGATTTAAAAACTAGGACGGTGTGATATTTATTCAATAATTAACTGATCAAACCAAAGTGGCGATCGCCTGACGGAGAATTTCCACTGCCTGGGCAATTTCTGCTTCCGTCACCACTAGGGGGGGCACAAACCGTAACACTTTGGGACCAGCGGGGGCCAGGAGTAAACCCTGTTCCATGGCGGCTTTGACAATTTCAACGGAGGTGAGGGAACTTTCGGCGCTAATTTCCAGACCGTTGATTAAGCCCCAACCCCGGACTTCGGTAAAGAGTGTGGGATATTGATTTTTAATTTCCGCCAAACCACTCCGTAGCTGTTCCCCCCGGGCCTGGACATTGTCCAACAGGCGATCGCCTTCAATGGTTTTTAAGACCGCTAGCCCAGCGGCACAGGCCAGGGGATTACCACCAAAGGTACTGGCATGGTTGCCCGGCTCAAATACGTCACAGAATTTTTTGCACATCATCGCCCCAATGGGAACGCCCCCGGCCAGACCCTTGGCACTGGTGAAAATGTCTGGCTCCACCCCTAGATGTTCGTAGCCCCACAACTTGCCAGTGCGTCCTACCCCCACTTGCACTTCGTCAAAGACCAACAAAATATCGTTTTGGTCACAGATCTCCCGCACCCGTTTGAAATAGGCCAAATCCCCAGGGCGGACTCCCCCCTCCCCTTGGAGAGGTTCGAGGAAAATGGCTGCCACTCGACTATTACCTTCATCTAAATCAGCCACTTTATTTTCCAAAGAGCGAATATCGTTATAGGGTACGTAGTCAAAGCCGGGCACCAGAGGGTCAAAATATTGCTGATATTTAGGCTGGCCCGTGGCGGTGATGGTGGCTAGGGTACGGCCGTGGAAACTAGCTTTGGCGGTGAGAATAACGGGCTGTTCGAGGAAATCCAGGACAGTGTGGGCATATTTTCGCACTAATTTAATCGCCGCTTCATTGGCCTCTGCCCCAGAGTTGCAAAAGAAAACCCGGTCCGCACAGGAATGCTCCACAATCCATTTAGCCAACTCCCCTTGTTCGGGAATATAGTACAAGTTTGAGACGTGGTGGAGCTTTTGAATTTGGTCAGAAACCGCCCTAACCAAGGCCGGATGGGCGTGGCCAAGGGTACAGGTGGCAATGCCAGCGACAAAATCAAGATAACTCTTGCCCTCGGTATCCCATAAAGTACTGCCCTGACCCCTGGCGATCGCAATGGGAAATCGCCCATAGGTGTTCATCACATAGGTATCAAAATCTGCGGTTTTAAACTCGGCGGCAGGGGATAGGTCGGTTACGGCAAAAGCTTGGGCTTCGACGGATTCAACAACAGGGGAATAGGTCACGGGGGGCTCCTAACGCGTTAGACTGGCCAAATTTGGATATGGTCTGCAGGGGTAGGGTCACCCCTCTGAAATAATTGTCTCCTGATCTTAAATCGACTGACCTGTTTTAAGTGAGGTTTTAGGATGGGATTGGGATCATCAAGTCAGGAAAACCTGTTAAATCTCATCGATCGCCAGGGGCGCAGGTTAAGACAGGAATTAATGGCTGGGGCCATTACCCTAGCGGGCCTATTTGTGGTCGGTACGGCCTGGTACAGATACGTGGAAGACTGGACTTGGTTAGATGCCTTCTACATGACCACCATTACCCTAGCCACCGTTGGCTTTGGGGAAACCCATCCCCTCAGTCCGGCATCCCGTTTATTTACCATTTTGCTGATTTTGATGGGCTTGTTGACCATCGGCTACATGGTAAATCGTTTCACCGAAGCCTTTATCCAAGGATACTTTCAAGATAGTTTACGCCGGCGGCAGGAGCAAAAGGTGATTGAGCGATTAGCGGACCATTATATTCTTTGTGGCTATGGACGCACAGGGCAACAAATTGCCTTTGAGTTTGCCGTAGAAAATATTCCCTTTGTGGTGATTGACGCTTCCCCAGAGGTTATTATCCAGGCAAAGCTGAGGGACTATGCTGTCCTCCAGGGAGATGCCACCCTGGACGAAATCCTCCTGGCAGCCCACATTGAACGGGCTATTTGTATTGTTTCTGCCCTTTCCTCCGACGCAGAAAATTTATATACGGTGCTTTCTGCTAAAACCCTCAATCCGAAAATTCGGGCGATCGCCAGGGCCAGTTCCGAAGAAGCGGTGCAAAAACTGAAACGGGCCGGGGCTGATGAAGTGGTTTCTCCTTACATTACCGGGGGTAAACGGCTAGCGGCGGCGGCATTGCGACCCCAGGTGGTGAGTTTTGTTGATGGTATTCTCACCGGAGCGGACCGTTCCTTCTATATGGAAGAATTTCGCATTGGGGCCGAAGACTGTCCCTACATTGGCCAAACCTTGCGGGAGGCCCAACTCCGGGCCCAATCAGGAGCATTAATTCTGGCCATTCGTCGCCAAGATCGTAAATTAATTGTGGGCCCCATGGGGGACACCCATTTACTAGACGCTGATTCTCTCATTTGCCTAGGCACAGTAGAACAACTTCGTGCCCTCAACCAACTTCTTTGTCCCCTCAATCCAGCACGGGTACGTCTGCCAAAAAACCATCGTTAGTATAAGGAATACCGTCATTATGCTTTTCCACTTAGCTAATTTGACCTACTGGTTACTGCTGGGGTTGGGAATACTCTGCCTAGGATTGATGATAATTTCTGGGGATGGGGATGAAGATTTGGATGTGGAAATGTCCCTAGAAGCGAGCTCCGATGTGGACATCACCCATTTAGACGTGGAGCTTGACCAGGGGGGAGACATGGAAGAGGGGGAAGCCGTGCCCATGGCCCTGCAAGTACTCTCCTTTTTCGGTTTGGGTAAAGTTCCGTTGATGATTCTCCTCGGTATAGATTTTAGTCTCTGGGGAGTAATCGGCTGGATATTGAATGTGACTGTAGCTACGGTGACGGGGACTATGCCTAGGGAACTAATGGGTTGGGCTGGGATAATTTTCCTGGTTTCCCTGGCCATCAGTCTTTGGCTTGGTCGCCTTGCTTCCCGTCCGATCGCCCATTTATTTAAGACCTTTAGCCAGGATGTCAGCACAGAACGGGTCATTGGTTGCACGGGCACTGTCACCTCGAAAAAGTTGCCCTACCTAGCCAATGGCACCATCGGCCAAGCCCATGTTTATGACAATGCGGGAAATCTAATCACCATCAGCGTTAGCCTACCGGATTGGGCCACCGTCATTCCCCACCATAATCAGGAAATTTTGATCATTGACCAGTCCCCCAAGGGTTATGGCTACCTGGCGATCGCCAAGGACAGTTCCGACGAGGATAAATGGTTAAAGTCTTAAAGACCCAAACTTTTCAGTGTTGGTCAAAGTCCCACCCATGCGAGGCATTGTCTAGACTGGAGAAAAAATTGCGAGGATTAACCCCATGACCGTAGCCCTCGACCGAGAAATCATTTACCCCGACAGCGATGGACAGCCCATGGCCGACAACACAGAACAATTTGAATGGATTGTCCTCCTGAAAGAAAATTTGGAATGCCTCTTCGCCCACAACCCAGACGTATTTGTCGGGGGAGACCTGTTGTGGTATCCCGTGGAAGGGCATCCAGAAATTCGCGTGGCACCGGACGTAATGGTGGCTTTGGGCAGACCCAAGGGAAAACGGGGTTCCTACCGCCAGTGGCAGGAAAATAACCAAGCGCCCCAAGTGGTGTTTGAAATTTTATCCCCTGGCAACACCCTCAAGGAAATGACCAAAAAGTTGAAGTTCTATGACCATCACGGCGTAGAAGAGTACTATGTTTATGATCCAGATGACAATGAGCTAACTGGGTTGCAACGAATTGGCGGAGAGTTGACCATCATCGAGGAGATGGCCCATTGGGTTAGTCCTTTGTTGGGCATAAAATTTGAGCTGAGCGCTGAGACTTTGCGGGTTTATTATCCTGACGGGCGACCTTTTCTCTCCACCGTGGCATTAGCAACCCAGGCTGAACAAGCATCCCAACGGGCCAACGAAGAGGCTCAACGGGCTGAGCGGGAAAAACTCCGGGCCGAATTAGCGGAAGCAGAAAACGATCGCCTCAAGGCATTGTTAGCGGAGGCCGGCATTGACGTTTAACGGTTGTCCAGGTAGCGGCAGAATCCATGGAGCAAATTAGCTATTTTTACCAACACTCCGGGCCTGCTTAGCCATGGCAATCAATACTTGGTGGGCATCTTCAGAATCCTTCAGGGGTTGCTCGAATTCAATGCGGATAGTTTTTGAGCCACCCTCACTTTCCACCACTAAATCCATACCCGTGGGATCGATGGCCTGCATCTGGGCCATGGTTACATCGGTTTGTTGACCAAAAACCTGGGCATAAAGGGCGATCGCCGAGGCATGGTCTTCGTTCATGTGTTTACAAATGCGGTCACTGATAGCAGGGGTGAGGGGATCAGCCATAATTTTTGCCAATGAAAAATAAAAAATCTAAAAATTAACCAGAATTCCGTCTAGAGCAATGTGGGTTAAGAAAAACTCTTCCCCACCAGAATTGGAAAAAGAAAACCCCCACCAAACTAGTGAGGGTAACCTTCATCAGAACCTAGCCGCGCCAGGTAACTTTCGGCAGAATGTGTTTTTGATCCACCCGGTCTTTGTACTTGGTGGCAAAGTTCAACAGGGAATCGAGCAAAGAATCAGACAAGAAGTGGGGTTGGAGTCCCAAATCCAGCAGATTGGTATTGACGGCGTTGAAATAGTGTTCTTCCAACTCAACCCGGGGATTTTCCAAGTGGTCAATTTCCACTTTTAGACCGAGATCCGCGCCCGCTTTTTGCACCATTTGGGCCAAGTCACCAACGCTGAACAGTTCCGTATATTGGTTAAACACCCGGAATTGACCTTTATCGGCCGGGTTGGCGATCGCCAGTTCAATACAGCGCACCGTATCCCGAATATCCAGCAAACCACGGGTTTGTCCACCTTTACCGTACACTGTCAGGGGATGGCCAATGGCCGCCTGAATACAAAAACGATTCAGAGCCGTACCAAATACACCGTCATAATCAAGACGGTTGATCAGCATTTCATCCATGCCGGTTTCTTCGGTGAGTACCCCGTAAACAATGCCCTGGTTTAAATCCGTGGCCCGCAGACCCCAGATTTTGCAAGCGAAGTGGATGTTATGGCTATCGTGAACCTTACTGAGGTGATAGAAACTACCGGGTTGTTTGGGGTAGGGTAGGGTGTCTTTACGACCTTTATGCTCAATGGTGATGTACCCTTCTTCGATGTCAATGTTGGGCGTACCGTATTCCCCCATGGTGCCTAGTTTCACCAAATGACAATCGGGGAAATCTTCCTTCAGTGCATAGAGCAGATTCAAGTTGCCCAATACGTTATTGGCCTGGGTCAGCACCGCATGTTCCCGGTCAATCATGGAAAAAGGCGCTGACCGTTGCTCCCCAAAATGCACCACCGCATCGGGCTGGAACTGACGGAGGGCGTTGGTCAAAAAGGGATAGTCGTTAATATCGCCAATGAACAGGTCGATCTTTTTGCCGGTCAACTCATACCAACGATCAAGGCGTTGCCGGATGGGGGCGATGGGAGTCAAGGTTTCAGCCCCCAACTGGGCGTCCCAATAGCGCCGCACCAAACTGTCTAAAATACCGACTTCATAGCCTTTGTTAGAGAGATACAGTGCCGTGGCCCAACCACAGTAACCATCACCGCCAATAACCAGAGCTCTCATATTAAATCCGAGTAAATGTCTATCACTGATATCTGTCCAATTTATCAGGTTGGGGGACAGCCGGGGGTCAAGACGGGGAACTATAATCAGACATTGTGCTGTTCATTGCTTCGCCCTATTTCCCATGAATGTTTCCCACCGTCGCTACCACATTATTACCTTTGGCTGCCAGATGAATAAGGCGGACTCGGAAAGGATGGCCGGCATTCTGGAAAATTTGGGCATGACCTACACCGATGACCCCAACCAGGCGGATTTAGTCCTCTACAATACCTGTTCTATTCGGGACAACGCTGAGCAAAAAGTCTACTCATACCTTGGTCGTCAAGCCAAAAGGAAACAAGTAGAACCGGAATTAACTCTGGTGGTGGCGGGCTGTGTGGCCCAACAGGAAGGGGAGCAATTATTGCGCCGGGTGCCAGAGTTGGACCTGGTGATGGGGCCTCAACATGCGAATCGGCTAGATCAGTTACTAGAACAGGTGTGGGCTGGTAGTCAGGTGGTGGCGACGGAGAGTCTGCACATTATGGAAGACATCACCAAACCCCGGCGGGAAAGCACCGTCAGTGCCTGGGTGAATATTATCTACGGTTGTAATGAACGTTGTAGTTATTGTGTGGTGCCCAATGTGCGGGGGGTAGAACAATCCCGTACTCCAGAAGCCATTTATGGAGAAATGGAAGTCCTGGCCCAACAAGGATTTAAAGAGGTCACACTACTGGGGCAAAACATTGATGCCTACGGCCGGGATCTACCAGGCACCACTCCATCGGGTCGCCATCTCCATACCCTGACGGATTTGCTCTACCACGTCCATGATATTGAGGGGATTGATCGCCTGCGGTTTGCCACTAGCCATCCCCGTTATTTCACCGAACGGTTAATTCAAGCCTGCCAAGAATTGCCCAAGGTTTGTGAACATTTCCATATTCCTTTCCAATCGGGGGATAACGACATTCTTAAAGCAATGAAACGGGGCTACACCAGGGAAAAATATTTACAGATCATTGAAAAAATCCGTCGCTATATGCCCGATGCGGCCATCAGTGCCGATGTGATTGTTGGTTTCCCAGGGGAAACGGAAGCCCAGTTTGAAAATACCCTCAACCTAATTGAAGAGGTTGGTTTTGACCTACTCAACACCGCTGCCTATTCTCCCCGTCCCGGCACCCCCGCGGCCTTCTGGGACAATCAACTTTCCGAAGAAGTCAAAGGCGATCGCCTGCAAAGATTAAATCATCTAGTTTCCACCCAGGCCATGGAACGCTCCCAACGTTACCTCGGTCGGGTGGAAGAAGTGCTGGTGGAAGGGGAAAACCTTAAGAGCCCAGGGCAGGTGATGGGACGCACCAGGGGCAACCGCTTAACTTTTTTCCAAGGAGAGATTAGCGAACTATTGGGTAAAACAGTGCCGGTAAAAATTACCGAAGCCCGGGCCTTTAGCCTCACCGGGGAAGCTTTAAGTTTAGTTACTGCCTAGGCAAAAAAGTTATGGCCCCGAAAAATTCCTGCCACAATGGAGATTGGAAAAATCAACGGTCTAATTTGGGGGAGATGATAGTCATGGCTCCATATCAGAGTTTTCACATTGGTCTGCTGGGGTTGGCCCTAGCCTCGGTTTGGCCCCTATCTGCTTGTGCCATTACTCCCTCCTTCCCTCCAGCAGTAGAGCAGAATCAACAGGTGAATGGCGATCGCCAAGAAGTGCAACTGGCTCAAAACTCAGACACATATACTTTTGAGACCTTTGATCCTAATAGCGACGAACCAAAATTAAACGGAAAAGTAGAAAAAGGCGATGTGAGTGCCAGCATCAGCTATCGCCAAGAAAAACATGATGGCTATGAAAGTTGGTTTCCCACCGTCACCGTTAAATTTAAAAACAAAATTGTAGCCACTCTAGAAGGGTCAGAGTCCCCCATGCCCATCGCTTTGCTGCAGATTACTGATATGGATCGGGATAATCCTTATCCAGCAGTGCTTTTTGCTACCTATACCGGCGGTGCCCATTGTTGCAACGAGGTCAAAGTCTTTACCAGTAATCAAAATGGGAGTGATTGGTCTGTACGGGACTTCGGCTTTTTTAATGGTGGCCCCCATCCGGCGGAAGATCTAAATAATGATGGTTGGGATGAGTATGTAGAGGTAGATAATCGTTTCCTTTATCTCTTTTCCTCCTATGCCGGTAGTGCGGCCCCAGCCCAGATTTGGGCTCTGCAAAATGGTCAAGTAGTGGATGTGTCCTTTGAGCCTAGCTTCCAATTTATCCATCGAGAAAATGCTCAATCTATGGAAAAAGATCTGCCAGAAATTGTAGCCCAGGATTCGGAAAAGAACGGTTTTCTCGCCGCCTATGTCGCTAATAAAGCCCTAATTGGTGAATTGGATGAGGGCTGGCAGACCATGCTCAAATATTACGACCGGGAGTCTGATTGGGGGCTAACTAATTGTTTGGAATATGATGACCAAAGTAACTGTTTAAACGAGGTTAAATACGACTCCTATCCCGATGCTCTGAGGGCTTTTTTGGTAGAAGCTGGCTATATCGAGGCGAAATTTGAGGCTGAAAATAACACTCTTTAATTATCGTAATTTTCACAGAAGTATTGCTCTTTTATCATTGTAGGTTGCAGGGTAAAATAATTGGGACAAAAATAAGGTCTTCTAAAGACATTAATACCTTCTTAAATTTGTTAAATAAACAATGAAAGCTTCTTAATAACTGGGGGGTATAAATTACCGCCATTCAGGGCTTTGGTAAATTGAAGTAGCATAACGGCTGAATTATTAACCTCATGTTGTTAAGATTGCACTGAACGTCACTTAGTTTTTAAAGCCTGTTTCAGGATGGACGACTATTTATATTTCCCCGAGATTCTAAGGATCAAGTCACGAATCATTAGCTTCAGCACAAACCGCTTCGCCCGTACTAGAGATCTTAAAGAAAGCCGTCTTGGCTAAGAACAATAGAAGTTTTGTTCCCTTAATGCGGACGGGGAGACTCGAACTCCCACGCCAAAGACACTAGAACCTAAATCTAGCGCGTCTACCAATTCCGCCACGTCCGCGTCCGACCAACCATCCTATCACAATCCCCTCAATTTTTCCTCGTTGTGTACACAAGCAATGGTCAAATCCCATTTTCACCGCAGTTTGGGGTCGGGGAAGAAGAAAAATTTCTGCCCCCAGGGGGTGATAATTCTGCAATTTGTTTCTAATTCCCCAGGTTCATGAAGCCCTCCGAGACTAAAACGGATCGCCCGGCCACTTTCACTGCCCTAATCCCCTGACCGTCTTTTACCACAGTTAACTGTAATTGGCTGGGCCTTCCCAAGGCTTTGCCCTGTTCAATTTGCCAATGGTGTGAGCCTGGAGTGTCTAGGCGATCGTCTAAATAACCTCCCAATGCCGCTACCCCGGAGCCAGTGGCCGGATCTTCCGCAATGCCCAAACCAGGGGCAAACATCCGCCCATGGATCAACTTGTTATCGGACAAACCCAGTGAAGGATCTCCTGGGGCCAGGCAGTAAACGCAATCGGCCCATTGACCCGCCAAGAGATTTTGCCAAACCGATGGATTAAAACTAATCCGATTTAACGCCTCCTCATTTATCAGTGGAATAAATAAAAAGGGCAATCCACAGGAATAGGCTTGGGGTTCATATTCTCCTTGCTGTAGCTGATCAATGGATAATCCCAAAAGCAAGGCCAAATCTTCACAAGATGGGGCAGAATCCTTGGTTTGGGGAAGCTGGGCCACGGTTAATTCTGTTTGCACCAGTTGTCCTTGCTTGTAGTGGAGGGTAACGGGCACTAGGCCCACCGGCTCTTCCAACTGCCAAGTGGTGGTAACTAAAGGGCTGGGGGGCTGGAGCAAACCCAACAGATAGGTGGTCCCAATGGTGGGATGCCCTGCAAAATCCAATTCCCTTTTGGGGGTAAAAATTCTTAGGCGAAAATTCCCCGTTTCCGTCACTGGGGGCAAAACAAACACCGTTTCGGAATAATTGATTTCCGCTGCAATTTTTTGCATTTGTCCATCGGTCAAACCCTCAGCATCGGGAAAAACCGCCAGGGGATTACCGCCAAAAAGTTGGTCAGTGAACACGTCAAGGGTATAGAAGCCATAGCGCATAGGTCTAACTGGGGAATTGAACACAGGGAAGAAGGGGATGTAAATTTTTGTTTCTGTATAAAATGTTACAGAATTTGTGCTATAAATATTAAAGAGGGTAATTAACCAAAACTTTTTTCAGCAATCGTCAAGAGGTATTAACTATGTCTACTCAACAACAGGCTCGCGCTCTCATGATGCGCCACCACCAATTCATCAAAAACCGTCAACAATCCATGTTGTCCCGCGCTGCCGCTGAGATTGGCGTGGAAGCAGAAAAGGATTTTTGGACCACTGTGCAGGGCAAACCTCAATCCAGTTTCCGCACAACCTATGACCGCAGTAATGCTTCCCTGAGCTAGTTTCACTTTGACCAGGGTGTTTAATGCTGAAGGCTTTAGCGCCCAGCTGGGGTCGGCGGAGTAGCAAAAATAAGCTAATAACCACCATTTGGTGGATTTTGCAAAGGGAGGGAGTGAATCAACTGCCCTCTTTTTTGCGTCGACCATAGTAGATTAACTTTTTTTTAAGCGGGATCAGTCCTGATATTAACTAGGTTCCCATTAACGAATTAGACCCTGGGCGATACCGTTGCAAAGGCTCTAATTGTGGTACTGTCAGTGCAATAGGGCTGTCCCTGTCTTGTTCATCGTTTGGCTGGATCTATGTCGGATATCCCGTTCACGCTGGATCAACTTCGCATCCTCAAGGCGATCGCCTCGGAAGGCAGTTTTAAACGGGCGGCAGACACATTGTACGTTTCCCAACCGGCGGTTAGTTTGCAGGTGCAAAACCTGGAAAAACAGTTGAGTGTGCCCCTATTCGACCGGGGAGGACGCAAGGCCCAGTTGACGGAGGCAGGGCATTTGCTCCTCAATTACGGCGAAAAGATTATTACCCTCTGCCAAGAAACCTGTCGGGCGATCGAAGATTTACAGAATTTACAAGGAGGCACCCTGATTGTGGGGGCTTCCCAAACTACGGGCACCTACCTCCTACCTCGGATGATCGGCATGTTCCGGCAGCAATATCCTGACGTAACGGTGCAATTACAGGTCCATTCCACCCGTAGGACAGCTTGGGGCGTGGCCAATGGCCAGGTGGATTTGGCCATTATCGGCGGCGAAGTACCGGCGGAGTTGCAGGAAACTCTGACCGTGTTGCCCTACGCTGAAGACGAATTGGCCTTGATTTTGCCGGTGCTCCATCCCCTAGCCCAGGCAGAGACTATCCAAAAAGAAGATTTATACAAGCTCAAGTTTATTAGCCTCGATTCCCAGTCCACCATCCGCAAAGTGATTGATAAGGTGTTGAGCCAGGGGGAAATTGATACCAAGCGTCTCAAAATTGAAATGGAACTTAACTCCATTGAGGCGATTAAAAATGCGGTGCAGTCTGGTTTGGGGGCGGCCTTTGTCTCCACCACGGCAATCGAAAAGGAATTGGAGATGAATGTGCTCCATATCGCTCCGATTAAAAATGTGGAAATTCGCCGGGTTCTTTCCGTCATCATTAACCCTAACCGTTACCGTTCTAAGGCTTCCGCCGCTTTCATTCGGGAAGTATTGCCCCAATTTTCTACCCATCCCGATGCCCTCGACCCGGAAAGGTTATTCGCTAATCCCTACAGCTCCAATAACGGCGATCGCCAAGGGGATGGCAAGGACGGCAAAGGGAGCATTGAAATCGACTCGGTTACTTAAACAGACCAATTTAAGACAAGTTGGACATTCAAGTTTAATCGGAAAACAACTTAAACTCCGCTCATGGCATTGTGCTTTTGCCGGTAACCGAGGAGCAAATCATCAATTTCCATTTGGTGAATTTGGAAAACTTCATTGTGAATTACAGCTAAACACTTGCTTAGTTGATCCTGGGTTAAGGATTCATCCAACAATTGATTAAAGAGCTTAAAGAAGGATATTTTACCTTTTTCCATGGAACGCTTCTTAGCATCCCCCGTGGCAGTAAAGAGAAAATGGTAGGGAAAACTAACTCTGGCATTGGGTTCCGAACAAAAGAAAGCTAACATAATCACAAATAGGGGAATTACCACTGTTCGTTTTTCCACTTTTTCCTTTAGTAATAATTTAGCTAACACTTTACGGTAGCCAATTTCTCCGTAGTCAAAGGTAAACATCTCCCGGAAAGGATACTCCTGGTGTTTATTAACTAAATTGAGGCTAACCCCGGTCTCATCTAGGGCATGGACTAAAGCCTGCCATTTGTCGTAGGTCAAATTATCCAGACTATAATTGAGGTCACAAAAGTTGATCACATCAGTCAAAATTTTCTCAAATTGAGGCGGCAGTTCAATATTATCAAACTGATGCATATCATCCGGAACTGGGGGAATGAAGTAACGAATTAGTAGCAGTTGATGGATAGCGGGGTTAAAAATTTCTAAAAATTTGTCCAGGTTATCAGCGTAATCCTTGAAAGATACAATCGATTTTTTGCGAATGTCCTTAATCGCAACTAATAGATGTCCCGGCTGAAGGTTAAAAGATTCTCGATAAAGTTTTTGTCCCAGATTTTGGCGATGGATTTCCAAACATTCTTGTACCCTTTGCTCAATCAAACGCTGGGGATTTTGATAATACTCCCGGGGCACTACCACCTTATGAAGATCAACAATGTGTAGAGGAGTTAGTATGCCCTTCTGGAGACGAAGATTAATGACAGACTTACCAAATTCATCAATGACAAACTGTTTGCACTGACGACGGAGAAGCTTTTGCTCTTCAATGGGCACCCTTGGCACACCAGGCAAGGTAGATTTGGCATTCTGTTCCTCGGGGGCCGGAGCCTCTGGGGTAGCATCAATATTGTTCTTCTTTTGAAAAATCTTGAGAAACATATCAACTCTTCCCTAGGACAGATGAAAGTAAGGCTATTATGATAGCTTAAAAAGCCGCCGACGTTTTGTAACATCAAGCGTTATGATTGCTTAAACTCTATTCATCCGCCAACAAGCAGGAAAAATTATCGTTGCGGCAGAATGGTGCTCACGCCGGCCAGGGAAAATTCCCGCACTGCATTCCAGGCGACATTGACCAGTTCCTGGGGCTTAAAGTCATCTTTTACCAAACCCCAAATCCGTTGTACTTCATCGGTATGGAGGCGATCATCTTCCGTTAAAGCTAGTAAAATTTGCCGCCGTAAATATAGACCTTCCTCGGAAAAAAGGAATTGCAAACCTAATTGGGCAGTGGGCAGAAGATCGAATTTGGTGTCCGAACGGGCAATGCTGAGCATATTTTCCAACCGTTGCCATTGGAATTTGCCATTTTTAAACAGCACATCAATGAGTTGACGACGTAGTTGGGGTGATTCTCCGGTTAATAAACGCCGGGCCACGTAGGGATAGGCCACTTCAACAATTTTAAAATTAGGATCTAAGCTTAAAGCTAATCCTTCCTGGGTGACCAAAGAACGAATAATCAAGGCAAATTTGGCCGGAACCCGGAAAGGGTAATCGTACATCAACTCAGAAAAATCGTCGGTGATGGTTTTAAAGTTAAAGTCTTGGACACTTTGACCAATGGCGCTACCAAAAACATTTTCTAGGGCAGGAATGATGGGGGTAATGTCCGTGTTGGGGGCAAGAAAACCGAGGGCAATAAAGTCTTCTGTGAGGGCCAGGTAATCCTTGTTAATTAGCTGGACAATGGAGCTGGCAATGGTTTCTTTTGTCCCTGGCTCCAGTTGATCCATCATGCCGAAGTCGATATAGGCCATGCGACCATCTAGGGTAGCAAAAAGATTTCCGGGATGGGGATCGGCGTGGAAAAAACCATGTTCCAACAGTTGTCTTAAACCCGAAGTAACCCCAATCCGAATAATATCACTGGGGTCGAGGCCCGCCGCCCGAATTTTATCTGTATCAGTTAATTTAAAACCTTGAATCCATTCGAGGGTGAGAACTTTTTGATTACTGTATTGCCAATAAATGCAAGGGACTTTGACTTCCGCATCCCCATGGAAATTTTCCGCAAATTTTTCAGCGTTGCGACCTTCGTTCAAATAATCAATTTCTTCAAACAGTTTAATACCAAATTCATCCACAATTAAGGTTAAGTCATGACCTAAATTTAAAGGTAAAAAGCGCCCGAATTTCTGTGCTCCCAACCGCATCAAATATAAATCTAGACTCAGCCTTGGTCTTAAATTGGGCCGTTGTACTTTTACTGCCACTTCTTCACCACTAAATAGCATCGCTCGGTACACTTGCCCCAAACTAGCCGCGGCCACGGGATGGGCAGAAATTTCCCGGTAGGCTTCGTCTACTTTCATGCCCAGTTGCTCTTCCATTAGCTGGAAAGCCAAGTCGTTATCGAACGGGGGTAATTGATCCTGGAGTTTGATTAATTCTTCTAAAAAATCTCGCCGCACCAGATCCGGTCGGGTGGAGAGAGCCTGGCCGACTTTAATAAAAGTGGGGCCCAGTTTGGTCAACAATTCCCGTAAATCCTCCGCCCGTTGCCGTTTGTAGTATTCCACTTGACCAGTCCACTGATCCCAGAGCAAACAGGTGAGGAAAAAACCAAAGGACCAAACTACTTCCAAGGCCCGCCATAGCACTTTCCAGGGACGACGACGGTAATAGTTGGCGATCGCCTGGGCATTGTAGCGACGAATATTATCCAATTCAGATTGGGGTGGCAGGGGTTTGGGGTTAGGCACGGTGCTAGCGGGGGATTTATGGACTTTTGACTAGAATTTTTAACTACCTAAAACTTAAAGAAATGTAAAAACCGCGACATTTTTCTTAATGTTAGCATTGCTGACCCCGGCAGTAAGCTTAGGGGATCGACCTATGTAAAGACAAAATGATCAATCGTCAGGACCTCAAGCAGTTACAGTCCTTAACTCCTGTTCCCGCCCTCTCCATTCTGCTGCCCACCCACCGCACTTCCCCGGGCAATAAACAAGACCCCATTGTGGTTAAGAATTTGGTTAGTGAAGCTAAAACTCGATTGGGGGAAGAGTATTCCCAGCGGGAATTGGAGCCTCTGCTAAAGAATTTAGACAACTTGGTGGAGACTATTGATTACAGTTATGGTCTTTGTGGTTTGGCTTTGTATGTGAGCCACGATTTTGCCAAATTGTACTATTTACCATTTCCTGTTCAAGCTCGAGTTGTGATCGATAAAACCTTCGCCACCAGGGATTTGGTCTATGGTTTGCATCGGCAATTGCAATATTGGGTACTGTTATTGAGCCGAGGATCAAGTCGTTTACTGGCCGGTACTGGGGATATTTTGGAGGAAGTGGAAGATGATTACTTCACCTTGGCCATGACGGGACCTGGGGGAACAGAAGCGTTACCAGCGGACACTGATTCCAGTTATCGAGACGATCGCCAGCGTCGTTTTATCCAGGAAGTGGACCGGGCTTTTAGTACCTATAACGAAGGGGAAAATTTACCGTTAGTGGTGGGCGGTGTGGATCGTTTAGTGTCCTTTTTCCAAGAAGTGTCCCAGCATTCAGCGGCGATCGCCGGTACGTTACTGGGGAATTTTGACCGGGCCAGCATCAGCGAACTTACCCCCCAGGTGTGGGAGATTATGCAAACGGTCAGGGAAGCTAAACAAAATCAAGCCTTAACCTCCTTGGATGAAGCAGTTAGTGCGCAAAAATTTGTTTCCACCGTGGGGGAAGCCTGGCGTTTAGCCCAGGAAGGTCGAGGTAAATTGCTGGTGGTGGAGAAAAGCTACCATGAGCCTGCCATTATCTCCACTAACGGAGGCATTGAATTGGTGGCGGAACCCGGTGGCACGGAAGTCATCGACGACGCAGTGGACGAAATCATCGAAGTGGTGTTAGCCAATGGTGGGGAAGTGGCTTTAGTCGAAGATGGCACCCTCTCTCAACATCAACGTATTGCCTTGGTTTTACGCTACTGAGGCCATTGATTAAGTTAAGGGTAAGTTGACGGTTTCAGACTAGAAAAAAGTGTGATCATAGGGGACAGTGTTTTTCCCCATGGTCCCTATGTCGGCTCCTCCCTCCTTCACCGCCTTGGCCCAGGCCGTCAACCAGCCCAAAATCGGCTTTGATTCCCAAAATCCCCCTCCCCAGGCCGTGTTGGATAGCTGTGTCCATTGCGGTTTTTGTTTGAATACCTGCCCGAGCTACCGGGTCATTGGCAAGGAAACCGATTCCCCCCGGGGCCGCATCTATCTAATGAATGGCATTAACCAAGGCCAAGCCAGTTTAGATGCCACCACCATCCAGCATTTTGACAGTTGTTTAGGTTGCTTAGCCTGTGTCAGTGCCTGTCCTTCGGGGGTGCAGTATGACCAGTTGATCTCCGCCACCAGGCCCCAGGTGGAACGAAATCATGACCGTCCCTTTGGCGATCGCCTCTTGCGGGGGATCATTTTTAACTTATTTCCCTATCCCTGGCGGTTGCGGTTATTGTTGCCCCTGCTCTGGGTCTACCAAAATTGTGGTTTGCAAAAATTAGTGCAAGCAACGGGCTTATTGAGCAGATTTTTTCCCCGTTTAGCGGCCATGGAAAGTATTTTGCCCAGGGTGACCGCCGCTTCTTTTCGGGATAATTATCCAACGGAAATTTCTGCCCAGGGGGAAAAGCGTTACCGAGTGGGGATAATTCTTGGGTGTGTACAAAGATTATTTTTCTCCCCCGTCAATGAAGCCACTGTCCGGGTTTTAACTGCCAATGGTTGCGAAGTAGTGATTCCCCAATCCCAAGGTTGTTGCGCCGCCCTCCCCGCCCACCAAGGCCAAACAGATCAAGCCGAGGCGATCGCCAGACAAATGATCGACAGTTTTGCTAATACGGAGGTGGACTACATCATTATTAATGCCGCCGGTTGCGGTCACACACTGAAGGAATATCATCATATCTTGGCCGACGATGCTGAATATTTACCCAAAGCCCAAGCCTTTGTTAGTAAAGTACGAGACATTAATGAGTTTCTGATGGAGATAGGGTTAAATCAAACCCTCCACCCCGTCACTGAGGAATTAACCCCTGTGGTTTATCAAGATGCTTGCCATCTGATCCATGGTCAAAAAATTAGTCTCCAACCCCGACAGTTGATTGCCCAAATTCCCCATTTACAGTTGCGGGAGCCCTTGGATGCGGCCCTCTGTTGTGGCAGTGCCGGGGTCTATAACATGCTCCAACCAGCCGTAGCAGAGGAACTGGGGCAGCAAAAAGTTAACAATCTCTGTCAAACCGGTGCCCAATTAATCATTTCCGCCAACCCTGGCTGCTCTTTGCAAATCCAAAAACATCTGGGAAAACAAGGCCAGAATCTAGGGGTTATTCATCCCATCCAATTGCTTGATCTGTCCCTGCGGGGGGAAAAGTTAACTGGTCTTTAGGAAAATTCTTTAGCCCAGATGGATGAATCCAAGAATGGTATCAATGCAGCGAAACCTGGTCATAATAAGTGATCCCCAATTTATTGACATCAAAACACGTAGTTGTGCTACGAAATTTGCACTAGCAAAACTGTCCATCTCGAACCCCATTCAGAGCCATTAACTAACAGAGTATGGAAACCAAAAAGTCGTTTTTATCGACATTCTCCTAAAAGTTTCCCCTCAAAGACCCAATTCTGTCCCATTGCCGTTAAAGTGAAGACAATTCACCCACCGCACCTTTGTAGTCCTAACTAACTTTTATATGTCTGCCTTACCCAAACCGGCCTTTGCCTCCCGCCGTACCACCGTAGTTGCCTCCCAACCTACGCCCCTAATTACCTCTCCCCAGGAATCTTTACCCACTTCTCTACAGGTCTTGTTGCGGTTTCAACAGGCCACTTCTTGCCTTACCTTGGGAATAGTGGCGACGGTTTTAGGGGTTTATGGTTGGACGGTGTACACCCCCACCCTCTGGAGCAAGGAATATCAACAACTTAAAGCGCTCCAGCAAACGGAACGCCAACTGATCACCAACACTGAAGCCATCAAACATCAACTAGCCCAAGAAGCAAATCAACCAAGTTCTGGTTTGGTTAAGGCCAGTCCTGGCCAGAATATTTTTCTGCCAGCCCAGGCTAGTGTTCCCCCTGCTTCCGTTGATAAATCCACCGTTGCCTCCGCCAGCAATTTCAACATCACCACTAGGCCCGTTGCCTACTAAACAATTCGAGCCATGGACTCCTCCCACCCAAAACTAAATTCTTCAACTGCCAATTCATCTCCCTTTACCAAGCATATTTCCCGTCAGGAAAGGCACAGACAAAAAACCCAACAACAGGGGGTGCCGGTAGTGCGCTTGCTTTTGGTCTGGGGGTTTTTATTTGTAGCCATGGGAGGGCTTGCTTATCGTCTTTACCGGCTCCAGGTGGTGGAAGCTAACCAACTGCAACGCATGGCCAAGGCTCAACAGAGCACCAGCATGCAACCCTACGTGCCCCGCCGTTCCATTGTGGACAGCCAGGGTAATGTTTTAGCCACCGATCGCCTAACTTATACTCTGTTTGTCCATCCCCGTTACTTTGAAGCCACCAAGGAAATTACCGATCCCACTGACTACATTGCCAGGGAACTATCGGCAATTTTGGGGGATATTACCCCAGCCCAACTAAAAGAAAAATTCAAAGAAAAGGAATCGGGCATCAAACTGGCCACCGGCCTCAACGAGTCCCAGGCTGTCCGCATTGGCTCTTTACGGATGGGGGGGGTGGATTTGGAAAAACAATATAGTCGCTATTATCCCCAGGATGAAATGGCCGCCGATGTTGTTGGCTACGTAGACGGGGAGCACCAGGGCCAGGCAGGCCTAGAACTCAGTCAGAGAGAAATTTTGGAGCGAGAAGTGGAGACCTATGCCATTCGGCGCACGGGGAAAGGGGTTGTGCTGCCGGATTCTTTGCCAGATAACCTATTGCAGTCCAACGATTGGCAGGTACAGTTAACCATTGATATGCGTTTGCAGCGGGCCGCCCGGGAATTGCTCAAGGCCCAGGTTGCCCAACAAAAAGCTAAGCGGGGCACAGTTTTGGTCATGGATGCCCAGGACGGAGCCATCCTCGCCATGGTTAATGAGCCCACCTTCAATCCCAACGAATACTACAAAGCCAAGGTGGAGTATTTCAAAAACTGGTCCGTGAGCGATCTGTACGAGCCGGGATCAACCTTTAAGCCGGTGATTGTCGCCCTAGCGATGAATGAAGGGGTGTTGAAACCAGAGGACAGGATTAATGATAGTGGTTCGGTGCGGGTAGGGCCTTGGACCATTTCCAATGCCAGCAAAAGTGGCGCAGGTATGATCAACATCACCCAGGTGCTCCGCTATTCCAGTAACGTGGCCATGGTGGCGATCGCCCGTCGTCTCAAGCCGGAACGATACTATGAATTATTGCAGGGGGTGGGGTTAGACAGTCGTACAGGCATTGACTTGCCCGGAGAAGCAGCCAGTTATCTCAAGCCCAGGCAAAGTTTTATGGATGACCCCATTGAACAGGCCACCACTTCCTTTGGTCAGGGTCTTTCCCTCACTCCGATCAAATTACTGCAACTCAACGCCATGTTAGCCAACGGTGGCAAATTAGTTACTCCCCACGTGGTTAAAGGTCTGGTGGATGCCCGCAACCATCTCCACTGGCAACCCGATCACCCCGTTAAACAAGTGGTGAAGCCGGAAGTAGCTCATTCCGTGGTGCAAATGATGGAATCCGTGGTTAGCGGCGATGGGGGTACCGGCAAGGCGGCCCTGATTCCCGGTTATCGGGTGGGTGGGAAAACTGGTACAGCCCAAAAAGCTGGCCCCAGAGGGGGCTATTTAGCCAACGCCAAAATCACTAGCTTCGTGTCTATCTTGCCGGTGGACAATCCCCGCTATGTGGTGGTGGCCATTATCGATGAACCCAAGGGGGCCAATGCCTATGGGGGGACCGTGGCTGCCCCGGTGGTTAAAAACGTTATGGAGGCCCTAATTGCCATTAAGGGTATTCCCCCTTCCCAACCGCAATAACTTGGCTCCGAGGAAATGGACCCATAGGTGTGTGGGCCGTCGGGACTATTTGTTACCGCACAAAACTGCTGATCAACCAAAGGATAATAAAGGCAATAGTGGCAGAAATTTGTTCCAAGTTAGGGCCGATCGCCACATTAGCTCCCAAGAGCAACTGACCCAAGACAGTGCCCAAAATTATCCCCACCAAAAGGGCTCCTAAACTAAGCAGTAGGGCCTTACCAAATTTGCGCTGTTTACGATTGAGAAAGAAGATATTACCAAACACCCCCACCACCAATAGTAAGGATTGGACTGATCCCCCCGCTCCTTGGGTGAGCCAACTGATCAAGATCAAGCCAGCAAAAAAGCCAGCGGGCCAAAGAATATCGTTTTGGGAAGGAGTATCTAGGGAATTGGCTAGCCAACTGGGGGCTGTGGGGGCTGGAAGGGAAGGGAAGCCATTGCCGGTACTTTCCACCTGACGTTCGGGGAAACGAATTTTTTCCGGCACTTTGATTTTTCCTTCCTGACGCAGACGGAGCCGTTCCATAATAATGGCGTCGTAGGCGGCCTCCACCTCTTCTAAAAGCTGGGTGTTCCCCTCATGTTCCCGAAACAGCCGAGTTTTGACTGCTTGGATATCTTCAAAAGTTGCTTCCTCTGATATACCCAGCGTCTGATAGGGAGTTTGTTCACCCATTGTCCTAAACCTCCTCTGGTTGAATTTCCTTGAATGCTTGATTGGGAGTGCTGACATCCAGTATGCCCAAAGATCTTACCATTGACATCCTCGGCTCCCTAGGGAGGAAAGCCATTTTCTATCCCTAACCAATGGTGGCTATGGTAGGTCTAACTCCACTCTGTAATCCATTGTCGCAAAATTGGATTAATTACCTCCGGAGCTTCGTCCTGGGGACAGTGCCCCAACCCCGGTAAGCTAATGAATTGCTCCACACAGTTATGGTTTGCCAAAGCTCTCCCCAAGGCGATCGGTTCCCAGGGATCAGCCTCCCCCCAAATCAGCACCGTTGGGCAATGGATGCGGGGTAGTAAATCCTCCGGTAGGGGGCCTTGGGAATAGCTGGTGAAAGCCAAAAATACTTCCGCCGCCCCTTCATCCTGGGCTGGCCGCAGGAGCATGGCCACCAACTCATCGGTCACCGCATTTTTGTCCCCATAGGCTTGGCAGAGGGCCTGACGAACGGTTTTGGCCCGGGCCACCTGTCGGAAGAAAAGTTTGCCAATCTGGGGATAGCCCAGCACCTTTTGCAAGACCCCTGCCCCTACCCGACGGTACCAAGGCAACGCTGACCGCTTGCGATCATGGAGTAACCGCAGGGAACAGTTAAGAGCAATCAGGCCGGTGACCAATTCTGGGTGGTCGGTGGCAGTTTGCATGGCCACCACACAGCCGATGGAATTGCCAATAAGTACGGCCGGGCCACCAATTACTTCCCGGCAAAAGTCCGCCACCAGGTCGCCCCAGGTGCTGAAGGTGTAACCCAATGCTTGACTAGGGAGAGGTTTGGCGGAAGCACCAAAGCCTAACAGATCAATGGCGTAGCAACGGCAATATTCCCCCAGGACAGGGATATTTTTGCGCCAATGGCCCCAGGATGCCCCAAAGCCATGGATTAGTACCACAGCTGGCCCTCGATCTCCCCTTTGTTGATAGGCGATCGCCTGGTTACGCCATTGCCAAAACAGGGGAGGAGTGTGGGGAGATAGGGCTGGGGGGGAAGATTCCAGGGAGACCATAGCAGAGCCAAATCAAGGGGGGAGCATTGATTTCTATGGTGACCGAATTTTCCGATAAAAGCATTGTCAACGGCCAACAATTGCCCCCATTCAGTGATCCGTAGCCAGGATTTGTTGGAGTTTATTCGCCACCACTGGCAACTGTTCCAACATGGCAAAGTGGCCGCAGTTCTCTATTTCCACCACATTAGTTCCCAACTGGGCAAACAAACCATGGAAACTGGCCAAATATTTGACATATTGCAATTCCATCACCCGGTCATTTTGGCCCGCCAAGAAATACATTGGCTGGGGTAATTCTGCCACCAACTTGGGGAGTAAATGCACCGCCGCTTCCGTCGTACTTTCCAGTAACGACCCCCGGGCAGCTTGCTGATCCGCTCGCAAGAAATCCAATAACCGTTGTCTGCCCCACTTTCTAGCTAAGGGTTTCTCCACCATCATCCGACTGAAAGCCAAATCCAACAACGGCAATCTTCCTAGCCAAGGGGGACGAAAATCCAATAACTTTTCCCCAGCAGAGCGAAACTTTTCAAATTCTTCCTTTAGGTAAATTCCCCCCCCAGCATTCACGCAAACTACCCCCTTAACCCGCTCCGGACAAAGGTGGGCCGCCCAAATGGCCACACTCCCCCCTAAGGAATGGCCCACTAGCCAAGCTTGTTCAATGTTTAGTTTTTCCAATAGATCAATCAAATCTTGACCATAGGCTTCCAGGTCATATTCTGAACGGGGATGGCCTAAACTCTGGGAAGCACCAAACCCTCTCAGGTCATAGCTAACGCAGGAATATTGCCCGGATAAAAGTTCCATCAAGGGCAACCAGTAATGGTGACTAAGGAGCCAACCATGGACAAAAATTAAGCTGGGGGCAGCTCCCTGTCGATCAGAGCCAGATTGTTGATAGTGGTGAGGAAAACCCAAAAGATCCAGGGTGGGCATAGTTCTCGCAATTGCTACGGGGAACCTACTCCCATCATTCTGACATTGGTGAGGAACGTCTGGCTAGACAATTTCGACACCGTGAAGTCTACTTGATTTCGGCTTTCATTCTTTCCAGTGTCAAATTCATTTGGTCGAACATTTGCTGAGGGGAGATGCCAAACTGGCCCAGTTGGGTTTTCATTTGCTCAACAGTCATCTTGGCCATGAAGTCATCGGAAAGCTCAAAGCGCTTCATAAAGATTTTGTAGCGTTCCATCAAAGCCTCCATTTGCTCGATGAAAATCACTTTGCCATCCCGATCAAATTTTCCATAGTCACCACCCAATTTGGTTAGGGATTGATAGTCTTCAAACAATTGTTTGGCTTCTTGTTGGATAATATCTGAATCAAAAAAACTCATAACTATGACATCTAGGGTGAATGATATGGTCAAGTAAAATCTAATTATTTAATTAAAGTTATTGGACACAAGGGAAAAATGTAACCCAGTTCAGTAACCAATTAAAAACCAATAATTTACCTCGATCAACTATGAAAATTTAGTAATTTAGCAAAAGTTTGTGAAAATCTAAAATAATAGAGGCAAAAGATTTGTTGAAAATGGGATTTTTGGGAGACCTTAGCTTGGGTGCCTCAGTCGAATCGTGCCCAACCCCTGGGGGAACTAAAGGGGCACAAAGACCCTCTGTATTGACAGAAGACCCCGTGCCATGGAGTTCTTCCCATTGTAAAACTTATTTTTGCCTAGCAAAATACGGTTTCCCGAATTTGCCGGCGATCGCCAGGATTGTGGTTGGCAGACCGGTCTTGAAACAAGCCCATAGGCCAGTTTTTCCTGCCGACATTCCCCCTGACTAAGGCTAAAATTACAACTGATTCAGATCCTGTTCAGAGTTGAAATGATGTCTTTTTTAAGTCCCTTGTTATCTTTGCCAAAACGTCGCTACTGGGCGATCGCCTTGGCGGTGACATCGGCGGTACTACCTTGGCCCATTGCTGGTCTCCACAAGCTTTACCTGGGGCAACCCGTGTGGGCAGGAATCTATTGGTTACTGTGGAACACCCCCATACCTAGAATTGCCTGCGCCATTGATGCAGTGTGGTATTTCGTCCAGGGAGAAGAGGATTTTAACCGACAGTTCAACGATCTTGGGGGAGCCTGGCACCAAAATGGAGACAGCCTGCAACCGTCCCAACAGGTTATTACCATGGCCGAAGCTATGCGGGAGTTGGAACAGTTGCGACTAGAAGGACTACTCACAGAATACGAATTTGAACAAAAACGTAGACAATTATTGGGCTAAATGCCCGATTAAAACAGTTTCGTAGTTGCGCTCAAAAAATCTGGTTAACCAAAAGTTAAATATTTTATTGACTGTTGTCTCGTCACTACTGTAGCCTTGGTTAAAAAATCAGCTATAAACGCCATGGCAACTCACAACCTAGACAGGGTGGCTGCTCCCTTGATATCAAAGCTTTTCCCATTTTTCTTGGTGTTGGCGGGCATGTTCTCGGGGACCTTAGCGGCCCAGGCGCAAGGTAAACCGACCATTTCTGTACCAGAGTTTAAAAATGATACCAACATGAGTTGGTGGTGGTGGAGTGGTAATACCTCCAGGGAATTAGCCGATGCACTCAGTAACGAACTTACCTCCACTGGTAACTTTCAAGTAGTGGAAAGACAAAATCTAGGTAGTGTTTTGTCGGAACAGGAATTAGCAGAATTAGGATTAACGAGACCAGAAACCTCTGCTCAAAGAGGACAGTTGACTGGGGCTCAGTATATTGTTTTGGGGAGAGTTACCGCCTATGAGGAAGGGGTAAGCTCGGAATCTGGGGGTAACAACTTTGGACTTAACCTGGGTCTTTTTAGTATTGGGAACAGCGAGCGTCAGGCCAAGCAAGAAGCCTATGTTGCCATAGACCTGCGGGTGGTTGACAGCAGCACAGGGGAAGTAGTTTATGCCAGAACAGTGGAAGGACGTGCCACCGATACTGCTGCTAGTTCCGCTAATAACGTCAATATTTTGGGCATTGTTAATACGGGTCAGGATAATCAAAGCACTTCCAGGGCTCCTGTGGGCAAAGCATTAAGGGCTGGATTGGTCGAGATCACAGATTACCTCAGTTGTGTAATGGTCGAACAGGATAATTGCATCCAAGAATATCAAGATAAAGACAGGCAGCGTCGGCAAAAAACCAAAGATACTCTGATTTTGGAATAGGGGTATGGCCACTTGCAATAAAACCAGGACAGTAATTTTTTGTGCAAAACTGCTGTTAAAGGCATCCCAAGACTTGTTTTGAAAGCCTTTCAGACCCTACAGTATTGGCAGATTTAGGGAGCAGAATAAAACTTTCCAAACATGTTCTTCGCTGAACATATTGATTCATTGCTAATTGGGCTAGCTATGCCCTTGTCAGGGCAACCAAAAGTCACAAAAATGGAATCAAAGTCCGAAAAAATTTCCTCACCCTCAACAAAAACACCAGATGGCGAATTCTGGGACTAAGTTGGGGCGGGTTAGGATTTTCTGCCAGGGCTTCCATTAATTCCGCGTATTCTGTCGCGGTCAAGGGTTCCCCATCCAGAGGCGATCGCCCTTCAAGGATGATTTCTGTGCGTAAAATTTCTTCGGGAATATCATCTGGGGGCGGCAAGGTTGGAGATTGGGCCCAACCAGGGTCCAAGGAAAAAACCATGGGACTGGAAGTCGACAACAGAAGCAATAGGGCCCAATGCCCTGGTCTGCCGCACCGTAGTTGTTCACATTGCCCCGAACCTACCATCACTACACTGTTCCCCTACTTGAAGCGGACTTTACTGTGGAGCCAATTAGTGAGCAAGCTAGGGCAATTGGCCACAAACCAACGAAATAGCAATATTTTAGCAATGGGCTTTGGTACCCCAACAATGGATTTAAGAAAGCGATTTAGGGGGGGAAAGGGAAATTTTTTATTGATTATATTGATGGCACCAATGTCGTAGAGGGAGTCAAAAATCAATTTAACGGTGGCTTCCTCCCGAATAAACATATCCTGCAACAGTAGCTCCGTATCGTGGAGTTTTTCTTGCTTAAACTTTTCCTCTGCAGCTAATCTCGGGGACAGGGGGGGAGTGGGACGAACAGTGATGGCTTTGCTTTTCGGGGAAGACACGATGGCAAAAAAATAACAATGAACCGGGCGGATTACCTAGATTTTAGTCCCCAAAGTCCATGCAACCCCAGCGACCCTGATAAAAATTGACCAGGGAGGCAAATCCAGCTCCTCTTATTAGTTCCGAAGTTCTAGGCGGCCAGGGCAGGTTTTTCCCCGTTGGCCAGGGCGACTTCCGGGTTGCTATAGATGGGAAAAACTCGATTTAGTTGGGTCAACTCAAAAATGATTTTCAGTTCTGGGGAAACCCCACTTAACAGCAAGGTTCTGTTTTGACTCTGGAGTTCTTTGTAGGTGTTGACCAAAACCACCAAAATAGCGCTGTCGAGGAAGTCCACCTGGCTAAAGTCAATCACCATCACCGGACTGGAGGTAGTGGCTAACCAGCTTGCTAAATCAGCTTGGAAAGCTTGGGTGACAGCGGCACTCAATGTGCCTTGGGGATAGAAAACATCCCTCGTCACAATCTGGGGGTTAAACGACATCATGCTGACTCCTCACACAAAAGAAAAAAAGGCAACGGCAAAACTGGCCTCAACTCTAGTAATTTAGGCGATCGCCGTCAATTATGTCGATGTGCTGACTATTTTGTGTTTTGGGAGCGACAATTTCCGTATTGTCCGTTACGGCCTGTTTAGTTTAATACCAAAAAACTATTTATCCCCAGGGTAAGCCCATCCCTGGCCGTGGGCAAAGCCAGCCTAGTTCTAGTAAGATTGGCGTTAACAATTTCTGTGGTTTGAGGAGTTTTTATGGTTAATAAAGGGTTATGGTCTGCGGCGGTGATGGTACTAGGATCCACCTTGGTAGGCAGTGTTTTTGCCCCAACCCCGGCGATCGCCGGAAAAAGCTGCAATTATCTCAACACCAACTTATTCATGGCTCAGGGCTACGAAAATCCCAATGGGATTTGGGTGAGTGAAGGTTGGTGGGTGGTAGAACCGGGGGAGTGTGTGGTCTATTCCGACAGTGCCTTTACCTACTTCAAAATTAGCGATGGGGTGGCTCCGAACCGCAAAGCCATTGCTGAGATGGCAGGTAGTGAGTCCATCAAACTATGCCAAGTCAATGACCGCTTCACCGTCTTTCAATCGGACAGTGGTGCTGTGTGCCGCAATGCAGGGGGCAATAATCAAACATTTATCAACCCAGGCGCCAATCTAGAATTGATTGAGTCCACTAGTCCCTAGGCTAGTTTTTCCTGGAGTGTCTTTTCCAGCCTGTGTTTGAGTTCCTCAATGGTCAGTCCCAATGCGGCAAAACAACTGGCGGGGTCGGGAATTGGCTGGAAAAAGAGCAGTTTGAATTGGGTGGGGCCAATGACAAAAATGGCCACTTCTGTTCTCGGGTCATAACCGTACAAAATTCCCACCATTTCTTGGATGCGGCCGTTCACCTGGTCATTGAGTTGGGCGATCGCCTGGGGAGCACAGCTAATGAAATGGGCTTGAGGATGGAGGTCCAAACCTAAATACTGTTCTTTGGCTGGCCATTGTTGGTAAAACGCCCAGGCCAGGGCCCCTAGGGCGGTTTGTTCCTCCTTGGTGAACTGGTCTAGTCGGTAACGCCAGGGATGTTGGCCGTCGTCGGGAAGTATGGGGTCGGGGGAAAACATTCGACTGCGGTCGGGGGGTGAACTTACTTCAAATACTGTACGATACCGGCGGCGATCGCCTCAGCCATTTGCTGTTGAAAGCGGGGATTACTAAGATTGCGACTATCTTGACTCCCCGTGACAAAACCCACCTCCACTAGGGTAGAAGGCATGGAAGTACGGCGCAACACATAAAATCTAGCCTGGCGCACCCGGCGATCGCGCACATTAAGCCGCTGTAGGATACTGCGATGAATGGTTTGGGCTAAGGAACGCCCCGTTTGGAAATAATAGGTTTCCACCCCATTGACTTCCGGCCGCCCCAACCCGATGGAGTTCGCATGGATACTAACAAAAATGTCCGCCCGGGCCGCCGCTGCCCTCTGCACCCGACCCTGCAGAGAAACAAATATATCACTGTTGCGGGTCATCACCACTTCAATGCCCTGTTTTTCCAACTCCCTAGCCACCCCCCTGGTAATGGCCAACACCACATCCTTTTCTCGGATGCCCCGTTGCCCGATCGCCCCTGGATCCTGACCGCCATGGCCCGCATCTAGAACCACCGTAAAGCGTCGTAGGGGCCTGGGGGCTGGGGCTGGCACATTAACCGCCACCGTTTCCTGGGGCAAACTATATTCCGAAGGTTGGAGGATGGTGGGTAGGCGGGCATACCAACGATTGGGTGCTAACCCCCGCACCTGCACTTCCCAGGGCTTGACCGTGAAAGGTTCCGTCAATTCCAAGACAATGCGAGTCGAATTATTATTCCATCGACCAACCCTTGCTTCTTTAACATACTGGGTAAGGGGCTTATAAATGGTAGGGCCCCGGTGTTCGATACCTGGTAAATCCACCACCACCCTGGTGGGGTTTCGCAGCACATTTACCTGGGGTCTGACATCTTCATCGGTAATGATGTCCAGACGACTATCCCGCAGATCAAATTTCCAATATTCCAAGGAGCCAGCCCAGACCGGCGGGGCCAGGGCCGGGAGACTCAGCAAGCTGGCACAAATTAGACCCAAACTTTTCGGCAGGGAACAGGAAAAGTAGTTCATGAATATGTTGTTTTTCTAATTGGTGCTGGCCCACTAGAAAACCAGTGGCAAAGAACCTCAAGCAATACTTTTTTGGATCGCCCAACGGGCTAACTCGGTGCGGTTGTGTAATCCTGTCTTGTTTAACATATTCGATACATGACTTTCGACAGTGCGCTGACTGACTTTTAAGTGGTCGGCAATTTCCCGGTTGGCCAATCCCTGGGCTACCAATTGAATCACCTTGGTTTCGGTGGGGGTGAGTTCCACGTCCCTGGCCACCTGCACCCGAGCATTGTCTTCCAGGGGATGATTATTGTGTTGCAATAGGCGATCAGCTTGACGGAGACAAGATTGCACTTGGGCGGCCAGTTCCTCCGGCTCAAAGGGTTTAGCCATATAAATATCCGCTCCCACGTTGAGTCCTTTCACCCGATTGTGGCTTTGGCCTTTGGCAGAAAGAAACATCACCGGAATCCAACTAATATCCGGGTTTTGGCGCACCTGCTCGATGAAGGCGTAGCCATCCATCTCCGGCATCATGATGTCACAAACAATCATATCGGGCACTGTAGTTGTCAGCAGGTCCAGAGCTTCACGACCGTTCCCAGCGGTGGTGACTTGGTAACCCTGATATTCCAAATAATCCTTGACCAAAAGGAGTAGATTGGGATCGTCGTCCACCAACAATAAATGATAATTTTCCTTAGATTGGCTCATGGCGATTAATTTTTGCAGGTTAACCAGGTTGACCTTGGCGATCGGGGGTAAAACTAAGGTTTATCTGAGAATTTTTCCGACTACCATCATCCCTAAATAATCCTAACCGACGAACTGTACCGTCTAAATAGTTTTGCCGGATATGGAGTTTTTCATCCCACCAGCAGGCGATCGCCAAGATTAGTATTGAAAAAACCCCCAGCAATAAAGTGGGGGCTAAATATCTGGAAGTTACTGGTGTGAGTATTGGTTTTACCCCAACAAAGTTCCTAGAACTTGAAGGTGGTGCGGAGTACACCAACCCAAATGGCACTGTTGTTGCTGTTGGCTTCGGGGCTAAGAATTACGTAAGCACCAGGGGTAATTTGGATGTTTTTGTTCACAGGGAACTGGTATTGAGCCTCGATGATATAGGGGGAGTTGCGGTCATTGCTAATGCGATCGCCGCTCAAGCTACCAACGTAGGGAGCATAGGGCATCAAACCACCACTCAGGGACAACACCGCCCCCTCTTTGAACACATCAATGACGGACAGAGCTGCATTCCACGTCCAGAGGTCAGCGCCTAAACCATCACGGTTTTGGGGATTACCACCGGTGTTGAAACCTTGGGCTGTGGCATTGGCATAGCCAAACCAACCGGAAAGATTAAACTTGTCGGTGATCTGCCAGGTAGCTTGGAGGTTATAGGTATCCATGGTGGTAGCCGCCTGGTAAAAGGGATTACTAGCAATGCGGCTACCGGTGCTGCCGGTCAGGTTAACATCCCCTTGGCTGTAGTATTTGTGCAAGTAAGAAATACCAAAGCTGAAGTTGTCGACTGGTTTGATGTCAAATTGAACCCCAGTGCTATAGCTACCGTTAAAGAAGCCATTACCACTACGGAAGGTATTGCCTCCACTAGTGAAAACATCATCGGAGGGGGTGCTAGCCTGGCCTGTATCAGCCAAATAGGCCGCACTGACAGTGAAAACGTCATTGAATTTATAACGCAAAGCTCCACCAGTCCCCTCAGGACCCCGGTTTACAAAGGGACTATAGCGGCTAAAGCGACTCAAAGCACCACTGTCCCCACTTTCTAGGTAGGGATTATAGGTTTTGAACACATCGTCCAGAGCTAAACCAGTACCGCCAATCCAGGTGGTAAGGTTACCCATGGGGAAGCGATAGAACAACTTGTTAATATCAACGTTATTGTCCGGGCTGGAACCGTCAAAGGAAAGACGAGCCATGTTGGTGCCAGTAGGACCAGACAAGTTGGGCACACTACCAGCCTGCAAACGGGTACGTAGTAAGTCCTTACCAGTAAAGCTAGTGTCAAAGTTTAAACGAACCCTACTGGAGAGGGTAGCATTCTCTTCTACCGGAGCCGGAGCGGCAGCGCCGAAGTTGTCAATGTTGTCCTGTTGCCGCCAATCCACAGCTTTATCACCGCCCCACTGGTCAACCAAGGCAAAAACGGCGACCCCGTTCAGCTTGGTGGTGGTGGAGAATTGATGATCTTCTAGGAAAGACGTGCGGGTTTCCAGGTTATCAATACGAGCACCAAGGGCGGCCAATTCCGCTTCAAACTCTTGCATCAAGCGCTTGAGTTTATCAATGTCTTCCCGTAGGACCGCCACGTTCTCCTGAATCAAACGCTCCATCACGTTCATACAAGCATTCAAACCAGCGGCGAATTCCCAACGGGAAAGGGCCCGATCGCCGCGGAAAGTCCGGTCAGGATAACCAACAATACAACCGTAGCGTTCTACTAAACTTTTTAATGCTTCATAGGCCCAGGCGGTGGGTTGCACATCCCGCAACTCGGACACACTAGTTACCTGGGACATGTCGGTGATATCTGGGGTAGCCGCATTGAAGGTACCGGCATTCTGACGACGACGCATCAGTTCCAGACTGTCACCCTGATTACTAATTCTAGGGAAATCTCCAGGGGTGGCCAATTCACCTGTGGACTGGGCCATGGCGCCGGGAACAATAGCCAAGGAGCTACCTAGGGCCAACGGAAATAATTTCAGTAAATGACTGGTCAACTTATTCATAACAAAGGGATCCTCACACCGATTACATTAATCAAGCCAGGCACAACCGATAAATTGAATAGCAGTTGAAACTTGGATTATTGACCTGATTCTTGATCAGCGAAGACCAAGAAATTCCTCAGTGAGAATTCTAGCACCTATTTTGAACAATTCCAAGGGCACCGACTAAAAGCTATGCAAAAAACGTATAACCTCGACAGAGAAGGGCTTTGGCTGACCAATTTACCTAGTTTGAGCCATCGCTCCCTCTAGAATTCCGCCCCGAGTTTGGTAATTTCATATCTGCTACGACGTTATTCATAAAATATTTTTATAAGTGACCCGGAGCATTAAACTTTGCTTAACGGATCCTTAACCTTTACTTAACTTTTAGTTGTTGGTCAAAAAATATTTGCCAGCAAACTATACCTAATACTCCAGGAAAAGTTATCCAGTTGATTAACATTTATAGGTCAGAGATTTTGTTGACCGACCAACATTTTGGGCAACGGCCTAATCCTAATAATCGGGAAATCATCATCATTTCCATTGACAGGCAAGCAAATAAACTGTCTCAGGCTGAAAAGGAGCTAAAACACCGTTGCATTGGTGCGGGCACTCCGTACCGTAGAAGGTAAAACCCCCACTAAAGTTGCCACCGCAGAATCTGGCAAAAGCGCCACCGTGGCATCATCAAACCAATTTTCTAGCTGATTTAAAATCACCTGGGCCCTTTCCATGGCGATGGGATTATCAACAATTTGTTTGATTAACACAGTCCACTGTCGGCGAATTAGATAAGCCTTGATTTGCTCTGCGGAGGATGGAGGAGTTAACCAAGCAAGGTTACCCACCGGGTAACAAAAGGTCACATCTTGGTCTAGGTCTCCCCCCACAAAGGCCCCTGGCCCAGCAAATTCAGCATGGTAGGGCTTCACTAAAATAACCCCATTGCGACGACGGGGGTTGATCACTAGGGATTGTTTGTTTTGGATCTGCTCCAGTAAGGCTTCGGCGGAAGTCATTAGGGGGTTTGGTGGACAGGGGTGGGACAAAGAATTTCCGTGGTTAGAATCTTTTCCCATAGTAACCGTCGGGGTTTCTGCCATAGCCAAGCCCGCCAACTCCATTCTGCTTCTTGATAAATGAATCCCAAGGTTTGGTAGAGATTTTGGGCGCCCAAATTATTTTCCATCACATGGAGACTAAGGCGACGGCACTGCCACTGGTCGGCAATGGCTTCACATTTTTGGATTAATTGCTTGGCGATCCCTAGGCGGCGATGTTGGGGGCTCACGGCTAGGTTAGAAATGTAGGCAGTGGTTTTGGGGCGGGTGAACCAGTGTTTGAGGGAAACTTCAGCGGTGCCAAGTATTTCTCCGTTATCTGAATTAACCGCAATGAGGCAATGGTAGGCATTATCGCCATGGCGCATGCGTAGCCTCAGATCTTCTGTGATGCCCAGGCGCAAAAAAGGATAGCTCCACATCAACCAGTTTTGGGGGGGATGGAAACTTTTAATTAGGAGATTGGCCAGGGGCGGAATATCTTCCACCGTAGCCGCACGAATTGCAACGGAGAGGAGAGGAGAAGGGGTGGACTTGACCATTCAGGCGGAGTAAGGAGAAATACCGTTCCCGGAATTATACAAAAATTTTTTTACTCCGAGGAGACTGGGCTCCATTTGCAGTTTGCTGACGGGCCATGGTCAGATATTTAAACGTTGACACACTATATTACCCATGGCTCAAACCAGAAGCTTTACGACGGTTTTCGGTAAAACACCTAAGCGGGGATAAAGTTTGCCTTCATTCAGTTTTTCCCTGTTCCTTGCCGGGAATTTAGAGAGTTTCAAGAAAGTAATGAGAAGTACCAGTTGGGCAATAGTTCCATACTACCATTGACCCTGAATTTAGCAAAGATTTCCATGGTGATATCAACCATGTGGGCTGACCTGGAGACGACTTTCGTGCGGCGATGAAATCTAGCAAACTAATGACGATTATCTGAGTTGTTTCTCTCAATTCCCACTGTTTCTCTTTTGCTAATCCCATGAAAAGTATCGGGATGTTCTTCAGCAGTTATTGATAGGGCCTCCAGTCAGAAGAAAATGCCACAGTCCGTCTAATTCTACTACGATTGCTGAGTCTGGAGCTGGTTTCTCGTAGTTTGCTTCGCCAAAATCCCTAATCCAGTTGAGCACTGACTGAGTAGAAACTCACAATAGTTTTGCTGTAGCATTCATTGACATGCCACTCATGTACATTAAGACCGCTTCTAGTTTCATCCAGAGAGGTTTACCCCATTCCTTGGAGAGATTAGTGAATTGATATTGGCAACTTGACACCGATAAAGCTGTCATAACGCTTATTCTGCTGAGTTTTTACTGTGACACGCAAATACCCTAACCACTGTAAAAACTTGTCTCCCGTTATTTCCCCTAATCAAGGAAATTTTCGGAAACTTGATATGGAGTTAAACTGATGCGCTTCCATCCCCTGGCCTTAATTTGTCTTAGCTTTATTCTGGGATTGTTGGGGACGGGGCTTGATGTTGATTTTTTCAATCTTAATCAATTGATTGTGCTGGCTGGGCTGTGGTTTTTTGCTACGACGATCGCCATTATTTTTCTACCCTTAGTTTGGCGACGGGGCCCAACCAGATGGCAATGGTTACTGGCGGGAATAATTGCGTTGCTGGCCAGTTATTACGCCCTTTGGCGCATGCCCCAGCCTGGTTTAACTGACATTAGCCGCCTTCTAGATCCTCCGGCCAAAAGTTTTCAGACCATCACGGCGATCGGTACATTGAAGGCTGGAGGGAGAGAAAACGCCCAAGGGCAACAACAATTTTGGCTCAAGGTAGAGCAGCTGCAACGGCCGCCCGAAAAAGAATTTCGGCCCCGTTCTGGCACTGTTTACCTGACTTTGCCCATGGGAGAACAACCCTGGCAACAATGCCAGCAAATACGGGTTACAGGTTTGCTGTACCGTCCCAGTACCCCCCAGAATCCGGGGGCCTTTAATTTTGCTCAATATTTGGCCCGTCAGGGTATTTTTGCCGGGTTAAGAGGAGAAACGGCGACTCTAGTGGGGGAAAAATTTTGCGGTCTCAATCCCCTGCGACAAAGAATTGTCAACGCCCAGACAGCCTGGTTACCAGTCCAGGGGCAAGGGCAATGGCCTGGCTTGCTAATTAGTTCCATTGTCTTGGGCGCCAAAGCGGTTAATTTGCCCACGGAATTACGCAATCTTTTCCAATCGGTGGGGCTTTCCCATTTCCTGGCTGCCTCTGGTTATCAAGTTTCCCTACTGGTGGGGACTGTATTGCTCCTGGGCAAAAAGGCCGGTGTCAGTTCTAAATTGGCGATCGCCGTCGGGCTAATTACCCTGGCATTTTACCTGGGCTTAACAGGGCTGGAACCTTCAGTAATCCGGGCTAGTTTACTCTGGGTGGGGGTAATGGCGGCCCTGGCCAGCGAACAAAAATTAAACACCGTGGGGGCGTTATTGCTCATTGCCACAGTGATGCTATTGGTTAACCCCGTCTGGAGCCAAGCGTTGGGCTTTCAACTCAGTTTTTTAGCCACTTTAGGCATTGTGGTGATGGTGCCTCCCTTACAGCAACGGCTGGATTTTTTGCCAGGAAAAATTGCCGGGGTGATAGCAGTGCCCTTAGCAGCAAGTGTTTGGACTACACCCATACTTCTGCAACAATTTGGCTATTTTATCCCTGCTGCCTTACCCCTTAATATTCTAATTACCCCTTTGTTAGCCCTGTTGAGCTTGGGGGGAATGGTCAGTGCTCTATGTGCGCTCATTTTTCCCCCCCTGGGTAGTGCCACTGGTTGGTTGCTAGCTTTCCCTGCCCGTTGGTTAATGGCGATCGCCGACCAATTTCAACAATTACCCACCGTGGCAGTGGGGGAAGTGGGCTTAGGACAAGTGGTCATAATGTACGGCGCTTTTTGTTTGATCTGGGCCTTTCCCTGGTGGCGACGGCGTTGGGGTTTGGTTTCCACATTTTTACTGGGCACCATTATTTTACCCCTGATTTTTAGCCTGCAAACTAGGGTGGAATTGACCATTTTTGATAGTAAAGAATTTCCTGTCATTGTGGCCCAGAGTCCAGGCGCAGTAACCACCATTACTAGGGCGGAGGATCAATCTGCACCAAGATTGTTAGCTCCCTTCCTAGCTCAAAAGGGCATTAATCAAGTTGACTGTAAACTAACCATCACCCCCGCCATAATTGGTCAACCGCTACCGCCTTCCTGCGCCCATCTGAGTTGGGTAGCCATCAGCCCAGGGATTTTGCAACTGGAATTTGCTCAAAAACGCTGGTGGATTTTTCTACAAGTTCCCCAGAAAGATCAAACTGCTTTGAAGTTGCCGCTGGATCAACGACCCCAAATTATCATCTGGGTTGGTCAGTTTTTTCCCTACAGTTGGTTGGATAGTTTACGACCTCCCACGGCGATCGCCATTGCACCCTATGTAAGCAAAAATTTGGAGCAAGCAATAGGAAAATATCGAGGTCAATTGTGGGTCACGGGACAGGGAGCTATCCAATGGAATCCACGCGAGAGCTTTAATTCTTCGGTTAATTTTTGAACTATAGTCATTTCAATTAACGATGAGAGAATTTAATGTAAAATTATGGAGTGTACAAAATGAACAGGTTTAAACAATAGCTTACAGTTTAGATTTAAGGCAAAGGGTAGTAGCTTATATAGAAGCTGGAGGAAAAATAACTGAGGCTTCCAAGATATATAAAATAGGAAAAGCCTCGATATACAGATGGTT